>SHVL01000022.1 GCA_009694305.1 Thermoleophilia bacterium
GCCCTGATGGCTGCGATGCTGATCCTGCGCCCCTCGGGGGTCACCGGCGGCAGGGAGTTCTCGCTCGTCTGGCTGACACGACGGCACCCTCACACCACGGGAGATGAAGCACCATGAGAATCTGCATCGTCGGCTGCGGCGCCGTGGGATCGCTCTTTGCCGCCAATCTCGCGACCCTCGAGGACGTAGAGGTGTGGGCGTTCGACCTGTACCAGGCACACGTGGACGCGATCGGGCGGGATGGACTCATGCTCTCGGGTGCCGGCAACGTGCACGCGCGTCTGCGTGCCACGAGCGACCCCGCTGCGTTGCCCCCGTGCGACTTCGGAATCGTCGCAACCAAAGCGATGCACGCCGACTCGGCCCTTGCCGCAACGGCACACGTCTTTACCGACGGCGCCGTTGCCTCCGTGATGAACGGCGTCGGGAACGAGGAGACGCTCGCCCGCCACGTCTCACGGGTTATTCGCGGCACGACGTTCCCTGCGGGAAAGCTCCTCGAACCGGGGCACGTGCAGTGGGACGTGAAGGGCGACACGACGTTCTCCCCGTTCGAGCCGGCGCCCGCGACTCCCGCCGAGGTCGAGGCGCTCGCCGACGCGTGCACGCGCGGCGGGATGCCTGCGGCGGCAGTCGCCGACGCCCGGCCTGCCCAGTGGCGCAAGGTGATCTTCAATGCCTCGACGAACCCGATCGGAGCGCTTACGGGCCTCACGCACGGGCGTGTCTGCGAGCGTCCCGATCTCCGTGCGCTCGTCAGTGGCCTCGTGGACGAGGGCAAGGCGGTCGCCGCCGCCCAGGGCATCACCCTCGATGCCGACCCGGAGGCGTTGATCGACCATGCCGCGAAGCCCGAGGTCGCCTACGGCCACAAGGCCTCGATGCTGCAGGATGTCGAGGCCCGACGACTGACCGAGATCGACTATCTCAACGGGGGTATCGCGCGCTTCGGCCGCGAGCTCGGCATTCCGACCCCGCTGCACGACACCATCACCACACTCGTCAAAGGAGTAGAAGCCTCATGGACCTAGGCAGCGAGCTAGAACGACGTCACGCAAACATACGGACGGCGATGGGCGAGCACGGGCTCGATGCCCTGATCGTCTCCGGCAGCGAGTACAGCGGCTTCGAGGGCGCCGTGACCTACATGTCGGGATTCCAGATCGTGCACCGCTATGCCTACGTCGTGCTGCCGGCCGACGGAGATGCATACGTCGTCTTCCCGACTGAGGCGCGGTACGTGGGCGAGCACGCCATGACCCCGCTCGAGCAGATCTTCCACGCGCGGCCGGGCGAGCTGATCGCCGACCATGTCCGCGGCGGCGGCTGGAAGCGGATCGGCGTCTACGGCCTCGACTACATCATGACGGTGCGCGACTACCAGGCGCTCGCCGGCCTCGATCTCGTCTCCTTCGACGTCGAGTTCGATCTCGCCCGCGCGGTCAAGAGCGAGGCAGAGCTCGTGTCGGTGCGCGACTCGGTACGCATCAACCAGCGGGGCTTCGAGATCTGGCACGAGGCGTACGCGCCCGGCAAGACGGCTGCCGAGGTGATGGCAGTGGCCGAGGAGTATTTCATCGCGGAGGGTTGCGGACGACTGACGATGAACATGGTGCTGACCGGCACCGACACCTACGCGCGGCCGGAGTTCAAGATCGCACGGTCGGAGGAAGTCCTGGGTGGATTCGTGTTGCCCTCACTCGAGGTGGCGGGGCCGGGCATGCACTGGGTCGAGGTCTCGCGTGCGGTGTGCGGGCCCGACACGACACCGTCGGACGAGACGAAGCGCATGATGGAGGCCTACCTCGAGTACTACGACGCGGCCAAGACATCGATGCGGGCCGGAGCAACGTGCCACGACGTGCACACGGCCGTCTCGAAGGGCTTCAGCGACCGTGGCTATCACCTAGGCCATGTCACCGGGCACTCGATCGGGATGACGATGATCGAGTTTCCGAAGGTGGGGGAGGGCTCCGAGGTCGAGTTGCAGGAGAACATGGTGTTCTCGATGCATCCCCATGCGATTGCTGCGGACGGCGAGGGCTGTCTCTACATGCAGGATACGTGGCTCGTCACCCCGGAGGGAGGCGTGCCACTCGCCGACCTCGTGATGGAGATCTGGGTCGGTGGCTGAAGGGAGAGGATGTGATTCGAGCGGTGCGGGAGGTAGACTGGGCGAATGACCTGGCCCTGGATCGTGCTGCTCGCGATCGCCCTCGGTGTCGCTGTTGTTGCCGAGTGGCCGAGGTTCGAGCGTCTCGCCGGAGCTGACGCACGGCGTCTGCGCAACCGGGGGAAGCGCAAGGCGAAGCTGACGGTGGTCACGAGCGACGACGACGAGTTCGTCCGCAGCGTTCAGGCCGATCTCGAGTCACTGCCGACGATCGAGGAGCGCGAAACGCCTCGTTGAGCTCCCCGACCTGACAGCCGGGCTCTTCGCTACCGGATCATGATCGTCGTTGTCAGCACCCGGGTGTTCGGCAGGATCTGCGGCACGTTCTCACTGTTGCGCGACTCCTGGAAGTCGGAGACTTGCAGTCGGAGTCGATGGGACCCGGGGGTGAGCCCAACGGTGGCGATCCGCAGTGTGTTGCCGGCCCAGGTGGTGGTCCGGGTCGTTCCGTCGATCGTTGCCAGAGCCGTGTTCGGGTCGGTACCCGCACCCGTGTCCGAGACGGCCACGACGAGAGGCGCGTTGCGCCCGACGCGGCTCCGCAGGAGGTTCGTATTCGGGGGTTGGGTGTCGTTGACCCAGAAGCGGAACGAGTAGCGTCCTGCCCCGCCCGGCTTCGGGCTGTCGAAGACGACGTGATAGATGCCCGGCCGGGGGCGCAGGGCGCCGGCCGCGAGCACCGGGGAGCCGAACTGCGCCAGGTACGGGGTCAGATAGACGGGAAGCGCCGCGTAGCTCGTGAGGCGATTCTCGTTCCCTGCCACGATCACACGAGGCTCGACCGTGACACCTGCGCCTCTGTGCGTGATCGCGACACCGAAGTTTGCGACAGGCTTCGTGAGCGTGAACCGGAAGACCTGTTCGGGGCCCTGCAGCGAGGCACTGACGCTGCCGTTCGCGGGGACATCCGGGTACCGGTAGCGCGATACGCGGGCCGGTTGCCCGCGCGTGTCTCCGATGTACCGCCCCGGTGCGCTCAGACGGACGCCCTGCACGGTGGCGAGGCCGGGGCGGCTGACGTGGAGCCAGAAGGGTATCCGGCGCTCCTCTGCACCACGTGTCAGCAGGACGGCGCCGGAGAAATCGCCGTCCGCTGCGGCAGCACCGACACTGGCGGTGATCGAGAGCTGGCCGGGCACGGAGACCGTCAGAGGAACAGCGAGGGCGGCGCCCGCTTCCTGCTCGGCTGTCTCGACGGCGACCGTCCAGACTCCGGCCCCGCCGCCTACGTCGGAGACCTGGAGCTGCACCGGCACGCTTGTGTCGGGAGAGACGAGGCCGAAGGAGACCGAGGGGGGCGACGAGGCGATCAGCGGCGTGTCTGCCCGCACCGGGTCGATGAGTCCGCCGCCGCCTCGCGTGGGCGGCGCAGGCTTGCCTTCAACCTCGACGGTGCTCCCCGAGCCGATCAGCGCCGCCTTGAGGACGGCAACCGACCAGTCAGGGTGCCGCTCCTGCAGGAGTGCTGCCGTCCCGGCGACCTGCGGGCAGGCCATCGACGTTCCCGACCACGCCTCGAAGCGGCCGCCGGGGAGTGCCGAGACAATCGAGACGCCCGGCGCGCTCACGTCCGGCTTGAGCCTGAGCGAAAGCGGCGTTGGCCCGGCACTGCTGAACCCCGCGATGCTGCTCCTCCTCTGGAGAGAGGGGGTCGTCACGGCGGCAACGGTGATCGCGCGTGCAGAGGTTCCGGGTGACGAGACCGACCCTCCGCCGAACTCGTCGAAATCGTTGCCCGCTGCCACGACCGGGACAACTCCGGCGCGCGCAGCGCCGTCGAGTGCGAGGGCGACCAGATCGCGGGACGGCTCGACCTGCGGCTCTCCGATCGAGAGGTTGATAACGTCCATTCCATCGGCGACGGCTGCCTCGATCGCCGCCACGATCTCGGCGGCGTTGCCGTCGAGACCGACTCCCGAAGCGGTCGGGATGGACAGCGCCTTGTAGTTGCCGATGAACGCACGCGGCGCGATGCCCGAGATGATGTTCCCATCGGCCTTCGTTCCCGCATTGCCGGCGGCGATCCCGGCGACATGTGTCCCGTGCTCGGACTGCTCTGCATCGAAGGGCTTGCGGGCGTTCCGCCACCCCGTCCCTGCCGGTGCAAACGCCCGGGCAACGACGACCTTCGCCGTCGTGTAGGCCGTCTGGCCCTTCGGGAAGCCGGCAGGCATCGTGTATCCCGTTGGAGAGAAGTACGGATGGCTCTGGTCTACCCCGTCGTCGATGATCGCGATCTTCATCCCCTCGCCGCTGTTCGGGAGCCCTGTTTGCCAGCGCGGCGCTGCGCGGAGGACGTCAGCGACGCTGACCGAGGCCACCGTGTAGGCGGCTCCCACGTCTACCGTTTTGACCCCCGGGAGTCGGGCGAGTCGGGGAAGCGCCTGCTCGGGCACAAGGACCGCTGCTCCGTTCAGGACGAGTCGGTAGCGCCAGATGATCCTTGCGCGGGGGATCGCCTGGCGGAGGTCGGCAGCGAACCGGGCCTGCTCCCGATTGACGACGGAGCGGATGCCGGAGTCGGTCGTGCCTGCGAGTGAGGGGGAGTGGAGCGTCACGACGACCTCGCGCAGTGCTCCGCCGCCCTGCGGGCCGTCGCGCAGGCCGGTGTGACCAGGAAGGAGGAGGAGCGCGAAGACGGTGAGGAGTCCGAAGAGGCGGATCATGATGACTGTGACGTCGAGAGGGCGCAGCGGTTTCCGTGCAGGATGCCGGAAGTGTCGGCGGCGGGTAGAATCGCCGTCGCGCGGATGTGGCGGAATTGGTAGACGCGCACGGTTCAGATCCGTGTGTCCGAAAGGACGTGGAGGTTCAAGTCCTCTCATCCGCATATGAACAGGGGCCCTCTGAGGCCCCTGTTCTGCGCACGAGGTCGGCCGCGAAGCGCGCGCTACCCGGCGAGAGAGGCGAGCACGTCATCGGCATGTGAGTCTGGCTTTACCTTTCTCATTACCCTGGTGACCGTTCCGGTGGCGTCGATCACAAAGGTCGCGCGCTCGACGCCCATGTAGGTCTTACCGTACATCGACTTCTCGACCCAGACGCCGTACGCCTCGGCTGTCGCATGATCGGGGTCCGAGAGCAGCGTGAACGGCAGGTCGAACTTCGCCTTGAACCGGAGATGAGATGCCTCCCCGTCGGGGCTGATGCCGAGCACGACAGCCCCGCTGCGCTCGAACGCCCCCCAGGCATCGCGGATACCGCACGCCTGCGTGGTGCAGCCGGGCGTGTCGTCTTTGGGGTAGAAGTAGAGGACGATCGGTGAGCCCCTCAGGGCAGAGAGCGAGACCGTGGCACCCGTCTCCGAGACGAGCGAGAAGTCGGGAGCGGTGGCTCCTTCGAGAATGGACAAGAGTGCCTCCGTGCGCTGGATATAGGGATCGTGTACGTCAGCTGCGCCGGCGATCCAGAGGGCGATTCTTCCGTATCAGCGGCCGCTGTGACGCATCGTAGCGGCGTGGTGTCCGAGCGCGATGCGTCAGGGGCCGACCGTGATGACGGCCTTTCCCTCGACCTCGCCGGCGCGGAGCGCATCGAGAGCGTCGGCCATCTCCTCGAGCGGCCAGAGCGTCAGGAGCGGTACCCGGATCTCACCGGCGGCGGCAAGCTCGAGCGCCCGACGCAGGTGCGCGTTGCTCCCCGAGCGAATGCCACGGATCGACAGTTCCTTGCGGGCGATCGAGGCCATGTCCAGCGAAGGAACGGTCGCGTACCCGGCGAGGACGAGCATCCCGCGCGGCAGCAGCAGGTCGAGGCCCGGCTGGATCGCGGCAGGGGAGCCTGAACACTCGACGACACACGGGGTCGCGGGAGCATCCTCGGCCGTGGGCACGGCCTGATGCCCGAGCCGACTGGCGGCCTCACGCCGGCTTCTCTGAGGTTCCACGACAACGAGGTCACGCCCGTCGCGGCGTAGCAGTTCCGCCACGAAGAAGCCGACCGGACCGGCACCCACGACGACAAGTGGTGCAGAACCGGTGTAGGTGATCGCCTCAACGGTATTTACCGCGGTCGCGCCGGCATCAACGAGAGCTGCCGCATCGGGCGATGACAATGTTGTGGGCACGGGGATCGCCTGACCTGCTCGCATCGCGACGAACTCGGAGAATGCGCCGTTGCGCTCAGAGATGCCGATGACCGAGCGGATCGTCGGGCAGAGACGCTCGTTGCCGTCCAGACACGGGCCGGTGCCGGCGCGACAGAGATCACAGTCACCACCCGCTCCCTCGAACAGCGTTGACGTGACGCGCTGTCCGACCCAGCCCGCATCCTCGGCTGACCCGGTTGCCGTCACAACCCCCACACCTTCGTGCCCAAGCACGAACGGCAGGTCGGGTCGATAGGACTCCCCGGCGAGGATGTGGAGGTCGGTGCCACAGATGCCGCACGCCTCGACCTGCACGAGCAACTCTCCTGGTAGGGGCTCGGGTTTCGGTATCTCCTGCAGTTCGGGCGCGAGCGATGGAATTTCGGTGACAACCTGGGCACGCATTCGAGAATCAAGCCTATACCAGCCTCTCGCCGTCGTCGGCCGAGCCGTTGGTCAAACCCCGTCGGCCACCGTCACCGTTTGAGCCACCGGGCCGGTTGCGCTTCTGTCGCCGGGCCCGTGTCAGTCCGCGGCGAGGACGTACGTGCGGCGCTCATGTCCCGCACCCATGGACGACAGCACGTGGTCTTGCATGGAGGTCGAGACCATGCCGGAGTACGATCGAATTGGCTCGTAGCCCTCATCAGCGCACGATGATCTCTCGTCAGTGAGATGGGTCGGAGGCATCGCTCTGCTCGGCGCGCTGCGTGGTCTCGGCGACCACGATCGGCGCGAGACCCGCAGGTTCAGGCACGGCTCCCGCATGGCCCCTCCGACACGGTGAGGGGTGGAGCACGTAGGCTCGACGGCATGGTCTCTGCCCATCACTACCTCGCCTACGTCGTGGTCGCCGGTTGCCTGCTGGCGGGCGTGATCGGCCTCGTCGCGTATCGCCGTGGGGCGCTCCTGAGCGGGCCGATGATTCACCTGCTCGCCCTGCCACAGACGCTCCTCGTCGCGCAGGCAGCGCTCGGCCTCCTGCTCCTTTCGGGCAACTACCGGGCGACAGACCAGTTGCACTACGTCTACGGCGCTGTGGCGCTTGGCGTTGTCCTCTCACCCTGGTTCTACGCTCCCGCCGATCCGCGCAGGCGGTTGCTCTGGTTCGCCGTCTCGGCACTCGTCGCCGCCGCACTCGGTGTGCGTGGCACCATGACCGGAGCGTGAAACGCTTCTACGAGAACCGGACGGTGCGCGGCCTCGCGATCGTGGCCCTGATTGCGGCCGTCGTCGTGGTGCTCTCGCTCGAGCCGGTACTCGCAGTCACGGGAGGGCTTCTGAGGATCGCGTTCTTCCTCGCGATTGCGTTTTTCCTCTTCCTCGTCTGGCGCGAGCGGAGAGGAGACCTCGAAGCATGGTCGGATCGGTCGCGCCGCGTCTTCTATACGGCGATTGCACTCGCCGTCGTGGACATCGGCGCCGCGATCGGGCTCTCACCGACGGGCGGCGATGCGATTGCGTTCTTCGCCGTGCTCGGGTTGTGCGCCTGGGCGATCCTCCGGACGTGGCGCACGGAGCACACGTACGCCTGAGCTATCCCGCCGTAGCGTGGACGGCGGCGCCGTCGAGCGCGGCGAGCACAGACCGAACGGGTCCGAGCGCACCCACGAAGATCGGCGTGTCCCGTTCCGTCCAGCGTGACGCCTCGGTCTCGCGCAGCGTCATCATCAGGTGCATGAAGTCGGCAGGCTCCTCGCACTCGAACGCCGGCATGAACTCCTGGTCGTCGATCCCGAAGGAGTAGGTCGTGTGATTCGTCACGGTCACGAACTTGCCGCCGACCTCTGCGTGCTCGCGCATTGCAGTAGCGCGCTCCTCGAAGGTGAGGAAGTACCACGGCCGCTTCTTGACGAACGGATAGACGACGAGATAGGGCGCCTCGCGCGGAATCACCTTGCCCTGGCGAATGCGCTTCTTGTCGGTATAGACCGATGGTTTCGTCGTCGCGAGATACGAGTAGGGCGTGGTCAGCCAGCCGGCGAGGGACGTGCCGTTGAGGTCGGCGCCGAGGTCGAGAAGGTCGTCGTAGCGCTCCGTGATCTGCCAGAGGAAGAAATCGGCCTCGGGTCGGATGCCCGAGACGTTGTAGGCCCGTAGGCCTTCCATGCGGCCCGCCCACTCCTCGACGACCGCTGCGAAGGCATCCTTGCCGGCGTCGCGCTCCTCGGCGGGGAGGCGTCGCCAGGCGGGATCGACCTTGAAGAACCGATACGAGACGTACTGTCCGACCTGGGCGCTCTCGATCCGCTCGTACGTGGGTTTTCCCTCGCTCATCGTCCCATCGTACTCAGGGAAGCTTCAGGGCCGGGCTCGTACGCGTCCTTGGCACCCCGGGATTGAGGGGATGGGTCGTAGTCAGGGAGAGAACGATCGCCCCGCGACCGAGCTTGCGGCCTTTCAGCGAGGCAATGATCGTCGTTCCGGCCCGTCCGTAGCCCGTGACCCGCGTGCGCGTGGCGCCCCCCGCTGCGCTCGATGCGCGAACCTCCCAGGCGCAGTCCAGCGAGCACCGAAACCGTACCGTCCGCGACCCCCTCGACAGTTCGGACTGCGTGGGAAAGTGCACCCTCGTCGTCGTGGCCTCGAGGGCAAGCCCCGCGCAGCGGGCGATCGAGCCGCCGCGTGCGCGGGAGAGCGCGTCACGCACCGCATAGAAGCTCGTCTTGGGCGTCCCGTCGGCGTAGTAGACCCCTGACTGCCAGCTCGCGAGCGCCGCCTCGTCCCGGGAGTGGAACAGGAGGATTCCGACGACGTTCGGCTGGCAGAACGCGAGCTGTAGCGCCCGACCGTAGTACTGACCCTGGGTAATCTCGTCCACGGGCTTCGTCGTCGTCGGCTCGGCCCCGGTGTAGGCCTGGGCCTTGCCCGCTGGGATCTTCGACTCGACGCCGAACTCGTCGTAGAGGATCGGGAGCATCGCGCCGGCCTGGGCGGTGCCGTCGAACGCCGTCGCGAGCGTCTGGATCAACCGATCGTAGTCGGCGAGGCCGATGGTGGTGGACTTCGGGTGCGGCGTGTCGGGTGACTGTCCCGACGAATCGGCATACGGGTGGAAGGTGAGCCCGTCCATGACGGGGAGCGTGCGGCCGCTCGCACGGTAGGCCACGCCCATGTGCTTCAGGAAGGCGACCGGAGAATGGGTGTCGCGACCTGTCCCGGGACGGTCAACGCCGCGCGGCGCCAGGGCGCCGCCCCAGACGCGTGTTGTCGGATCGACCGCCTTGATCGCGTCGTATGAGCGCGCGAGCAGGGCAAGGTACGCAGGGGCAGCTGCATCGGTGCCGTCAGGGTTGAACTGGGGGAGCCAGAATCGGTTGAGGTTCGGCTCGTTGCCGACGATCAAGTCGTCGATCGACGGCAGTTGCTGCGCCAGAACCGTGAGGTAGGCGGCAAACTCCTCGCGCGCCTCGGGCGTGAGGGGCGTCGAACGCGACCCCGGCGGGTAGACCGCCAGATAGACCCTGACGGCGGAGAGTTGCGCAGCGGCAGCGACGTTACGCAGGATCACGAGCTCGGGCTCCGTGGGGGCGACCTGGCCTGGCAGCCACTGCGAGGTGATCCGGATTGCCGAGAATCCGGCCAGCTTGAACAGGGTCATCTCCGACTTCGCCGAGACGAGATCGGGTGATCGGACGACGTCCTCTGCGGCGCCGAGGGCCATGCTCGGCCCTCCCGCGAGTGCGGCGGGAGCCGTCGCCGCGGCGATCAGGAGCGCGGCTGTGAAGGGAAGAAGGCGAGGATGCATGTGGCGGATACGCTAGACGACGTGGGCGAGATCAGACGAGAGCAGCTCCAGACGCTCCCGCGGAGCCCCGGGGTGTACCTCTTTCGCGACGAGGGTGACGACGTCCTCTATGTGGGGAAGGCGAAGGTGCTGCGCGCCCGCGTGCGGAGCTACTTCAACGGGGGCGACGGTCGCCCCGGGATAGAGAGGATGGTCGGCCGGATCAGCCGGGTCGAGGTGATCGTTACCTCGAGCGAGGCCGAGGCGCTGCATCTAGAGCAGAGCCTCGTCAAACGCCATCGGCCGCCCTTCAACGTGCGTCTGCGCGACGACAAGTCGTTTCCGTACATCGCGGTCACGGTGGCAGACGAGTACCCGCGGGTGATGTTCACCCGCGAGCGGCATCGCCGTGGCACCGTCTACTTCGGCCCGTACGCCAGTGCGAAGAAGGTGCGGGAGACACTCGACGTGCTGAACCGTGTCTTCCAGTTTCGGCCCTGCGAAGGGCCAAAGCCCGGCCGCCACTCGGGGGTCCCGTGCCTCGACTACCACATAGAGCGCTGTACCGCCCCCTGTATCGGAGCCATTTCACGCGAGGAGTACCGCGAGCAGATCGACGGTGTGATCGGCTTCCTCTCGGGTGACACCCGCTCGATCGTGCGGTCACTGGAGCGCCGGATGGCCGACGCGGCAGCACAGGAGCGGTACGAGGAAGCGACGCGGTATCGCAACCGGCTGTTTGCGATCAGGAGCCTTGCGGAGCGGCAGGGAGCCGACCGGCACGCGGTTGGAATGGCCGACGTGATCGGCCTTGCGGTCAGCGGCGACCAGGCTGCGATCCAGCTTTTTCCGCTGCGCGACGGCAAGCTCATCGACCGCTACGCCTTCCACCTCGAGAACGTCGAGGGGCAGGATCGAGCGACGATTCTGGAGGCGTTCTGTCTCGAGTACTACACGGTGGCGCCAAGTGTGCCGCCGCTGCTCATCGTTCCCTCCGACCTCCATGACACCGAGGCGCTTGCCGGCTTCCTCTCGGAGTTACGTGGTGCCGCCGTCGAGGTGAGGGCACCCGTCCGCGGCGAGAAGAGGCGGCTCGCAGAGCTTGCGGCAGAGAACGCCGAGCTTGCGCTCGCCCACGAGACGACCGCGGCCGAGCAGAAGCGTGTCCGGCGGGTCGAGGCACTCGAGAGCCTGCGTGAGAACCTCGCTCTCGAGAGCTTGCCGGTGCGGGTCGAGTGCTTCGACATCTCGAACCTGCAGGGACGCGACATCGTCGCGTCGATGACGGTCTTCGTCGACGGCCAGGCAAAGAAGGCGCACTACCGCTCGTTCACGGTGCGTGGCCTCGACGGGCAGGACGACTTCGCCTCCATGGGGCAGGTCGTTGCGCGCCGCTTTGCCCGGCTGCGGGACAGCGCAGCCCCCGGCCGCTACGACGAGAGCTTCGCGGCCGTGCCGAACCTCGTCGTGATCGACGGCGGCAAGGGTCAGCTGGCGGCGGCACTCGAGGCGATCCAGGCCACGGACGGTCTACCGCGCGTAGCCGTGATCGCCCTTGCAAAGAGGGAGGAGGAGGTGTTCTTGCCCCACCGCTCGAAGCCGGTGGTGCTCGCCAGGCACGATCCGGGCCTCCAGCTCCTGCAGCGGATCCGCGACGAGGCTCACCGCTTTGCGCTCACATTCCACCGTCAGAAACGGGATACCCGGGCGTTCGCATCGATCTTCGACACCCTCGACGGAATCGGGCCCTCGCGCAGAGGAGCGATTCTCCGGCACTTCGGCTCGGCCGAACGTTTCATCGCCGCTTCGCAGGAGGAGCTCGAAGCCGTCCCGGGGCTGCCTGCGAAGACGGCGCGAGCGGTCTATGGTCAACTCCATCGGATGGGAGGTCCTGCGTCGTGACCGGACTCACTGCTCCGTGGGGGTTGGCGGGTCGAGCAGGGTGCGTGGTCAGGCGTCGGTGGCGAGCCGGACGATCTCGCGCCGGAACGGAACCTCGTCGCCCGGGTCGGCGGCGTCGATCTCCTCTGCATAGCGGCGGCCGTCCCAGACGGCTGCGGCGATGGTGCCGGGCGAGCGTGCGTCGCCAATACCCTCGGCGGTGGCGAGGCCCGCGTCGGACCATTCGCCCACACGCGCGAGCAACCCGTCGAGGATCTCCTCCTGCGGCAGCCTGGCGGTGACGAGCAGGACCGTGTCGCAGGCGAGATTTCGCTCTGCTTCGGTGTAGGTGCAGGCGACGGTTGCAGCCCCGCCGCCCGCGGCGACGAGGGTGGTCGATGGCGCGATGGTGACGCCCAGTTCGATGAGGCGGCGTTGAATCCGATGCTGCTCCATCGTGTTGACCGACCACTCGGAGACGCGCGGCGCAGGCGTCACGAGCGTGACGGCGTACCCTTCCGTGACGAGCAGTTCGGCCAGAATGCCGCCCATATAATAGTGGTCGTCGTCGAAGAGGATGACATCGTGGCCCCCAGGACGCGCTCCATCGAGGATGTCGTCGGGCGTCAGCACCTCGGTGCCCTCGGTGAGTGGCAGCCCCTGGGGATGCCAGCGCCCGGCGCCGTCACGGCGCCACGCACAACCCGTTGCGATTGCGACATGGTCGAAGTCGTAGGAGAGGATCTCGTCGGCCGTCAGCCTGCTCTCGAGCGCGATCTCCACCCGAGGCAGTCGCTCGAGCTGTCCCTTGCGATAGTCCACGACGCGGGCCCAGGCAGCCAGGCCGGGCAGCCTGGCCTCGCGCTCGACTCGACCACCGAGCGTCCGTGTCGCCTCGGCGAGCATCACCTCGTAGCCGCGCTTGCCGAGAGACATCGCAGCCTCGAGCCCTGCGGGGCCCGCACCGACCACGAGTACCCTGGCCGGAACGGTGGTCGGTCGGTAGGTCTCGGGATGCCAGCCGCGCCGCCATTCCTCGCCCATGCTCGGGTTCTGGGTGCAACGGATCGGGACGATCGTCGTGTCTCCCGAGACGCAGATGTTGCAGCCGATGCACTCGCGGATGTCGTCGTACCGTCCCTCCTCGATCTTCACGGGCAGGAACGGATCGGCGATCGACGGGCGCGCGGATCCGATGAAGTCCATCACGCCTTCGCGCACCATCCGGGCCATCAGATCCGGCGAGGTGAAGCGACCGACGCCGACGACGGGTTTCGTCGTCAGCTGCTTGAGGCCGCGAAGGTACTGCTCCTGGGCGCCTTCCTCGCCGAACCGCGACGTGACCGAGTCGTTTTCCCATTCGCCGGCGACGAAGTCCCACAGATCGGGGAGCTCACCGGTGAGCGCGAGGACGGCCTCCATCTCCTCGCGGCCGAACCCGCCGGGGCCGGAGAGGTCGTCGATCATGATCCGGCAGGCCACCGCAGCCTTGCCGTCGACCTCGGCGAGCGTGTCTTCCAGCACTTCGCGCAAGAGCCGGGCACGCGCCGTGGCGTCGCCGCCGTACCCGTCGGTGCGCCGGTTGAGGCGAGGCGAGAGGAACTGCCCGATCGTGTTCAGGTAGTGGCCCGCGTAGACGTAGACGATGTCGAAGCCGGCCTGCAGCGACCGCCGTACCGCCGCCCGGTGCCGCCGCCTGAGGTCATCGATGTCGGAGAGCGCCATGCGGCGCGACTGAACGGGCTCGTAGCCGTCGGTCGGCATGTGATCGACCGTCATCGACGTCTGCCGGCTGTAGAGGTTGGAGCTGACCCGCCCGTTGTGGCAGAGCTCGATTCCCGCGAGAGAGCCGTACTCGTGCACCTTCTCGACCATACGGGCGAGGGCCGGGATGTCCTCGTCGCTCCACAGCCGGCCCTCGGCGTACGGAGCGACCTCGGAACTCGGGTGGATCTCGACCTCCTCCGTGCAGACGACCGCCCAGCCTCCCTCGGCCTTCACGCCCCGCATGAACGCGAGGGGCGTCGGGTCTCGGTGCCCCATGCCGTTGCAGTGGGGCACCTGGAAGAAGCGGTTGCGAGCCGTGACGGGGCCAATCCGGACAGGTTCGAAGAGGATGTCGTGGCGGGCTTCGCGGGTCATCGAGATGCAGTCTAACGGTGGAAACGTCGGGTTGACTCGACGGTCAGGATCGGGTGTCGCACGACGTCTCTATGACCACGCGAGCCGGACGCCTGCGTAGGCGACAAACGCGATCAAGAGCCACGAGATGAGCCCGAGGGCGAGAGGCCGGATCCCGAGCTGTCGCATCCGGCCGACGTTGACGCGACTCCCGAGGGCGAAGAGCGCGAGACCGAGGAGGACGGTGCGAAGATCGTCGATCCGGATGAGCAGGCGGTCGGGTATGACACCGATGCTGGCGATGCCGACCATGGCGACGAAGGCAATGATGAAAGGTGGCACGAGCGGTGGCCGCACCCCGACGGGCGTTCCTGCTCGGCGGTGGTGGAGGGCGATGCCAGCGATGAGCGGAGCGAGCAGCATTACCCGCGTCAGCTTGACGACGATCGCCGTTGCAAGAGCGAGGCTTCCTGCTGTAGACGCCGTGGCGACCACCTGCGCCACGTCGTGGACGCTCGCTCCGACCCAGGCGCCGAACTGTTCGTCGTCGAGTCCGAGAACGCCCTGGAGCGGCGGCAGCGTGACGATCGCAAGCGTGCCGCAGAGGGTCACGAGCGCCACGGAGAATGCAACCTCGTCCTCTTCGGCGTCAATGACGCCATTTGCGGCTGCGATCGCCGAGATCCCGCAGATCGAGAATCCGGTTGCCACGAGAAGCGAGAGGTTGTCGGAGACGCCGATGAGGCGGCCCGCCCACCGTGTTCCGAAGAACGTGATCACGACGACGGCAACGACCACGAGCAGAGCGCGGAAGCCGAGAGCGAGGATGTCGGGAAAGACGAGGTCGAGCCCGAGGAGCACGACGCCGAGCTTGAGGACGGGCCCTCCAGCGACCGCCAGGCCGGGTGCGGCGGCAGCGGGGACGCGTAGGAGATTCGCGAGCGCGATCCCGAGGGCGACGCAGAGAACGAGTGGCGCCAGAGCGGGTAGCGCGCGGTGTGCGCCGAGAGAGATGGCCACACCGGTCGCCGCGAGCGCGAGACCCGGCGCCGCCCGCGTCATTCGTCTGGCTGCAAGAACGGGTAGCGGTAGTCGGCCGGGGGCACGAGGGTCTCCTTGATCGTGCGGGGGCTGACCCAGCGGATCAGGTTCCACATCGAGCCTGCCTTGTCGTTCGTGCCGGAAGCACGCCCGCCGCCGAAGGGCTGTTGCCCGACGACTGCACCGGTGGACTTGTCGTTGACGTAGAAGTTGCCGGCAGCGTTTCTCAGAGCGTCGTGCGCCTCGCCGATCGCGTAGCGGTCGTTCGAGAAGACTGCTCCCGTCAGCGCGTAGGCGCTCGTCGAGTCCACGAGCTTCAGTGTCTCGGACCATTTCGACTCGTCGTAGACATACGCGGTGACGATCGGACCGAAGAGCTCGTCGCGCAGTAGCGGGGATCCGGGGTCGTCGGTCTGGATGACCGTCGGCTCGACGAACCATCCCTCGCTGTCGTCGGTGCCGCCCCCGACGACGATGTCGTCGCCTGCGGCCCGCGCCTGCGCGATCGCATCCCGTTGGATGTTGAACGACGGCTCGTCGATCACGGCGCCCATGAAGTTGGTGAAGTCGCTCACGTCGCCGACCGAGATGCTCGCAACTTCGCGCTCGAGCGTCTCGTGGACTGCGCTCCAGAGGTTGGAGGGGATGTAGAGCCGCGAGGAGGCGGAGCATTTCTGGCCCTGATACTCGAACGACCCACGCACGATCGCGGCCGCGACCTCGGCGGGATTCGCGGACGGGTGGACGACGACGAAGTTCTTGCCTCCGGTCTCACCGACGATGCGCGGGTAGCTGCGGTAGCGGTCGATGTCGTTGCCGATCGTGCGCCAGATCGACTGGAAGACAGAGGTGGAACCCGTGAAGTTGACGCCTGCGAGATCGGGACTTGCGAGGGCGGCGGCGCCCATCTCGGCGCCGGCGCCGAAGACGAGGTTGATCACGCCGGGAGGCAGGCCTGCCTCCTCGAGGATGCGCATCGTGATCCATGCCGACAGCGCCTGCGTCGAGGCGGGCTTCCAGACGACGGTGTTGCCCATGATCGCCGGAGACGAGGTCAGGTTGGCGCCGATCGCGGTGAAGTTGAACGGACTGATCGCAAGGACGAATCCCTCGAGCGCGCGGTACTCCATCCTGTTCCAGACCCCCTGCGACGAGATCGGCTGCTCCTCGTAGATGCGCACGAGATACTCGGCGTTGAAGCGCAGGAAGTCGATCGTCTCGCAGGCCGCATCGATCTCCGCCTGGAAGACCGTCTTTGACTGGTTGAGCATCGTTGCCGCGTTGATCGTCGAGCGCCAGGGCCCCGAGATGAGCTCGGCGGCGCGGAGAAAGACGGCGACCCGTTCGTGCCACGGCGTACGCGACCACCCGGGCTGCGCGGCGCGGGCGGCGGCGATCGCCCGTTGCACCTCCGCTGCGCCACCTCGTTCCACATCTGCCAGAACGTGGCCCCGGCGGTGGGGCATGACGGCTTCGAAGGTGGCTCCCGTCTCGATGCGCTCGCCTCCGATGACCATCGGGACGTGAACGCGCTCCCCGGACATCCGGGCGAGCTGCGCACGCAGCTCGATGCGCTCCGGTGACCCCGGCGCATACTCCCGGATCGGCTCGTTGACCGCGGCCGGTGGGCGGAAGATGCCGGGGGAACTCACGACGGCGATTGTATTGTCGTGAGCGTGAGCGTGACGCGGTACCCGTACGACGTGCCCGGTTGGGGTGTCGGTGAGGTGTGGGCACGCAACGGAGTGATCGTTCAGCACGAGCTCGCCTGTAACGCCCTACGTCTTACTGCGACCGATCCCGGGGCCGTTTCCCGTGACACGCTCTCCACGGCGCCCCCCGATGGGGGAGGAGGGCTCCCAGCAGGAACGATCCCGGGCAGACCGTGTCGAGACAGTGCCGGAATCGTGTCGGATCTGTGTCGGCGGATCGGTCGCCATCTTGCGGGCACGCGTACCTCCTACGAGGGCATCGTCATCGACCTCGACTGGGCCACTCCGCTCCAGCGCGAGTTCGCGGAGGCGGCGCGCGGGATCCCGTGGGGAGAGGTCGTGTCGTATGGTGAGTTGGCAGCACTCGCAGGTCGCCCGGGTGCGGCCAGGGCTGCGGGATCGTTCTGTGCGGACAACAGGTGCTCGCTGATCATTCCCTGTCACCGCGTCGTTTCCGCGAACGGGATCGGTGGCTACGGCGCGGCGGGCCCCGACCTGAAACGGCGGCTCCTCGCGCTCGAGGGCCTCGAGTTGTGAGATCAGGATCCCTTGCAGACGACGTCAGGGCCGAGCTTGCGGCGATCGCGCCGGGCCGGCGCTGCGACCGACTTGCAGAGATCTCGGCGCTCTTCCACACCGCTGGAGCCGTGCACCTCCGCGGGCGTGGCGCGATCGACCTTCATCTCGACCTCGGGTCATCCGCGGCAGCGCGGCGGGCATTCGCCCTGCTCGCAGAGCTTCACGTCCGGGCCGAGATCCGGACGTATGCGCCGCACTCGTTCGACCGTGCAACCCGCTATCAGCTGCATGTCGAGGGCGCTGAGCAAACGCTCCTGACGCTGGCCGAAGCAGGAGTGCTCGACGCCGACCACAGGCCACTCGAACGGCCCCCGGGGCGTGTTGTCGCGCGGTCGTGTTGTCGCGGTGCCTATCTCCGAGGTGCGTTTCTCGGTGGCGGCTCGCTCTCGGGCCCGCGCTCGCCACACCTCGAGGTACGGACGCCGACACCGGCTGGCGCATCGTTTTTGCGGAGCGTCTGCTCCTCGGAGGAGGTGCGGCTCAGGGTGGATCCGCGGGCGTCTCATGCGCGGGCCTACGCCAAGGGGTGGCACCAGATCGAGGGCTATCTCCTGGCCGCGGGTGTCGTCGACGCCGTCCTCGATCTCGAGGAGCGGAGCGTCGTTGCGGAGATGCGCGCCGAGGCGAATCGGCTTGCGAACGCCGACCATGCGAACCTCGTTCGGACGGCTCGCGCGGCGGCGCGGCAACTCGACGCCGTCCGACGACTCCGGGCAGCAGGGGCTCTCGAGACGCTTCCCGACAGGGTGCGGGAGGCGGCCAACCTGCGCTTTCGGAATCCCTCTCTGTCGCTGCGGGAACTGGCGGCGCTCGCGAGTCCTCCGGCAACGAAGGCCAGCATGCAACGGCGCCTCGTGAGGCTCGTCGAGATCGCAGACCGATGAAAAGGGGTGGCCCGTCGCAAGGGGCTGCGGCGGGCTTCGGGGGAGGAGCTCCGAGGTTCACCTCCTCCCCCGAACGAGCGCGCTCCGAACTGGACGGCGAAACGGGGTCGTGATTCACCGAACGGGAGCGCGAACCCACCAGTGCCCAGTATGCAGGATTTTGCCCCGTTGATCAAGTCGGATCGCCTCAGGAGGGCCGGTTCGGGAAAGGTTCCCCCGGGACTGGGGGATAGACTCGGCTCTCACAGCGACGTTCGAAGAGAGCGAGGGAGCATGGCGGTTCGTGTTGGCATCAATGGGTTCGGACGTATCGGACGTAATTTCTTCCGGGCACAGCAGGCGCTCGGAGCCGAGATCGACATCGTCGCGGTCAACGACCTGGGCGACGCAGCCACGATGGCGCACCTTCTCAAATACGACTCCGTGCTCGGGCCCTTCGCGGGTGACGTGACCCTCGGCGACGGCGTGATCAACGCGGGCGGGGAGCAGATGAAGATGCTCTCGGAGCGCGACCCGGCGGCGCTCCCGTGGGGTGAGCTCGGCGTCGATGTCGTCCTCGAGTCCACGGGGTTCTTCACCTCGCGCGAGGGTGCACAAAAGCATCTCGATGCCGGTGCGAGCAAGGTGATCATCTCTGCTCCGGCCACCGACCCCGACTACACCGTTGTGCTCGGCGTCAACGATGGAGGCTACGACAGGGCGCACCATCACATCGTCTCGAACGCATCGTGCACGACGAACTGTCTGGCACCGCTCGCGAAGGTGCTCGACGATCTCGCCGGGATAGAGAGCGGATTCATGACGACGATCCATGCCTACACGTCCGACCAGAGTCTGCAGGACATGCCGCACCCGGACCTTCGTCGCGCTCGTGCCGCTGCGATCAACCTGATTCCCACCTCGACCGGAGCGGCAAAAGCGATCGGGCTCGTCTTGCCGCACCTCAAGGGCAAGCTAGACGGCGTCGCGGTTCGCGCCCCGATCGCGACAGGGTCGCTCACCGACCTCGTCGTCACGCTCCGTCGAGAAGTGTCGAAAGAGGAGCTCAATGCAGCGTACGCCGCTGCTGCCACGGGGCCGCTCGCAGGCATCCTCCGGTACTCCGACGATCCGCTCGTCTCCAGCGACATCATCCATTCGCCGTTCTCCTGCATCTTCGACAGCGGGTTGACGATGGCTCACGGATCGACCGCCAAGGTCTTCGGGTGGTACGACAACGAATGGGGATACAGCTGCCGGCTGGTTGACCTCGTCGGGAGACTTCTGGCGTGAGGTTGCCCCGCTCGGTCGAGATGGCCGAGGTCGGCGGCCGGCGCGTTCTCGTCCGGGCCGATTTCAACGTCCCTCTGGCTGGCGGAGTCATCGCCGACGACACCCGGATCCGGGCAGCGTTGCCGACGCTGCGTTGGCTGCTCGACCACGGCGCGAGCGAGGTCGTCGTCTGCTCCCACCTCGGACGCCCGAAGGACGCCGCAGATCACGAGCGCCTCGCCATCGCCCCCGTCGCACAGCGGCTACGAGAGCTCCTGCCCGACAGCCGGCTCCGTGTGCTCGAGAACACGCGCTTCCACCCCGGCGAGACGGCAAACGATGCGGTCTTTGCGGCCGAGCTCGCGGCAGGGATGGATCTCTTCGTGAACGACGCTTTCGGTTCTGCACACCGGGTACACGGTTCGACAGCGGGTGTCGCGCGGCTCCTGCCCTCGTACGGCGGCTTCCTACTCCTCGCCGAGATCGAGCATCTCGGCAGGCTGCTCGGCGACGTCCGTCGTCCCTTCGTGCTCGTGGCAGGCGGCGCCAAGGTAGAAGACAAGCTCGCCGTCCTCGAGCATCTCGGCGGGCGGGCCGACCAGGTGCTGATCGGAGGCAAGATGGCAGAGCAGGTGCGCGTGCATAATCCGCTCTCGTTCCCCTGTGAGCTACCGACCGATGTCGTCGCTGCGCGGAGCTTCGCGGCCGACGCTGAGGCCCTAGCCGTCGGTGTCGATGATATTCCCGACGGGTGGCTCGGTCTCGATATCGGGCCCGAAACTGCGATGGCGTTCGGCGAGATCCTCCGCGGCGCGGCCACGATCTTCTGGAACGGGCCGATGGGCGTCTTCGAGTGGGACAGGTTTGCCACAGGCACGCGCACCGTCGCCGAGGCAGTGGCTTCCGCGGACGCCTACGCCGTTGTCGGGGGAGGTGATTCCGTGCGCGCCATCACCGAGCTCGGCCTCGCGGGCGACGTTTCATGGGTTTCGACGGGAGGCGGCGCATCGCTCGAGTTCCTCGAAGGCAGGGAGCTTCCCGGCATTGCTGCTATCCCGGAGGGAGAATCACGACCATGCTGATCGCCGGTAACTGGAAGATGTTCAAGGGCCCCGCGGAAACGCTGGCGTTCTTCGACGCGTTCGACGCGCCAGAGGGAGTGGACGTCGTCGTGTGCCCCCCCTTCGTCTCGCTCGAGGCAGCGGTGGGCGAGGAGTGGCCGGTCTACGCACAAAACGTCCACTGGGCAGCCGACGGGGCGTTCACCGGGGAGACCTCGGCGGCGATGCTCGTGGAACTGGGAGTCCAGGGTTCACTCGTCGGGCATTCCGAGCGCCGCCTCTTCTTCGGTGAGACCGACGACACCGTCCAGCGGCGTGCCGAAGCAGCCCTCGCCTCGGGCCTGAAGGTGATCGCCTGCGTGGGCGAGACCGAGGCCGAACGGGAGGCCGGCGAGATGGAGGCCGTACTTCGCCGACAGGTTGCCGTGCTGCCCCGGCACGCGTGTCTCGTGATCGCCTACGAGCCCGTCTGGGCGATTGGTACCGGCAAGACTGCCACCCCCGAGATGGCCGAGGAAGCCCATGGGTTGATCAAGTCGCTTCACGACACACGGGTGCTCTACGGTGGTTCTGTCAAGCCCGAGAACGCCGCCGACCTCCTGTCACAGCCGTCCATCGACGGTGCGCTCGTCGGCGGCGCTTCCCTCGACGCTGCATCATTCTCGAGTTTGTGTCGGATCGCAGCTTCCCTCTCGTAACGCTCGTCGTCCTGGACGGCTGGGGGGTCGCTTCTGCCGGGCCCGGGAACGCCGTCGAACTCGCCGACACGCCCGTCTTCGACGCGCTCCGGGCTTCGTACCCGCATACGACGCTCGCTGCCTCCGGCCCGGCAGTGGGGCTTCCCGACGGTCAGATGGGGAACTCCGAGGTTGGTCATCTGACGATCGGCTCGGGTCGCGTGCTGTTTCAGGATCTGATGCGTGTCAATGCCGCAGTTCGTGACGGCACGATCTTCGACAACGTCGCCCTGTGCGCGGCGTTCGCGAGGGCGAAGGAGCGTGGGGGTGATGTGCACCTGCTCGGCCTCGTCTCCCACGGCGGCGTCCACTCCCACATCGACCATCTGCTTGCGCTCCTCGAGTTGGCGCGCCGAGAGGGGATGGAGCAGCGAGTCTGGATTCATGCGTTCACGGACGGGAGGGACGTCTCTCCCCATGCAGCCGTGGCCGACCTTGCTCTGCTTCCGGTTGACAGGGTTGCGACGGTCGTCGGCCGGTACTACGCGATGGACCGCGACAACCGGGTAGAACGCACCGACCGGGCCGTCGCGGCGATTGTGGATGGCGTGGGCGAGTCGGCAGCCGATGCGATAGCAGCCGTGGCCGCGAGCTACTCCATCGGCACGAGCGACGAGTTCATCGAGCCGGTCGTGCTCGAGGGCCGCCCGCGCCTCCGTGCGGGCGACGACACGGCGATTCTCTTCAACTTCAGGCCCGATCGCGGTCGGCAGATCTCACGGCTCTTGCTCGAGCGCGGTGTCGACCTGACGACGATGACGCGCTATGCCGAGGACATCGCAGCCCCGGCCGCGTTCGCTGAGCAGAGGGTGGGTGACACGCTTGCGGCGACGCTCAGCGCGGCGGGAGCGAAGCAGCTTCACGCAGCCGAGACCGAGAAGTACGCCCATGTCACGTATTTCTTCAACGGGGGGGAGGAGTCGGAGTGGGAGGGTGAGAAGCGGGTGCTCGTTGCCTCACCACGCGACGTAGCCCGGTACGACGAGAAGCCCGAGATGTCGGCCGCTGGTGTGGCGCAGGAGGTCGTCCGTGCCTTGCCCGACGGCTACCGGTTCTGCATCGTCAACTTCGCGAATCCGGACATGGTCGGGCATACCGGTGTCATCCCCGCTGTCGTTGCGGCCGTCGAGGCGGCAGACGCTGCCCTCGGCCGGGTCGTCGAGGCGACGCTCGACCTCGGGGGCGTGTGCCTCGTCACGGCCGACCACGGCAACGCCGAGAAGATGCTCGAAGACGACGGGATCAGCCCGCACACTGCCCACACGATCAATCCCGTGCCTCTCGTGCTGACCCTTGTCGGCCCGGTGTTGCGGCCGGATGGCGGCCTCGCAGATCTTGCTCCGACGGTGCTCGGACTGCTCGGCCTCGCAGTCCCGACGGCGATGACGGGCCACGATCTCGTCAGCCGCAGCACCCCTGGCAATCGGTGATATTTCAGCGACACGTAAATAGTTGGTGAATACTGTGATACAGGCTGTATGCTCCGCCGCGAGTTGGCCCTCGAACAACCTGACCCCGGCATTCTCCGCAAAGCCCAGCGAGGCGACCATCATGCGTTCTCGATCATCATGCGCGCCTACGAGAGGCCTATATACACCTACGTTCTCCGGCTCGTCGGTGACAGGGCGCTCGCCGAGGATCTGACCCAGGAGGCCTTCCTGCGCGTGTACCAGGGCCTCCCCGGGTTCTCGCTGCGGTCGCGCTTCACCACCTGGATGTTCCAGGTCACAAAGAATCGTGTTCTCGACGAGTTGCGGTCGCTGGAGCGCCGCCCACGGAGCGTCGTCTGTATCGACGACATCGCTCCACTCGAATCCCTCGACGCGCCGTTCGAGCAGGTCGAGACGATCAGCGCCCTCTGGCGCTCTGTCGAGTCACTCAACGTCGATCTCAAAATGGCACTTCTGCTGCGTGACGTCGTAGGACTCTCGTACACCGAGATTGCCGATTCGCTCGAGATCACGCTTGCCACGGTGAAGTGGAGGATCTACAAGGCACGGGAGGAAGTCCAGGCGGCACTCGTGCGGGACGGGGTGGCGATCGCGACGTCATCGGTGGGTGTCCGCAGCACAGTTGCTCGTTAGCGGAGTGCCGCTACCCTTTTCGGGGGATCTTTCGCTTGAGGCGGAGGCATTTGCTGCCGATGCACTCGTCCCATCTTCAAAGTGCATTTTCATCACTCCGAAAGGACATTTCCGCAATGACTCGTCTTCTCTTGCTCGGAGCGCTGGTAACCGCGATTTTGATTCCTGTGGCTGTATCCGCGCCGACCGTGTCTCACACGCTTCACGGGACCGTTGTCGCGAAGGATCGTGCCAACCGCGGCCTCGTCGTCGCCCTGCCGGGCGGCAACGTGCAGACCCTCGTGGCGCCTGCCGCCTTCGGGCGCACCGACATCGGCCGCAGAGTCGTGATCCGCTACACGGGAGTCGCCGGTCGTCTTCCCGTGGCGCTCAGCGTCTCGCTCCGGGGTCATGCGAGTCGGGCCGTCGTCCGAGGGACGATCGTACGTCTCCTCAAGCGGAACGCGATCATCAACGCCGGTGGCAGCTTGCTCAGGGTCACGCTGAAGGTTCCGGCGGCGAAGCGCACGCTTGCCTCGGCCAAGTCCGGTCCTTCTGTCGGCGACAGCGTGAAGGTCGAGGTCGAGATCGACGACGACGACTCGCTCGACGCGAGCGCTGTCACCGTGGTCGCCACGCCGGCTGGCCCGGCAACGGACTCCGAAGGTGAGATGGAGGTGCGAGGTACCGTAACGGCCCTCTCACCGACTGTCCCCGGCACGATCACCGTCACCACTGGCACCGGCGTCGTCGTGACATGTGTCATCCCGCCGGGCGTGACGCGGGCGGTGACGATCGGTGACCGGATCGAACTCAAGTGCGAACTGCTGGCCGGAACGTGGACGATTCGGACTCCGAAGGACGGGAGCAAGGAGCACGCCGGCAAGTCGTCCAAGATGGAGGTGCAGGGAACCATCGCCGCTGCAATCCTGCCGTCCAGCACCACCGTCTCGGTGCTGCGTAGGGGCAGCCTGGCAGACATCGTCATCTGCGCGATTGTTCCGGGATCCCTGGCGCGCTTCGCGCTCGGCGATGACGTCAAGATGGAGTGTGCCACCATCGGTACGACGCTGACGCTCACGGAGATAGAGAAGAAGGACGGCGGCTCCGCCGGTGGAAGCAGTGGATCCTCCGACGACGAAGACGAAGACGACGACGAAGACGACGACAGTGGGAAGGTTTGAGTCTCCCACGACGGCGGCGATAGCGGCTCCCGTTCGAAAAACGGCTAGGAACGAACCAATGGCTGCTCATTCAGTCCGTGGCGCCGGCGACCCGCAGATGCGGGTCGCCGGCACGCAGGTTGCCACATTCTTCGAAGAGCACGGCAGCATGGTCTACGGACTCTGCCGGACACTGATACGCGAACGAGACGACGACGCCCAGGCGACCTTGAACTCCGGCTACATGTCGCTGCGTGGGGAGAGCAACATGCGCGACTGACTTGCGACGATTGCTTGCAACGAGCGCGGCGACTCATACGCGTAGGGGCTTCCGACAGGACACGGCGTCTTTGTGAGTGGCGTTCTCGCGTCGCCGTCCCGGCGCGACCCGGCTCCGCGTACGATCACGCTGTGGAGGCGTTTAGCTTCAGGCGTTTTGTTCTCGCGCTGGTCGCCTTCGTCGTCGTGCTCGCGGCCGGAACCGTCGGTTTCGTCCTGCTCACCGACGAGGGCTGGTCGTCATCGTTCTACCGCTCGGTCGTCTCGACGACGCTGACGGGCCTCGACACCCCTCCCGAGAGCACGGCCGCAGAGCTGTTCACCGTCGCACTTCTTCTCGCGGGCGTGGCAATCTTCCTCTACCTTGCGGGCGCGGTCGTCGAGATAATCACGCGCGGCGTCGTCCGGGAGTACTACGGAGCAGGACGGAGGAGAAGGGCCATCAGCCAACTGCGAAACCACACCATCATCTGCGGGTTCGGCCGCGTGGGCCGCAGCGTCGCGACAGAGTTCGATCATGCCGGACGGACGTACGTGGTGATCGACGTGAATCCCGCTTCGATCGCCGCCGCGGTCGAGTTCGGGGCCCTTGTCGTCCAGGGAGACGGCACCGACGATGCCAACCTCGAGATCGCCGGTCTCGAGTATGCCTCTGCGCTGGTCGCGTCAGCCGACTCCGACGAGAAGAACCTGTTCATCACCCTGTCGGCGCGCGCAGTCCGGCCGGACATCCTGATCGTCGCTCGGGCGTCCGACGACTCGGCGAAGAGGAAGCTGGTCCTGGCGGGTGCCGACCGCGTTGTGCAGCCGTACACATCCGCCGGACTGAGGATCGCAAACCTCGTCTTGAAGCCCCAGGTCGTGGATTATCTGGATGTCGTCTCGACGGCGGGCGGAGAGGAGCTTCGCTTCGAGGAGATCACGGTTGTCGCCACGTGCGGGGTGGCAGGCCGGCCGTTGTCAGAACTCGCGATCCCCGAGAACACCGGCGCGATGATCGTGGCGCTCCGCCGTGGTGTGGACGCGTTCGTCACCGCACCGGCCGCGGACTCGGTGCTCGATGTCGGTGACGTGCTGATCGGCGTCGGCTCGGCCGACCAGATTCGTCGGCTCGAGGAGATCTTCGCACCCGGGGACACCCGGAGTGGCTGACCCCGTGCAGCGGCTTGTGCTTGCGCTCGCCGAGGCGGCCGGGGCACCGGTCGATCTGGAACGGCCGGGGGATTCTGCGCACGGCGACTACTCGACCAACGTCGCTCTGCAACTCGCCGGCCAGGCACGACGGCCGCCTCGCGAGATCGCCGACGAGTTGGCCCTCGCAGCGGTCGAGGTGGACGGTGTAGCCCGAGCGTTCGTGGCGGGACCGGGGTTCGTCAATCTGGAACTGGAGGACAGCTGGTTCGTCGAGACGCTCGGGAGCGTTCTCTCCGCCGGTGACGGCTTCGGTAGCGGATCGGCCGAGGTGCCCGAACGGGTGCAGATCGAGATGGTCTCTGCAAATCCGACCGGTCCGATCACCGTCGCATCCGCGCGTAACGGTGCCTACGGGGACTGCGTCGCCCGGCTCCTCTCGTTTGCGGGCCACACGGTCGAGTGCGAGTACTACTACAACGATGCAGGGGGGCAGATGGATCGCTTTCGCGCGTCTGTCGAGGCCGTCCGGCGCGGCGAGCAACCCCCCGAGGACGGGTATCACGGCGACTACATCGCCGGTCTCGCCGGACTGCCGGGTGATCCCGTGCCCCGCATGCTGGAAAGCATGGAGACGAGCCTCGACCGCTTCCGAATCCACTTCGACTCCTACGAGCGGCAAAGCGTGGTCGAGACGGAGATTCCCGAGGCGATAGCGCTTCTCGATACGTTCGAGGCGGACGGTGCGGTGTGGGCGCGCACGTCGGCGCACGGTGACGAGAAAGACCGCGTCCTCATCCGTTCCGACGGTGAGCCGACGTACTTCGCCGCCGATGCCGCTTACGTGCGCCGAAAGTACGCGAAGGGCTTCGACCGCGTCGTCTACGTCCTCGGCGCCGATCATCACGGTTACGTCGGCCGCCTCCAGGCGCTCGCGGAGATGCTAGGCCATCCACGCGACTCGCTCGAGGTTTTGATCTACCAGCTCGTGAATCTGACGAAGGGAGGGGAGGCGACGAAGATGTCCAAGCGCCGCGGCGACGTCGTCTTTCTCGACGAGTTCGTTGCCGAGATCGGCATCGACGCTGCCCGCTGGTATCTCGTCTCGCGCGGCCACGACCAGACGATCGAGATCGACGTTGACCTCGCCGCCGAGAAGACGGCGAAGAACCCGGTCTTCTACGTCCAGTACGCCCATGCGCGCATCGCGGGCATTGTCCGCAATGCGCCCGCGAATTCCATCCCTCACGCCGACCACCTCGCCGCTGTCGGGGTGCTTGCGACGGAGGAGCGCGACCTCGTGAAGAGGGTCGTGGAGTTCCCCGGTGTCGCTGCCGAGGCGGCCCTGCGTCGTGCTCCTCACGCGATACCGACCTACGCCATCCGGCTGGCCGACGACTTCCACCGCTTCTACCATCACCACAAGGTGCTCGGCTCGCCCGAGCAGGAGTTCCGGCTCGCCCTGTGTGTTGCCACGAAAGACGTCGTGGCTCGCTGCCTCGACCTGATCGGGGTAGAGGCGCCGGACACGATGTGACAGCCGGGCCACGGATCTGACCACCGCCATGCGCTGGAATCTCGGCCTCGCGGGCCTTTCGCTGTCCTGGGGCCTTGTCGCTGTTCTCGCAGGCGCGCTGGACGTCGGTTCCGTTCCACTCACCTTCCTCCGGCTCGCCATCGCGGCAGCAACCCTGGCTCTCGTCGCGGCTGTGACCGGCCGGTCAAGGCTTCTCGGCCCCGGCTCACATCTCCTCGGTCTTGTCGCCCTCGGATGCATCCAGGCGGTGCACTGGTGCCTGTTCTTCGAGACGGTCAGGCGTGGTTCGGTCGCACTCGCCGTGATCACCTTTGCCGCGGCACCCGTCTTTCTTGCGGTCCTGGCACCGCTCGTCCTGAGCGAACGCCTCTCGAATGTCGCGCTCGGCGCTCTTGTTCCCGGCGTCGTCGGGATCGCACTTGTCGCGCGCGCGGGCACCGGTGCGCAGTCGTTCGGATGGGGTGCGCTCGCCTGCGGGATAGGCTCGGCCCTCACGTTCTCGGTGCTCCTCGTTCTCTCCAAGAGGCTGCTGCACGCGGGCGCACGCCCACTCACGGTTGCGTTCTGGGACTGTCTCGTGGGTGGGGCCGCGCTCGCTCCTGCTCTCCTGCTCGTCGCCGGGCCACGCCCTACACGTGGTGCCGAGTGGGCCGGTGTGCTTCTTCTGGGCGCGGTGCTGACCGGCCTCGCGACTCTCGCATACGAGGTATTGCTCCGCCACGTGACAGCGCAGACAGCGGGCATTCTCACGTTTCTCGAGCCTGTCTCGGCCCTGATCCTGGCGTGGTGGCTCCTCGACCAGAGCCTGACACCACGCGCCCTCGTCGGCGCTGCGCTCGTTCTCTGCGCCACCGCTGGCGTCGTCACGCTCGAAGCGGGTGAAGGCGGCATCAGAGACGCCGCCAGCACCATAGAATACGTCGAGTGACGACTTCCGCCCCCGACCCTGCAACTCCCGACCGGAACCTCGCGCTCGAGCTCGTTCGCGTAACGGAGTCGGCGGCGATGGGGGCAGCACGGTGGATCGGGAGAGGCGACAAGAACGCGGCGGACGGGGCAGCCGTTGACCTCATGCGCCGGATGATCAACACCGTTTCGATGAAGGGTGTCGTCGTGATCGGCGAAGGCGAGAAGGACGAGGCGCCGATGCTGTTCAACAACGAGAGCGTCGGAGCAGGCGTCGGGCCCGAGGTTGACGTTGCGGTAGACCCACTCGAGGGGACGACTCTGACGGCGCTCGGGATTCCGGGCGCGATCTCGGTGATCGCCGTCGCGGAGCGCGGCTCGATGTTCTTTCCCGGTGCAGCCCTCTACATGGAAAAGATTGCGGTCGGCCCCGAGGCAGCGGATGCCATCGACCTGCGCGTCTCGCCGACCGAGAACGTCCGCGCCGTGGCTGCGGCCAAGGGCCTGCGCGTCAGCGACCTCAACGTGGTCGTGCTCGAGCGGGAGCGCCACAATGGTCTGGTCGCCGAGCTCCGGGCCTCGGGCGCGCGCGTGAACCTGATTCGTGACGGCGATGTCGCACCGTCGATCGCCGCCTGCCGGCCAGGCACGGGGGTAGACATGCTGATGGGCATCGGCGGTACGCCCGAGGGCGTCATCTCCGCTGCCGCGATCAAGTGCATGGGCGGTGCAATCCAGGGCCGTCTGTGGCCGCGTAACGACGCCGAGCGCGCGGCGCTCCTCGAAGCGGGGTTCGACCTCGGTCGCGTCCTCTGCGCCGACGATCTCGTAGACGGCGACGATGTCTTCGTCGCTGCGACCGGCGTTACGGGCGGCCCGCTTCTCGCCGGCGTGCGCGTGACCGCAAACGGTATCGAGACCGAGTCCATTGTCATGCGGTCTCGCTCTGGGACCGTCCGGCGGATCACGGCCTTCCATCCGAACGACAAGCTTGCCACTCTGCAGATGGAGAACTGAAGCGGGCGGCGCGGAGGGTCGTTTGCGCTAGGTTCTCGATATGATTGTCGGGCCCGTCGAGATCTTCGTCATCGCGTTCGACGACCCGCAGTTCCACGGTGAGATCCGCGCCGAGCTCGAACGGCTGAAGGACGGCGACATCATCCGCCTCGTAGACCTTCTCGCCGTGCGGAAGACCGCCGACGGGGTTGTCGAGGCGATCCAGCGCAGCGATCTGGAGGCAGACGAGGCACTTGCCTTCGGTGCGGCGGTCGGGGCGCTGATCGGATTCGGAGCAGCGGGCGAGGAGGGGATGGAGCTCGGTGCGGTCTGGGGGCTGCGTGAGCTCGCCGACGGCCATGTTTTTAATGACGAGGACAAGTGGCGTGTCGCGGACGCGATCGAGCCGGGCCGGGCGGCAATCATTGCTCTCGTGGAGCATCGCTGGGCGATTCCCGTGCGTGAGGCGGTTCGCCGGTCGGGTGGTCGCGTCATCGCCGGCCGCTGGATCGCCGAGGAAGACCTCATCAGGATTGGCCAGAGTTCGGCGCGGGTTGCCCGCGAGTTGGACGACCTCCAGGAGCTCGAATCACTCTGAGTTCGCCGGCCTCCCGCGAGACGACGATCCCCGTGCACCTCGTTCGGCGCCTCCGTGAGCACGGCGTCGAGGTCGGGTTCGGCATCGTCGGCGACTACGCCCTCCGGCTCTTCGGTGCCCTGGAAGAAGAAGGGATGTCGATGCTCGTGACCGCCGACGAACAGGGCGCCGGATTTGCTGCTGACGCATACGCCCGGCTGCGTGGTCTCGGGGTCGTGGGCTGCACCTTCGGCGTGGGCGGGTTGAAGCTGGTCAATGCCACGGCCAATGCCTGGGCCGAGCAGGTGCCGCTGCTGATCGTATCGGGGGCACCCGGACTGGCCGAGCAGGCCGGTGGCGCACTGCTCCACCACCGCGTGAAGGAGTTCGACACCCAGTTCAACGTGTACAGCAACCTCACGGTGGCGCAAGCGGTGCTCGACAACCCGGTAACAGCGGCGGCGGAGATCGATCGGGTGATCACGGCAATCCTCGAACAGCAGCGGCCCGGCTATCTCGAGATCCCACGTGACCTCGTTGGCGTCACCATCGAGTCGAGTCCTGATCCCATCAGGCTCGCAGCCCAACGGGTCGATCCGGCGAAGCTGGCTGCGGCGGTTGATGATGTCGTCGCCGCGATGCGAGCGGCGAAGTCGGCGGTGATCCTGAACGGAGTGATGGTGGCTCGCCGCTCACTGGCTGCGCACCTCCTCGAGCTTGCCGAGCATCTGGGCCTCCCTGTGGCCACGAGTTCGATGGCAAAAGGAGTTTTTCCGGAGACGCACCCGCTGTCCCTCGGGGTCTACCAGGGTGCGGTCAGCCCCGCCGAGGTGGTTGCCGCTGTCGAGACGGCCGACGTTATTCTCAGCTTCGGAGTCCTGCCTACCGATCTCACCTTCGGTGGGTTCACGGCCCACATCGCTCCCACTCATCTGGTTGACTGCACCGACAACGACGTCTCTGTCGGCCTGCATACCTATCGGGATGTTCCTCTCGCGGCCTTTATGCCTGCCTTGCTAGCGGCCGTTGCCGACGGGCAGGATGCGCGCTTGCCCCCCGTCCATGGCCGGCCCCGCTTCATTTCCGAAGGGCACGTTCCGATCCACGTGGAGCGGCTCGTATCTGCCGTGGCGGCACAGATGGACGAGCGTCACGGGCTGATCGTGGACCCCGGCGACTGTCTGTTTGCGGCCGTGGAGCTTCCGGTGCCTGCCTGGGCACTCTCGAGCGCGTACTACGCGACCATGGGATACGCCGTTCCGGCGGCGCTTGGTGCGGGCAAGGCCGACCCGGGCCGCCGGCCGGTGGTGCTCGTCGGTGACGGCGCGTTCGCAATGAGCGGCCTCGAAGCCGGATGGTCGGCGTTTCACGGTGTTGTCCCGATCATCATCGTGGTGGACAACTCCGGGTACGGCACCCAGCGTCCGATGCTCGATGGCCCGTTCAACGACATTCCATCGGTGGCAGCCGAATACCTCCCCAAGCTGTTTGGCACCGGGAAGGGTTGGCTGGCAGCGACGGAGGACGAGCTCGAATCCGTACTCGGCGAGGCCTTTGCGAGCGACCATCTCGCGATTGTCCATGTCAAGGTGCCCCGGTCGTCGATCAGTCCTGCCCTGAGCCGGCTGACCGATGCGTTGGCAAAGCGCGTGTAACTCTCGCCGCCGGGTCAGCCAGAGGCGCTGCCCGGTCGCTTGTCGAGGGCGACAGACCAGACGTTGATCTCGGTGGGGAACCCGCGTAACTCGACCGGGCCGGATTGGAGGCCGATTCCGAACTTGAACCCGCTGCCCCTCCCTGTTCGTGGTGCAAGGCGTTTGCTGCAGGGTTGCGGATCTCGAGGATATCGAGCGCCGCTCGTAACCCTCGGTCTGCGTGGTCTGTCTGCTCGACCGGCGCCCCGAAAACCGCCATCAGCCCGTCACCGACATAGGAGACCACCGTCCCCTGCTCTGCGAGAACGGCTGTGGCGAACTCGTCCAGGTACCGGTTCAGTACCCTCACCGTCTCAGCCGGCGGTGTGCCGTCCACATAGGTGGTGAAGCCGCGCAAATCGACGAACATCACGGTCCCGACCATCTCGACGCCCTCGAGCCAGGGTCGGCCCGACGCCTGTGCGAGCACTTCATCGACCACCGATTCCGGCACGAAGCGCGCGAACGCATCCCGCACTTGCGCTCGCTCGAACGCCTCGATTCCGTAGTTTGCCGCGAGCACGCCGACACCCGCCAGCATTGCCGCCAGCACCGGGTAGGTGAGAGGCATGACAACACCACGGTTGAACGCAAATTGGGTGAACGCCACGTACCCCGCTGCGAGAAACAGGGTCAGCGTAAGCGCGACAACGACTCCGAACCGGAGGCCGATCAGAGCAGTGAGAAGACCAAGGCAGACGATCAGCGATGGCGCGTCCCAGCGGGAGGCGTCTCGCAGGGGCAAGCCGCGAAGCGCTGTCGAGACCGCGTTCGCCTGGATCTCGGGGCCGGCCATCAACTGCTCGCCCGTCGTCGCGGTGGCGCGAATATCCTGCAGCGTTGGCGCCGTAGCACCGAGAATCACGACCTTGTCGCGGAACACGGACGCCGGTACCTTTCCTTCGGTCAGGCTGCTGAACGACACCGTGGATACCGAGCCTGGCGGCCCACGGAAGTCGATCCACCCATGATCGCCAGGCACCACTCGAGCGGTGGCGCTTCTTCCTATAGCGAGGTTCGCACCGGCCACGGGAAAGGACACGAGGCCGCCGATCGACTGACGCAGATGCCGAATGACGCCGTCGCGATCCGGCACGAACAGAGCGTTGGCCGCATGCGCGTTCGCGGAACGAACGACGTCGTCTCCGCCAAGGACGTTGGACTCACCCGAAGGCCCGGTCTCGGTCGTCGCCAGGATCACATTGCCTGCCTCGGTCACAGCCGAGATGAGCGCATTGTCCTCGGCAGGACTGGTGGGCTCGGTGAACTGCACGTCATACGCAATCACCCGTGCCCCCGCACGGCGAAGCTGCCGGATCGCCCGAGCATGCACCGAACGAGCAAACGGCCAGCGGACGCCGAGCCGGTTGAATGTGGCATCGTCGATCGCGACGACGACATCGTTGCGTTCAGCCTCCGTGGCGCGAATCGCAAATCGCGTGTCGACGGTCGAGAGCTCAAATCTGTCGAGCGCCCCGGAAGCCGCTACACCCTGCGTAACAACGCCGGGTACCGAGGTAGATTTCTTTTTCCAGACGTTCGTCAACAGTGCCCCACCTGCTCCACCTGTGCTGGCGCCAAAGCTGAGGGCGAGTGTCGTCGTGAAACCGACAACGGGAACGGTTTTCGTGCGCCGCCGCGGTTCGACCGGATTCGTTCTATTGACAGCCCGCATCATTGTCTGGAGCGGGTCGGAGCTCGACACGACGAGGGGGCAGTGAGGCTCGTGAGTGCCACGACGAGAAAGGGCATCACGCAGTTCGCGGACTTCGCCGGTGGCCGGTTCGTCGTCACCCAGTCCGGCGACGGCATCGTCAATCTGCGCCTGAGCGGCGGCGACTTCGAGGCATCCTGTCCGTCGGCCAGGGCACGAACCCTTTCGGCTGCACAGAAAAATCCTTCCCCACCAGTCCGAAAGCTGTGGGGGAACGGGAAGGGCAGGTTTCGCACGATCGGACGCTACGCCTCGGTGGCGGTGCGGGGAACGGTCTGGTTGACCGCCGACCTGTGCGACAGCACTGTCGTGACCGTACGCCGTGGACGTGTGATGGTCGTCGACATCCCCAAGCGACGCCGCGCCATCGTGACCTCGGGCCACAGTTACACCGCTGTGAAGCCCTGAAGGTTCGTACCATTTCGGGGTGCGTCCCGGCACTGAAGATGGTAGAGCCTCTCGCTGTTACTAGTGCGTGGATTTTTGGGAGACGAGAGCACGGGATCGAGAGGAGAGACCGTTGTGGCGACATCTCGACGACAATTCATCACCGGAGCTGCTGGACTTGGGATGGGTGCGGCTGCGGCACTGTCTTTAGCCGGCTGCACGAGGAAAGACAAGGCTGTATCTCCCTCCTCGACTGCCGGGTCTACGGTCTCCGAGGAACCGAGCATGTTCACCGCAGTCGCTACGGAAGCCGAGTTCGAGAGCTACCTGCAGCAGCACGGTCTCGCGGCCGTAGCAAGTCTGCCCTTGATCTCCGGGATCAGCTACAACGGCGGTCTGCGCTACGACGACGATCCATCAGCCCATACAGCCACGAGCTATATCAGGCAAGTCGCTGCTCGAACCGAGGACTTCGAGAAGAAGACCCAGCCGGGCACCCTTCCGATTTTCACACTGGTCGGTATCGGCACCACGACCTCCAAACAAGCCGGTGCGACCACCGATCTGTTGCTGAAGTACCTCACGGGAACGGTGGGCCTGAATCCCGACCGTCTGCGTGCCACAACCACTGATCACTCCTCGTCGTTTTTCCCGCAGCTGGCCCGGTACGGCATTACCGACAAGCAGATCACGCTGCGTCCCTGGGAGGAAGCAGTCAAGGACGGCTCTGGCTCGGGGTTCTTTGCTCCGAGCGGCCACCCCGGAAACCCGCGGACTCCCTCTTTTTCGATCGAGTACGTGCTTTCTGACGGCACAGCTCTTGAAATCGCCGAAATAACGTATGGGGACGGATCGAAGGCCACAGCAGGAGGCATAGGAGTCGAGCGAGTCTCCATGGCACGAAACGATCAGGTGACCACCTGGGAGGCGTCGCTCCCTGCGTTCAGGACTGCGGTCAAAAAAGCGGCTGCAGCCGGCGGCGCTGCACTCCCAGCCGGCTACTTCGCTCAACTCGGGGAGAAGAAGGCTTGAGCCGGGTGTAGGGCGGTGGGGTCAGGACTTCTTCGTTCCATCCGGAGAGACCGCTCACAGAATCCCGGGAGCCCGAACTTGCCCCGGATGATCGAGGAACGATTCCAGAACGAGTTCGAAACGACGATGCACCCGAGGTCGTGCTGCGGATTCTCGATATCCCCGTAGGCCACGGGAATGCGAAGAGTCTCGTCGCGACCCTGCTCTCTGCCCACTCTGCCACGACGCATAGAACGTCTAAAACCAATAAAAAACGATGATTTCTTGCTCGATTCCACGGCTCCTTCGGACACAGAAGAACCAACAGACACCGGGAGCCAACAAACGACGATAAAGAAACACTCTGCATAATATTTCTGTCGCTACAATCCCGGAATGGTCGAGGTCGCCCACCGCAACGGGGACATCATATTCGAGTACGAGGGCGACACACTCGCCGGTGCGAATCTCGCCGGTGCGAATCTCGCTGGTGCAAACCTCATCGGGGTTGACTGCGCTCGTGCCAACCTCGCCGGTGCAAACCTCGCCGGTGCAAACCTCGCCGATGCACAACTCGCCGGTGCGATCCTCTCCCGCGCGCGCCTTCAGAGTGCGATCCTCGCGGGTGCGTACCTCTACGGTGCGTACCTCGTGGATGCAGGCCTCGCCGGTGCGAACCTCTCTCGTACAGACCTCGCCGGTGCGAACCTCTCCGGCGCGAACCTCGCCGGCGCGAACCTCGCCGGCGCGAACCTCGCCGGCGCGATCATCTCCGGCGCGAACCTCGCCGGTGCGATCCTCGCCGGTGCGAACCTCGCCGGCGCGAACCTCTCCGGCGCGATGCTTGCCGGCGCGAACCTCGCCGGTGCGATGCTCGCCGATGCAAACCTCTCCGAGACAAACCTCTCCGGTGCGAACGTCGCCGGCGTCTATCTCGCCGGTGCGAACATTGCCGGTGCGAACGTCGGCGGTGCAGACCTCTTGGGTGCGAACTTAGAGAGTGCGAACCTCCTGGGTGCGAACCTCACCGGTGCGAACCTCACCGGCACGGCCTTACAAACTGAGTGAGGGCCTGGGGGAGTTCGTCTGCAATACCGCCCGAGTCATACGCAGGCTCAGCAGAAAAGGCGCTGATGACCCTGTCGCCAAGATCGAACACCTCGGGACGCAAGAGATCCTCGCAGGGGCTTCGCCTGACGGGGCTGTAGGGCTGAAGTCACACCCTGGCGATGGGCCTTCGCGCCGAAGTCAGGGAGGGTGTGAACATCTAGCCCTGTCCGAACTCCCGCTGCCCACCACTCACCCCAGGGGTACGGCCATGGCCGAGGTGGGCGTAGGCTTGTTCGGTGAGGGCGCCGAAGGTCTGCCGGCGGCGGGCAGGTTATGCTCGGGACACGCCCACCAGCACGCACGCCATCCACCCCCGAACTCCCGGCGCCAGCACCGGGGTACAACGCGAGGGTCACGCGGTCGGCTGATCAGCAACCACCGAACCGTATCGCCCGCGAACTCGAGGACAGACGTCCCCTCGCGGCGAGTTGCCGGATTCGCAGTCCACGCAACAGAGAAGCGGTGGGTTTCGATCTGGATACCAGTGTGGGTTGAAGTCGCCGTTATTCATACTGACGCTGACGACAACAGGTCCCGCTGAGTGGGATTTCCGTAAAGCGGGCGAAGGGACTCGAACCCTCGACCTACGGCTTGGGAAGCCGACGCTCTACCAACTGAGCTACGCCCGCGTGCGCGTCCTCAGTCTAGCCGCCGCAGGTTCATCGTTCCCTCATACCTTGCCCGTACACTCGCAGACGTGCGCCGCCTCGCACTTGCCGCAACACTTCTTGTGCTCGTCCTCGCTCCGCTCGGAGCAGAGGCCGCGCCGGGGGCCGATCCCGACGTGTTCGCGGGACTCGGCACGTGGGTGGACATCTACGATGCGCCGGCCTATCGCAGTCCCGGTGCGACGGCTGCCAGGATAGCGGCACAGGGAGTGCGTACGGTCTACGTCGAGACGGCCAACGACCGCAGCACGGTTGACGTCGTGCGGCCGAGAGCACTGGGCCTCTTTGTCGATGAGCTCCACGCACGCGGGCTGCGGATCGTCGCGTGGTACCTGCCCGGCTTCGTCAAGCCTGCCGCCGACCTGCGCCGGACGCGTGCGATGCTCTCGTTCCGCACGCCGACGGGCGGATCGTTCGACGGCGTCGCTCTCGACATCGAGTCGCTACGGCTGAAGAGAGCGGGCCTGCGGACGAAGCGGCTGCTCGCACTGAGCCGGATTCTCCGAACGGAGGCGGGGGAGACACCTGTCGCCGCGATCACCTACCCCTCGCGCGGCTTCGAGCGGCATCCGACGTGGTGGCCCGGGTTTCCCTGGCAGGAGGTCACGAGCCTCGTCGACGCCTGGATCCCGATGACTTACACGGGCGGAGGCTTCCGGGGCTACGACGCGACCTACGGCTACGTGGCGCGGTCGCTGCGGCTCCTTCGTGTCGCGGTCGGTCCCGAGGTGCCGATTCACGCCGCCGGTGGGGTCGCGAACCGGATGAACGCCGAGGAGCTGAAGGCGTTCGTCGACGCGGTCACCGACGAGGGCACGGTGACGGGCTGGAGTCTCTACGACTTCCAGACGACAGGCCCGAAGGGCTGGGCTGCGCTGGCGCCGCTCGGGACCGGCTAGCCGGTCTCTACCGGGAAAACGTCGAGCAGCCGGTCGATCCGGGCCACCGGGGTGCAACCGAGACGCTCGAGAATCGGCCGCGACATCTTCCCCGCGTGGGTGACGACGACAGGGGTGCCACGCTCCATCGCCTCTCTGGCCCGCGCGGCGACGAGTGCGCGATACGCGCCACGACCTCGCGCGGACGGGAGCGTCGCCCCCCCGAAGAGCAGGAACCCGAGCGGGGTGTACGAGGCATACCCGGCCGCGACCGGAGCGCCGTCGACGAACGCGAGGAACATGGAGCCGTCGATGCCCTCCCTCGCGAAGTCGGCTTCCACCTGCTCGAACTCGACCTCCTCGGACCAGTGGTCGCCGAAGGCCTCGTCCTGGATTCGACGCGCCGTGACGAGCTCGTCGACCGACTCGACCCGGCGGGCGGATGTCCCCGGCGGCTCGGGCATCTCGCTGCCCGCGATGAGCACCATCCCGATCGCCACCGGCTCGTCCTTGTCCTGGACGAGCGCTCGGATCTCCTCGACTGCGGGCTCTACCCCGTCCCCCTCGAGCCGTACGCGCTGCACCGTGGCGGTGTGCAGTCCTGTTCCGGGGCCGAGGTAGATCGCAAACCGCTCGTCCGGGTCGGTGACAAGCTCGCGGCCAGCCGAGAGGGGCTGGTGGACGTTCGGGTTCTCGGCGAGCTCCCGGATCGACGGGTCGACGTTCATCGTGGGTCTTGTAGCACTATGCTCCTCCTGGCTGCGGCGCCGATCCCCGGGAGGGTATGTGCTGTACGACTTCATCGAGAGCCCGCACAGGACGATTGCCGAGGGGCGCGTGATTTCGGTGGTGGTGATGCATACGATGGAGATCACGGAACGCGACGGTGCCGCGGAGGCCTGCGCGGCCTGGTTCGCTAATCCCGTGTCCGAGGTCGCCGCCCACTATTGCATTGACGCCGACACGACGGTGCAATGCGTCCGCGAGGCCGACATCGCCTGGCACGCACGCGGCGGGAACAGCAACTCGATCGGGATCGAGCTTGCCGGGTTCGCGAGTCAGGGAGCGCGAGACTGGAACGACGACTACAGCCGCGCCGTCCTCGAGCGCGCTGCAAAGCTCACAGCGGAGGTATGCGCGCGATACGCCATTCCGATCCGCCGTGTGCGGGCAGCCGGGCTCTTGGCGGGAAGGAGTGGCATCACGGGCCATGCCGACGTGAGCGCGGCCTACCGAAAGAGCGACCACTGGGATCCGGGGCCCGCGTTTCCCTGGAGCAGGTTTCTGCGCCTAACGCGCGGCAGCGATGTCGTCGAGCGCACCCGCGAGACCTGAGGCGACCTCGTCCAACTCATCGCGCGTGATCACGAGCGGAGGCGAGATCTGGAGCCCACCGCCGACGAGGGTGCGGGTGAGTACACCGTGTTGTCGCGCTTGCAGGGTGACCCGGTCGGTCAGGCCCGGATCGTCGGCGAGCACCGCAGGGTCGATCTGCACCGCTGCGACAGCACCGAAACCGGACCGGATCTCGCTGACGAGCTCGTGGGCGAGGAGCGGTGCGAGGGCGGCGGGAATCTCCGCCTCCAGGGCGAGAGCTCGGCCCACGAGCCCTTCGCGCTCGATGATGTCGAGGTTCGCGTGGGCTGCTGCTGCGGCGCTTGCGTGGCCCGAATACGTGTACCCGTGCCGCCAGACACCCGCCTCGGACGTGCCCCAGAACGGCTGCTGGATCGTGCTCCCCACGATCACGCCGCCAAGAGGCACGTACCCCGACGTGATGCCCTTGGCAAAGGTGACCGCATCAGGGTCGAGGTGGAGACGACTGCACGCAAACCAGTCGCCGACCCTGCCGTACCCGCAGATCACCTCGTCGGCGACGAAGAGAATCCCGTGATTCCGACAGATCTCCCGCACGGCCTGCAGGTAGCCGTCGGGCGGCAGGAGCACGCCCCCGGCACCGATGATCGGCTCGCAGAAGAACGCGGCTACGCGCTCCGGCCCGATCTCTTGAATCGTCGCCTCGAGTGCGTCCGCGGAGTCCCAGGCAACCCTCGCGGTGCCTCCGGGGAGGGGGCCGACGCCGACCTTGAACGCTTCGGTGCCGACGATGCTCGTCCCGAAGCCCGCAAGACCGTGGTACGCGCGCTCCCGGGAGATGATCGTGGTGCGGTCGGGTTGCCCGAGCAGGCTCCAGTAGCGGCGCACCATCTTGACCACGGTCTCGATCGACTCCCCGCCGCCGCTCGTGAAGAAGACGGCTGCGTCCTTCATCGGAGCGATCGAGGAGATGCGCTGGGCCAGGTCGGTCGTGGGGCGGCTCGAGACGTCGCCGTAGTGCGAATAGGAGTGCAGCTTGCGCATCTGCGCAGCCGCCGCGTCGGCGATCTCCGCACGGCCGTAGCCGACGTTCGCGTACCAGAGACCGCTGGTCGAATCGATGTAGCGATTGCCGTTTTCGTCCCAGAGGTGACAGCCCTCACCGCGCTCGAGGATCAGCTCCCCCGAGGCCTGGACGGCGTGCATGTCGGCGATGGGATGCCAGAATCGTGTCATGCGATCATCGTAACAACTCACGGTAAACCGGTGACTACCCTGCCTCCCGCGGTCGCTTCGGCAGCGGGGCAGAAGCCCCAGTACCCGCGGCGTGCCGCCCGGGCCTCCGCGGCGGCGTCGAGTAGCTCGTCCGCGTATCGGCCGCGCTCCTGCCGGTAGAAGTACGGCGACGCGGCTCCGTGACGCACAAGAACGAGGTTGACGTTCGTGGCTCCGCGGAACACGTACCGCAGTTCCCGGCCGTACCGGTCGGTCGAGTCGAGGTCGGGATCACCCACGAGCGTGATGCGTGCTCCGGGAGGTGTGAGCCTTCGCAGGGCTTTGCGTGCAGCGTTGCCGAAGCAGGCGCCGTGGAGGGCGGGAGCGTCGATCTGCAGTAGCCGGATCCTGCTCCCCGAGGTCGTGCGCAGCGTGTCACCGTCGTTCACGTAGGCGACGATGGCGGACTCCGTCGCTCCGCTCTGCGTCTCGCTCGGCGTCGAGCGTGCCGGGGAGCTACCGCACGCTGAGGCTCCGAGGGTGAATACGGCGAGCGCCGCGAGAAGCGATGCGACGACGAGGCCGGTGCTGTGGATCCCGGTCGTACAGCTGATCGCGCTCTCCGCGGTGACGTCATACGAACCGACGTTGAGATCGCCGGTGGACGGCCTCCATGCCGCAGGGTCGGTCGTCTTGCTACAAAGAAATGGGCCGCACTTTGCCATCGCTCCGAGTCTACGAGAGCCCGCGCCGCGTCCGGCTCGTGCCGGTCAGCTGAGGAGAGGGACGACGGCCTCGGCAGGGCAGCCACGCTGGAGCAGGTCGATGGCGTCATGCACCTCGATCTCGATGTGACTCGCTATCACGGCTGCGCTCGCAGGCGGGCAGCCGCGCGAGGTGAGGGTCTCGAAGCGATCCCTCAGGAGTCCTTCTACCTCTTCTGCGTCAAGGGTCTCGAACTGTGCTGCAGTCA
>SHVL01000077.1 GCA_009694305.1 Thermoleophilia bacterium
GAGGAGCAAGAGAGCAAGAACGGCGAAGAAGGCGAACGGCCCGTCCGGGTGGAACATCCCCGCCTGACGTAGAACGACAGGAAGCCCGGCACATGCGACGACCGCGAGGGCCGGAGCCCACCTGCTCGACGGCCACACCTCGCGGGCAAGGGCCCAGGTCAATCCGAGCAGGCCGAGCCCGAAACCGAGAGTGACGAGTTGCCCTGCTGACCAATCATTGCTCGCCACGAAGGAAACAGCGTCGCTGCCCGCCCACAGCGCAGCGACTGCCGCGAGACCGATCCCCGCGCGCCGCGCCCTGCCGCCAGCTGCTGTGAGCCCGACAGCAGCGAGCGCGAGAGCGAGCCAAAGGAGTCGCCGCGGCGTACCAGGGGCTCCGGGGACGAGCCTGCCCTCTGGCAGGACATCCGCGAGCTGCTGACCGTAGAGTGCCATCAAGGGAAAGGCCGGCGGCAGGGCGTACTCGTACGTGTCGGCTTGCGATGGCAGCCGCCCGGTGCGTTCGAGTGCGCTCGAATACGCGATGTATGCCGTCCCGTCGAAGCCGACGTCGGGACCCATCGCGCTGAGCGCCCGCCAGCCGAGCACACCGAAGACGAGCGCCACGGCCACTGCCACAGACAACGGCGGGAGGCGCGCCAGAGCGGACTGCATCGCGATCACCCTCGGAGCCCCCAGAGGACATGATGAACTCTCAAGACCAGAAGCCGTGCTCCCGCCGCAAAGAGCACGAAGATGAACGGTAACGCGACAGAGAGGAAACGGGGGTGCAGGTCGGTGACGTAGTACCCGGAGTACGCGAGGGCGGTGACGGCGACGGGAGTGACGATGACGGACCTCGCGTACCAACCTTCGATCCCGGTGATACCGACCAGTGAGGGAAGCACGAGAACGAGAAGCATCAGGGGTGTGAAGATCGTAGACGTGCGCAGGTTGGGACCGATGTAGTCGAGCGAGTACGCCGGGACGGGAGCGATTGCACCGTCATAAATCTGGACGTAGCCCTTCGGCCACCAGGCAATCACGATCGGAGCGCTGACAAGGCCGCCGACTGCAACGAGCGCCGCCCGCCGGAGACCGTAGCGGATCGCAACGAGCGGCACGAGCACGAGACCGATGAGCCCGTTCGTCAACTTCACGACCGTGGCAAACCCGAGAGCGAGGCCAGACGCAGTCGCCGCACCCTCACCCGGAGTCGGGCCGAGTAGAGCAGCTATCGACACGACCACGAGCATCGTTGAGAGGGGCTCGGTGCACAGGTGGAGTCCCGCATCGACTGACCGTTCTCCCAGGCGCGCTGACCCGCAATGAGGCCAACCCAGACGGGCCACGTAGCGAACAAGCCGGCTGCAGCGAGGCCGACCGAGTGCCGATGGCTCGCCCGCAGGCCGACGTACGCGGTCGCGACGGTCGTCACGCAGTTGGCGAGCAGGCCGAGCGCGAGCCCGACCGGGAACGCCCGGTCGGGAGTGAGTTCGAGCCCGAGCGCCGGCAGGGGGAACAACGCAGCCGCCCACGCGAGCGACCAACCGATCACGGGCGCCCCCGGCGGAGCCGTCTCGCTGATGATCAGCGTGACGCCGATCGAGACCACGCTCGCCGGCAGGAGGAGCGCGGCCGCGTGCCAACCGCGCGCCACGACCAGATCCCGCAGAGGATCGAACAAACGAGCAGGGCGGGAGCAACGAAACCAACACCGTTCATCACAGAGCGATAGGCGGCGAAGACGTTCGAGATCGCCTCGTAGTACCCGTTGGCGTCGCCGTTGAAATGGATCCCGTCGTACCGTGGCAACAACGGCATGCTGTCCGGCGCAGCGGCGAGGCTCGTGAGGGGCAACAGGATCCGGAAGACAGCGAGCGCCGCCAGCACGGGAACCCAGAGCTCGACCGCGAGACGGCGGTCTCGACGTCCCGGCAGCTGAGGGGCCGGCGCTCACGGTCCCGGGCCGACGGGGAGGGGACGGTGCGATCGCACGTAGCGCACCGTCCGGGGCACTAGCGCAGCTCCTTGTTCGCTTCCTGGTCGAACCACATCCCGAAGAGCGTGAACTGGGTGCCGGAGATCAGGAGCAGCGCGACGAGCACGATCGTTGCGGTCGTGATCTCGTTGTCGAAGAAGATGCGCGAGCAGGCAACGAGGAGGCCCAGGGCGAGGCCGAGCACCGTCATCACCGTTCCGAGCACGTAGAAGAACACGAGCGGGTGGAAGTCGCGGATCACGTACTTCTCCTTCATCCGCCACCAGAAGCCCTTGAACAGGAGCCACGCGATGCGCGGAGCGACGCGCCGGATGCGGATCCCGGAGCGCTCGCCAACCCCGTAGATCGGTCGTGAGGGCACATCGCGCACGCTCGCGGAGATGACGTTCAGGTGCACGAGCATGTCGTTCGGGAAGCCGTAGCGGCGATAGATCCGCTCGAGATCGAGCCTGTCGAGCGCCACGAGTGACAGCGCCGTGTAGCCCGCCTGGGAATCGGCGACATGCCAGTAGCCGGACGCAATCTTCGTCAGCAGCGAAAGCACCGCGTTACCGAGGTAGCGGCTGTGCGGGATCAGCTTCCAGGCCTCGCCGGTGATCAGGCGGTTTGCCTTCGTGTAATCGACCTCGCCGCGGGCAACAGGGGCGACGAGCTCGGCGAGCTCCGCCGGATCCATCTGATTGTCGGCTGCCATCACGCACGTCACGCCGATGCGCTCCTCGCGCGCCCGGAGATATCCCGTCACGATCGCGGCGCCCACGCCTCCGTTCTGCTCGTGCACGATCACCTCGACACGCGGGTCGCCGACGGTGCGAGCCTGCTCGGCCGTTCCATCCGGCGAGGCGTCGTCAACGACGTAGATGCGATCGACGAAATCGGGAATCCCCCGGAGCGTCTCGGCAACGAGGTGCTCCTCCTCGAACGCGGGAACGACGACCGCTACACGCTTGCCGTCGATCAACGTGCTAGGCCTTGCTCCGCGCGTTCCTTCTCTGCAGGAAAGGGTCGGCGACTGCCGCGGCGAGCGCACCGAGCAGCAGGCCGATGAGACCGCCGATCACGGCGACGTTACGGCTGCTCGTCGCGGTCGTCCGCACCGACGACGGCGCCTCGACGATCCGGCTCCGCTCCACCTCCTCGGCGAGCGAGAGGAGTTGCCTCGCAGCTGCTCTGTCCTGGCGCAGGTTCGAGACGCGGCCTTCGAAGAACTGGAGGACGGAGTTCGCATTCGACTGGATCAGGATCCGGTCGGCAAGGTTGAGTGACTTCTCGTCGAGCGCCTGCTTCTGCTGTGCAAGTGCCCCCTGGATCCGGGAGTTTGCTGCCTCGAGGCCCTCGTTGTCGGCCTTGATCTGCTCGTGCAGGAGCGCGATCTTTCGATCGACATAGACGGACACCGGTGCGACGACACTGCTCGCGAGGGAGGCCGCTGCACGCTCGGCCTTTGCCGCGTCGGACGACTGAACCGTGATCTCGAGGAGCGGCGAGAGGTTGCGCGAGGCCGATCCGGGTGAGACGATCGCCTGGCTCGTGACCTTGCCGCGCAACTGGCCCGGTCGCAGCCCGGCAGCGGCAGCGGCTCGCTTGATCGCCGACTGCGAGCGGATGATCTCCGAGGCGGTCTTCGGGTTGGTCGCGAGGCTCTGGATCTGGCCGCCGCCGTTTGGAGCGAACGGCTGTCCGATGTAGAGCAGCGTCTTCGCCTCATAGAGGCCGCCACCGCCACCACCGACGACGAGAACGCCGACCAGGGCGCCGATCACGAGGCCCGCAACCGGAAGCCACCAGCGCGCCGTGATTCGCGTCCACGCAGAGCGAAAGTCTACCTCCCGCTCGGCTTCGGGATCGGGCTGTCGCGGCTCGCTCATCGCGCCGCGACCCTAGCAGCGACCCACTCCCACTGGGCAGCGAGTCCGGCACGCAACGTCGTCGTCGGCTCCCAGCCGAGCTCGGCCCGGGCCAGCGACGTATCGGCCTTCGTGCGCCGTTGATCGCCGGGAACCGCCGGGTGGCTGCAGATCTCGAGAGGGCGGCCCGCGAGCTCCTCGAAGATCGCGATCGTCTCGAGCATCGTCGCCTCCTCGCCACCACCGATGTTGTAGGTGCCACTGCCGCGGTCCATCGCTGCAATCGTGCCACGGACGACATCGCCGACATAGGTGAAGCTGCGCGACTGGAGGCCGTCGCCGAAGAGGTCGAACCGACGGTTCTCGGCAAGGCACATGGCGATCCGGGTGAATGCCATGTCGGGCCGCTGACGGGGTCCGTACGCGTTGAAGTACCGCGCGACCACCACGTCCAGGCCGAAGCTGCGAGCGGTCGCCCGGGCAAGGTGCTCGCAGGTGAGCTTGGTGATGCCGTACGGCGACACCGGCCTCGGGGGCGCGTCCTCGGCGGTCGGATACGCCTCTGCGTCGCCGTAGACGGAGGACGAGGATGCGAACATCACGCGGACACCGTCACGCGCCGCGGCCTCGAACAGACGCTGCGAGGCGAGAACGTTGCGGTCGAGGTAGATCTCGAACACGTCACCGAAGCTGCGGACGCCCGGCTGCCCTGCGAGATGAAAGACGCCGTCCACGCCGTCGAGGTCGATCCGGTCCCGGGCCAGGTCGATGCGCCGTATCTCGAACCCGCGCGCGTTCTCCTCCTTCAGCCCGACGTCGTAGTAGTCGGTGAAGCAGTCGAGGCCGACGACATCGTGCCCGTCCTCCCGGAGTGCCTCCGCGAGATGTGAGCCGATGAACCCGGCTGCGCCGGTGACGAGGTAGTGCATCGTGGGAACTCTAGACAAGTCGTCCCCTCCGTCAGCGTTTATCGGTCAGCGCGAAGATCCGAGCGGTTCCGATCAGGTAGGCGTGATCCGCGTCGGCGACGAGCGGCGAGTACTGACCATCGGGAAACGACCACACCCGACGCCCCGTTCGGCCGTCAACGGCAAACGTCCGCCGCGAGAGCGTAGCGACGTAGACGTTCCCTGCCACCGGTCTGGAAGCTCCAGACAATGCGACCCGTCTTCTCGTTCAGCGCCTAGACACGACCACGCCAGTCACCGACGTAGATCCGCCCCTGATGCACGAGGGGCGACGACTCCGTCGGGCCGATGGTCGTCCTCCAGCGCACCTTGCCGCCGTTCACGTCGAACACGACGACCTCGCCGGTAAGCACGCCGGGCGACCGGCCCGAGTTGCACGGTGGTCTGTTGAGGAACGCCTGGTAGACGAGCTCGCCGTCCACTGCGGGACTCGCCGCGGTGCACCGGCCGGAGCGGTGACGCCAGACCTCCTTGCCCGTCGTTGCGTCTACGGCGAACGTGACCCCGGGATTGTTCGTGAAGAACAGCCGTCCGTAGGCGACCGCGGGCGGGAACTCGACGAGCTGCTTCGCGCCGAACGGCCAGGCGATCCCCTGCACGTCGGCGCTCTCCTGCTTCTTGGCGACGTAGTACCCGGCGCCGAACCCGGCGGCACCGACAACGACGAGGACGATCACCCCGAGCGAGGCGAAGAGCGTCTTCCTCCGGTTACTCAGGGTCGCAGCCCGGTGATCGACCGGTCGTTTCCGGGGATGGACGGCATCGGATCACAACGAGCGTAGCGAGACCGTGTCGGCGACGCGGCTGCGCGGGGTGCTGTCCCGGCTCGACGCAAGCTACCCTGTTGGCGTCGTGAGAACCGCTGTCCTCGCCACACTCGGCGCTGTTGGAATTGCCCTCATGAGCGGCACGCCGGGGCAGGCGACCGACTCGTCGCTCACGTGGAAGGTCGAGCCGTCCCCGTTTCGGATCACCGTCTACAAGAACGGCGCCGTCCTCGTGCGGGAGCGCGTCGGCGTCCCTGGCGCGGGTGCGAGGCTGAGCTACCGCATCCGTGAGAGTGGAGCGTTCCACAGCCTCACGACGTTGATCTCTCAGCAGAGCTCGTCGAGCGGCACGACCTATTCCGTCTCGACGACCGAGCCCAACCGCACGGCGACGGTCACCGTCGCACGCACGGCGACCGGACTCCGCGTCGGACTCGACCTTGGAACAGGGACAACGAACGTCCGGACGATCTACGAGGCATTCGACTCCGCTGCGTCCGAGCATTTCCTCGGAACCGGAGAGCGGCAGGGCTTCGTCGATCTGAGGGGCCGGATCGTTCCGATCAAGGTGTGGCACGACTGCGGCAGCGCGAAGCCCGCGCCATTCTTCCTCAGTTCACGCGGCTACGGCGTCCGGTTCGCGACGGCCAATGTCGGCCGGATGGGCTTCGGAACCGCGCACGAGGACCCGACGTGCCAGCTCGGTACGAGCCCCTGCGAGATCGAGTCGAACGTGGCCGTCGTACAGGCCTGCTTCAAGACCGACTCGCTTGCGTACGAGATCTATGCAGGCACCCCCGACCAGATCGTCCGGTCGTACGCAGCGCGCACGGGAAAGCCGCCGATGCCCGAGGTGCGGCAGTTCGCTCTCACGAAGTGGCGCGACCGGATCTATGACGAGGCGGAGCTCATCGAGGACGCCGACAGGTTCGCAGCCGCGCGCATTCCACTCGGCTGGCTGATCGTCGACAACCCGTGGGAAGCGAATCAGTGCTCCGGTTCGATGAGGTTCGAGCCGCGCCTCTTCCCCACCCCGGAGCGCACCATGGCGAACCTGCACGAGCGTGGGATCAGCGTGATGATGTGGGTCTCCCCGGCGGTCAGGGCGTTCTGCGCGGGCGGCCTCTATCCCGAGAACCGGGTCTACGGCGACGGGGCCTACAGGGCGATCGACTTGACGGACCCCACGGTGGTCTCCGCCTTCGAGCAACGCCTCCGTGATCTCCTCGCGACTGGAATCGACGGATTCAAAGTCGATCGCGGGGACGAGGTCGATTTCGAAACGCGGACTCTGGCCAATGCAAGCGGGAACGACATTCACAACACGTATCCGATCCTCGTGGCGGGTGCTATCGATAGAGCAGCGCGGGCCGTGCGCGGGACGTCCGTGCCAACGCTCTTCAGGGTCGGCTTTTCCGGCTCCCAGAGGATCGCGACGGGGACCTGGTCGGGCGATCTGGCGGGTGACTGGACCGGCCTCGCAAACGCCGTTCGAAGCGCCCAGACGGCGGGGCTCGTCGGTCACTCGACCTGGGGATCCGACGTCGGTGGGTATCTCAGCTCGCCGACGGCGGACGTCTTCGTCCGTTGGAGCCAGCTCGGCGCGGTCTCTCCGGTCTTCGAGGTTGGAGGGGTGGGCGCGAACGCGACCCCCTGGACGCTCGGGGACGCCGCGATGAACGGCCTCCGGACCGCGGCGATCCTGCACTACGAGCTCTTCCCCTATCACTACGAGCTCGCGCGCCAGGCGACCGCGACCGGGATCTCGATCCTGCGTCCGCTCGCGCTCCAGTACCCAGCGGACGAGCGAGCATGGGCCGCTGACCGGGAACTCCTCGTCGGGCCTGATCTCCTGGCGGCACCGGTAACCCGGCCAGGATCCGTCGCTGACGTCTATCTACCAAAGGGACGATGGGTCGATCTCGGAACCGGCGTGGCGCGGCAGGGGCCTGCCACGCTTCGGCGACCGACGCCACTCGCCGAGCTACCGCTCTACCTTCGGGAGGGCGCAGCGATCCCGTTCAACCTCCGGGAGCCGGCTATCTGGGCGGATGACTGGGGGCTGAACGATCAGTTCAGGACCGGCCGAGGCGGCTGGCTCGTTGCGCCCGGGGGACAGGCAGTCTCGGGCTCGTCGGTCGAGTACGGTTCGATCAAGGGGGCGTCGATCGGTTCCACGACGAAGCTCCAGCTCACCCGGGCGCGACGCGAAACCCAGGTCGTCGTTCTCGACAGGCGTCTGCCTGCACGGGTCACGATCGACGGCAAGCCGATAGCGCGGTCGTCGTCGGCAGCCGCGCTCCGCCGCGCGAAGCAGGGATGGTTGGTTCGTCCCGCCCCCACCGGCGGCATCGTGTTGAAGCTGGCGCCTCGCGGCGGACGCTCGGGTGTCTCGCTCGAGTACTAGCCAGCGAGGGGGCGAAGAACTCCGTCGACCTCGACGAGGCAGACGTCCGAGAAGAAGCGCGTCATCACGACGCCGGCGCGGAAGTCACCGAGCCGTGGTTCGGGACGCTCACCACGCGCGAGCGCGAGGGCAAGCTCCGGGTAGCGGCTGCCCGCAGCGAGCGGGAGTGGAAATCCG
>SHVL01000078.1 GCA_009694305.1 Thermoleophilia bacterium
GCGCGCCGGCTTCGCCAAGAACGCTGGCCTGGGCGACGACGTAGAGTTTCGGCCCTCCCCAGCGGTTCGCGAGCGACGTCGCGGTGGCGGACAGCAGCACTGCCGGGAGCGCCGCGCACACGACGAGCAGCCCGGTGACACCGACCGAGCCGGACAGGTCGTAGATGATGTACGTGCTGGCGAGCGACATCATCCCGAAGCCCAGATAGCGTATAAAGAGGGCGATCAGGTAGTGACATCGGTCACGGGCGAAGAGATCGGACTCGGTTTCGCCACTGGCCACGGGAGAGGCACTGGCAGTGGGGCGCTTCACTGCCGGACTCCGTTATGGGCTATCCGGGGGGGCCACGACCACGTCCGGTGGTGTGTCCGAGTCGTTGAGCCTGTCGATGGCGGTGCGGATGCCGAGGTGTCGCCCGAGGAGGAGGCAGAACGCCAGAACGAGGGCGCAGCAGCCGTAGGCGGCGGCGAGTGAGACCTTGTCGGCGACGACACCAACTCCGAGCTGGCCCACGGGGGCGACCACCATCGGAACCGTATGGTACCAGGTCAGGACTGCGGCTCGGGCCTCCTGGGGCGCATGCAGCTGCACGATTGAGGCCAGCACCGCTGTGTCGATCGCCTGCGCGTAGCCGATCACGACGATGATGACCAGAGCGGCGGCGAACAGTCGTGTTGTGTTGTTGAACCCGGTGACGAACAGGAGGCCGACAAGACCGGACACGATGGTGAGCACGCAGGCCCGCTGGACGCTTCCCCAGGGGACACGTCTATGGAGGCGTCGGACAGCGACGACGATGAAGAGCCCGCCTATGACCGACGCAACGTTCATCGCCGAGAGGATCGAGGCGCTGCTACCGACCTGTTGGGAGAGGGCTGGAAGAGTGACCCTGAAGCTGCCGCCGAGGAAGAGGGCGATGGCGGCGGCGAAGACGGCTCTGAGCCCCGGCTGGCCTTTGCGGGCAGCCCATGCCGTGCGCAGGTTCAGGTGGACTCTCGGGATCCTGGCGAGCCGGACAAGAGGGATGACGGCGAGCACCGGGAAGACGCAGGAGACCGCGTTGAAGGCGAAGACCCAGGTGGGCCCGATCACGTCATAGATCACGCCGCCGAGGATCAACCCGCTGACGATCCCGAGGGCCCTTGCCCGGCCTAACCGGGCGTTGAACTCGGGCATCTCGCCCGGAGGCGCGAGTGCACGGGTGACCATCGAAGGTGCGGGTGCCGATAACCCGCTGACGATCCCGAGGGCAACGAGCCACAGGAGCAGGTTCTCGGGTGCAAGGTGCCCCGTGGCCGAGAAGACGACCGGGATCACGCCGAGCGCGCCGATTACTGTTCCCGCCCAGACAAAAACCTGAGCTTCGTTCCAACGTCCTGCGATCGAGTTCGCTGCTCCGAGGAGCAAGACCGCCGGGAGACACGCGCAGGCGGGTATCAGGGCAGTGGCCACCACCGACTGCGTCTGGTCGTAGATCACATACGAGGTCGCCAGCATGGCCATCGCGCTGCCAGTACGGGACAGGAAGATCCCGTAGACGAAGAACCGCCGCGGCCCCACAAACCGGTCAGTCATGTTTTCAGCGGATGTGCTCATCTGGGTATGAATGCGGCTGTAGGGATACCGGGGCCCTATGTTACTTTGGTCTCAAAGAGGGGCACTCTCCTCAGTTCGTTGGTGGCCGGCTCGTCGAGTCGGCGGTCGCCGATCACAACGCAGTACTCCTCTCGCGCGCGCTCCACGCTGACCTTGCCCTCCAGCACATCGCGCAACACGCGTCAGCGAGCTGTCCCGCGTTCGTGTCGATCCCGGTGACCTCCGTTCCGATCTCCGCGAGCGCTACCGTCCGCTACCGTCCGCTACCGTCCGCTACCGCTGCCGCTGCCGCTGCCGCTGCCTGCGTCGAGCGCGCGCCCGGCACCGGCGACTGCGGCGAGGATCTCGGCAACGCCGAACGGCAGCGTCCGGGGAGGGTCGTTCAACTCATCACTCTACGATGACGTCTGCCGTCGCCACAGCTCGGCTGCAAGGAGCTCGGCGACCCCGGTCTCGACGAGCGTCGCGACGAGCGGTATGTCGGAGCCCGGGTAGGGAATGTGAAGAGCGGCACCGTCAACGGCCGTGCCGACCACGACCAGAGACGAAGCGCGCTCCCGCGCCCAGCCCATGACGCCGACGTCGAAGCGTGAACCGGGGAAGAGCAGTGCCGTATACCCCGGGTGCTTCGAGAGGTACACGTCCACGTGGAGCCAGTCGCCGGTCTCGGTCGCGTCCGCCGCGATGCGCGGGCCCTCGCGCAGCATGAGCGTCGCCTGGAAGCTGACGCAGGCAACGCCCCCTCCTCCGCGCCGACAAGGAGCGGGAGCGTCACATCGGCCACGTCTTCGATCGCCGAGCCGGGACGATTGGTGAGTGCCACCGTTCTGCTTGTGCCGCGGTGTCGGGCGAGCGCCTCGATCGTCTCGGCCGTACCACCCGAGGCGGAGATGCCGACTACGAGCGTGCCGGGTCGTGGCGGCGTTGCCAGCCCGGTCGAGGCCAGCTCTGCATAGGCGTCTATGCCCCTCCCGCGAAGATGCGCCACCGCCGTGAGTGCCGCGAAGCGCGAACTGCCCATGCCGAGGAGAAGCACCCGCTTCACCCCGGACGTCTCGACGGCAGCGAGCGGTGAGCCGGGCCCGGCGTAGGCGTCGAGAACACGTTCGAGGCGCGCAGGCGCAGAAAGGACGTCCGCGAGAAATCCCTCGGGGCTCAAGCGGGCAATCGCCCGTCGAGGAGCCGGCCGATTGCCAGCCCGGGCGCATACGACCATTCCGGCAGCACCGTCGCAGCGTAGATCACCTCGCGGCACTCTTTCTCCACTTCGAGCGCCCGCAGGAGCTGCGAGTCGTAACCGAGGCCCGATCCGGCGATGCCGGCCTGGTAGGCCTGTTCGGCATCGAAACGCGCCTCTGCGCTCCACGCAAAAGCGGCATCGAGGGCAGGGCCGAAGGAGAGCCGGCGGGCAGCCGCGGCGGCGACGTGATCGAAGGAGAGCAGGAGGCAGGCCAGGTCGCGAAGCGGGGAGCCGGGCCGACGTCGCTCGTGGACAGGCCGTCCGGGCTCGCCCTCGAAGTCGATCACGACCGGCCCAGCGGGTGAGGCGATGAACTGGCCCACGTGCAGGTCACCGTGGCACCTGATGGCAGGCGCACCTCCGAGCCGGCCGAGGTCGGAGAGAGCCTGCCTCGCGGCCCCGGCGCGTGGCTCGAGGATGGCTGCGAGATCGGGCGTGGCGAGCGCGAGCGCCTCGTCGAGTTGCGCGTGGGCAGCGGTCACCGCCGACCGCGCATCGCTCCCGGCCGCCGTCTCGATGCCGAAGGCGCGCGCGAGATCGACGTGGAGCCCTGCCGCCGCGGCACCGAGCGCAGCCATCTCGTGTGCCAGCGCCTCGATGGCCCTGCGGTCGCCGGCTGCGAGCAGGTCGCGGAGCCGGATGATGAGCCCCTCCCAGCCGACCGGCTCTCCGGGCACGAAGGCGTAGACGCACACGAGCGCCTCCTCGCCTCCCGCGGCGTGGTGGACGAGAGAGCCGCCGAAAGCGGGCGCCCACCTCGACCCGACCCGTGCGAGCCCGGCCAGCAGCTCCGGTTCGGGATGTGCTCCTTCCCGGGGGCGTCGATAGCACTTCACCACCAGGCGCTCGTCGAGTACGACCGACGTGTTCGACTGATCGACCGTGAGCGCGCGTCCTCCGGTGAGTGATGCAGCGCCGAGAAGCCCTGCAACGGTGGTGAAGGAGCCCGCGACCCCCGTGAGCTGTGCCCCGGTCGTGATCGCGTGCGCGAGCGCCGGCCAGAGCAGGTCGTCGGGGAGGGCCTCGTCGAGCGTGCCGCCTGAGCCGATGCGGGCCGGCAACAGGTAGCGCTCGTCTACGCCGTCGGCATACGTCATGTCGGCGAGGGCGAGCCACCCGCCTTTGCTCCCCGGTATCTCGACCGCGTCAACGAGCCGGGCGGCAGTAGCCGAGCGGCCCTTGCCCGCAAACCAGCGCGCAGCCAAGACATCCTCGATGTCGAGTGCCGCAAACGCCTCCTCGAGTTCTCTCAGTGCCCCACCTTCATCCTTGACTCGCGATTGCCGATCTCGTAGGTTCGTTCCTCGTGCCCGGCATCCGCAAGCCTGCCCACGCCTCGAATGTGCCGGAGGCCGAGATCGCCGACGGGCCATCCGCGGCTCCCGCTGCCGGCATCACAGGAGGAGTTGCGTGACGGAGAGCAGAACGATCGTATTCTTCCCCGAGGGAGCGTACGGGCCGACGAACAACTGCGTCGCGATCGGCCAGGTGCTGCGCGAGTGCGGCCACCGGGTCGTCTTCGTGATCGAGGAGTCGTTCGTCGGTAGCCTCGAGGAGCAGGGCTTCGAGGAGCGCCTGATGCGGCTCGGCCCGCCACCCGAGCAGGCGGAGGAGCCCGGGCAGTTCTGGAAGGACTTCATCCGCGAAACGGCGCCTGTCTTCAGGAAGCCCACGATCGAGCAGCTGACGGAGTTCATCGCACCGACCTTCGAGGCTCTGTGCGACGGCGCCCGTTACGTGGACGAGCGCCTGGGCGAGATCTTCGAGGAGGTGCAGCCCGACGTCATCGTCGAGGACAACGTCGTCTCGTTCCCGGCGATTCTCACCTCGGGCCGGCCCTGGGTGCGGATCGTCTCGTGCAACCCGCTCGAGGTGAAGGACACCGGAATAGCACCCGTCTTCTCCGGCTACGCGAACGACGACCGCGCTGCCTGGGATACGTTCGGTGCCGAGTACCTCCGGGCGACGGCAGAGCTTCACGGCTCCTTCAGCGCCGTCTGCGAGGAGCGCGGCGCGCCGCGGCTGCCGACGGGTGACTTCGTGCACGAATCCGACTTCCTGAACCTCTACCTCTATCCGGCAGAGATCGACTATGCCCGTGCCCGACCTCTCGCGCCGACCTGGCATCGCATCGACACCTGCGTGCGCGACGTCACCGGGTCGTTCGTGATGCCCGACGAGCTCGTAGACGGCGCCGGGGGCCTCGTCTACCTCTCGCTCGGCAGCCTCGGTTCAGCCGATGTCGAGCTGATGAGGCGGCTCGTGGATGTCCTTGGCCGCTCGCCGCACAGGTTCATCGTCTCGAAGGGGCCGCAGCACACGGAGTTCGAGCTGGCCGACAACATGTGGGGTGCCGAGTACCTGCCGCAGCCGTCCATCCTCCCGCACGTCGATCTCGTGATCACCCACGCCGGGAACAATACGACGACCGAGTGCTTTCATCATGGCCTGCCGATGATCGCTCTGCCGCTGTTCTGGGATCAGTACGACAACGCCCAGCGCGTGCACGAGACAGGCCACGGCCTCCGCCTGCCCACCTATTCGTTCGCCGACGAGGAGTTGCTCGGCGCGGTCGAGCAGATGCTCGCGGATACCGCCACGCGGGAACGGATGCACGCCGTCGCGGCCCGCGTGCAGGCCGACCCAGGGCGCGTCCGCGCCGCCTCGCTGATAGAGCGGGTCGCCCGCGGCGGGCAGCCGATCACCCGCTGACCGTCTCCCCGCGAACGGCAGGCTTAGAACTCGAGGTGAATGCCGGGTCGAGTTCTTATTGCTCGACTACGAGAGGGCGTCGTATACGAGTAGCTGGAAATGCTGGAGCAGATGCTCGGCGTCGAGGAGCAGGCGGCCTTGCGGGATCATCCCCGACTTCAGCCCGAGGTGGACGGATGCCACGAGGTCCGTGTCTTCCTGACCCACCTCCGCGCTGAACGCGTCCATCTCTTCGACGAGATCGTCGGGCGTCCCCGGCGCCCAGTAGCTGTCGAGGTACGTCTTCGTCCGATCCGGGCCCATCGGTTCGAACACGAGCATGCGGACGTTCGGCGGCCCCGGCAGGGTATTCAGGGTCCAGTTGGGCCAGCCGAAGTGGAACTGGCTCGCCCGCACTTCACCCTCCGGTTCGTACGGCAGCGGCTTGCCATTCGGCCTCTGTGCAGCCACAGGGCCGAACTGGCTCGAGAACCACGTCCCATGCGATAGGAGGTACTGGTCGGGGTCGACGTCGATCAGGCGACTGAAGTTCGGGTGGGCGACCGGGCAGTGGTAGCACTCCAGGTAGTTCTCGACGACGATCTTCCAGTTCGCCTCGACGATCCATTCGCGCGAGCGGCCGCGGAACTCGAGCTTCGCGGGGTCGACCCCCCGCTCGACCATCAGGGCCGGCAGATCTTCGAGCGTGTCGGTCAGCGAGGCCGCCCCGAGATCGGGGTTCACGAACACGAACGGACCCCACGTGTCCACGAGAACCGGGCTGAGGCCCCATTCGGACCTGTCGAATCCGGGTTCTCGCTCGGAGCGGGGCGCGGCACGCAGTGACCCGTCGAGATCGTAGGTCCACGCGTGATACCCGCACTGCAGGGTCTCGCGCTTCCCGCAACCGGCGGCGACGAGATGCCCTCGATGGCGGCAGACGTTGACGAACGCCCGGAGCTCGTCCGCCTGGTCGCGAACGACGACGATCGGCACCTCGCCCGCCTGCACCGTTGTGAACTGCCCCGCCTCGGCTACCTGCCCGATGTCGCAGGCGTACTGCCACGAGCGGTGGAAGATGCGCTCCTGCTCTCGCACGTAGATCGCCGGGTCCGAATACCAGGATGCGGGCAGGGTGAGGCCGCTCTCGAGCTCGGTCCTGAGCGCGCCAGCGATCTCGACTTCCACGGGAGCCTCCTTGGGACATCGTACCGTTTCGTCGAATCTACGCGCGGGAACGTGTCCTGTCAGGTTGAATCATCCGTTCATGCTCGCTCCCCGCCTTCGTCGTCGTTTCGCCGTCGCCGTCGCCGCTATCGTCGCGGTCGTGGGTGTCGCCGCCATCGCGGCGGGGTGCGGCGGAAGCGAGCCTGCGCCCGACCTTTCACCACCGCTCGCGTCGGCGCTGTTGCCGGAGCTCGCGTCGCGCGACCGTTCACTTCCTACGCGTGAGCTCGCACAGGACGCACTGGAGCCGTCCGACCTCGCCGCTCTTCTCGACGATGCCGGGTACCGTGGCGGCACCGAGCGCGAGTTCTCAGGGCATACGGACACGTTCGACCACGTCGTGGCTCGAACACTCGTGTTTGGGGATGCCGAGGGCGCCGACGAGTATGCCGACTGGATCGCCGATCACACGCGTGACTTCGCCGGCCCGTCGCGGTCACTCACACCGATGGTGCTCGGCGCGGAGCGATCTCTGTTGTTCGAACTCGAGCCGTGCCCGACGTGCAAGAAGCAGCTGCCAACGTGGTTTGGTGCGTGGCGGCGTGGCTCAACCGTCTCGTACCTGCTCGTGGCCGGAAGGAACGTCGATCGACGAACATTCGGAAACCTTGCGGGCCAATTGGCTCCCTTGACTTGATTCCTGTCGTGGACCGTGACACGATCTGCCACTATCACCATTCGACGAAGGGTGCGCGGTAACCCGCCGACGGAACGGAGAGCGAGATGACAGGTATTAAGCCCGTAGCAAGCTGGGAAAGCATGATCAACAGGCGCCGGTTCGTCGAACTCGGCATGCTCGCCGCCGGCACGTCGTTTCTTGCGGCCTGCGGTGGCTCGAGCTCGGACAGCGCCAGCTCGGCGAGCGGCTCGATCGCAGACGAGCCGGGGAACCTCTCGATTCTCGAGTGGGCGGGGTACGAGTATCCGGCCTATGGCGGCAAGGGCGCCAAGGGCGTGCTCCAGGGGTACGTCGATGCGTACAAGGCACCGAAATACACCTTCCTCACGAGCGACGACCAGGCGCTCGCGAAGGTTCGTGCAGGGTCCACACCCGACATCGTCCACCCGTGCGTGAGCTACGTGCAGGACTGGGTCAACCTCGGCGCGATTCAGCCGTGGGACACTTCGCTACTCAAGAACTTTGGCAACCTCAACCCCGTTCTCGTCAAGGGTGGGCAGGTCGACGGGAAGCAGTATTTCATTCCGGCTGACTGGGGATTCTCGTCGCCGCTCTACCGCTCCGACAAGGTCGAGCCTGACGGCGAAGAGTCGTGGAACCTCTTCTACGACAAGCGCTACAAGGGCAAGATCTCCTGGTGGGACTCCCCTCTCGAGAACTTCCTCATCTACGGCTACAC
>SHVL01000079.1 GCA_009694305.1 Thermoleophilia bacterium
TCCTGGCGCACCTTCACACCCGGCGCCCGCTTCCTCGACAGCGGCTTCGGCATCAAACGCCTCAGCAGTCCCACAGGCACACAACGCACACTCGCAGGCGGCACCCCATCCGCCTACGCCTTCGAAGCATCAAGCCTGTAACAGCCCCCGGCCGCCCGCCCCACCGCCCGCCCCACCGTTTCGCGGGAGCAGGGCGAAGTGCCGCGCAGAGGGTATTGTCCCGGCTAGGCTTGATGGATGAAGATCGCCGTCTGTGTGAAACAGGTTCCCGACACGGGTCCTGCGCGAAAGCTCGACCCTGTCACGAACCGGCTCGACCGTTCTGGAGAGGGCGCGCTCAACGCGACGGATGTCAACGCGGTCGAGGAGGCGCTTCGGATCAAGGAGGCGCACGGCGGTGAGGTCGTCGTGGTGTCGTTCGGCCCGACGAGAGCGCTGGACTCGCTGCGCAAGGCGCTCGCGATGGGTGCCGACCGCGCTGTCCTCATCTCCGACGAAGCGGCGGCAGGCTCCGACCTCGTTGCCACGAGTTATGCGCTCGCGAAGGGCCTCGAGCGAGAGAGCGCGGATCTCGTCCTCTTCGGACAGCAGGCCTCTGACTCAGACGGTGCCGTTCTCTGGGCGGCCGTTGCCGAGCGATTGAGAAGACCGCTGGTGTCGCAGGTCGCGGGCCTCGAGATCGATGGGGCATCGGTGACCGGCAAGCGGCAGACGGAGTTCGGGTACGACGTGATCTCGGCACCGCTGCCGGCCGTCGTTGCCGTCTCGGATGCAATCAACGAGCCGCGCTATCCGTCGTTGAAGGGAATCATGGGCGCCAAGTCAAAGCCGACCGAGACGCTCTCCCTCGCCGACATCGGCGCCGAGGCCGACAGGGTCGGCGCGTCCGGGTCACGGACGACGGTTCTCGAGCTGGCGCCACCACCGGCAAAGGGCGATCAGATCAAGATCGAGGACGACGGATCGGCAGCCGAACAACTCGTGGAGTGGCTTGCCGGGAGGAAGCTCCTGTGAGCACCCTCGTCTTTCTCGAGCATCATGGCGGCGCGATCCAGAAGGGCTCGTTGGGCGTGCTCGCACGGGCACTTGCCGTCGGCGGTGACGTTGCAGGCGTCGTCGTAGGGCACGGCGTCGCCGAGGTCGCTGCGTCTGCGGGTGCATTCGGAGTCGCAACGGTCTATACCGTAGACGGGCCCGACTTCGAGGCTCCGCTGCCGCAGCCGCGCGTTGACGCACTCGAGGCTGTCGCCGCCGCCTCCGGAGCCGAGAACATTCTCTTTGCCGCGTCTGTCCTCTCGGCCGACATCGCCGCAGGCCTTGCGGCCAGGCTCGACGCCGGCCTCAACTGGGATGTCACCGACATCGCAATCGACGGCGGGAAGCTCACCGCCAGGAGGCCCGCTCTCGGCGACACCGTGCTCGTCACGGTGGGTTGGACGAGCACTCCGAGGATCGCGCTCGTTCGGTCGGGCTCCTTCGAGCCGGTCGAGACCGGGGGCACCGCGGCCGTCCACGACGTGGCCGTGACACCCCGAGAGTTCTCGACCGCCGCACGGATGGTCGATCAGGCCCACGAAGAGGCGAGTGGCCCCTCTATCGAGGACGCAGACGTGATCGTGGCCGGTGGCCGCGGCCTCGGGACGCCCGAGGGCTTCAGACTGGCAGAGGAGCTTGCTGCGGCGCTCGGCGGAGCCGTTGCCGCCACGCGAGCGGTGGTTGACGCAGGCTGGTATCCCTACTCCACCCAGGTCGGCCAGACCGGTAAGTCGGTCTCGCCCAAGCTGTACATCGCCCTCGGAATCTCGGGCGCCATCCAGCACAAGGTGGGTATGCAAAGCTCAGGCACGATCGTGGCGATCAACAAGGACGCCAACGCACCGATCTTCGACTTCGCCGACTTCGGGGTCGTCGGTGACCTCAACGCGGTCGCCCCGAAGCTCGCAGATCTCGTGCGGGCCCGTAAGGGCTAGTCGTGCGGGGCACCGCGCCTGCAGAGATTCGCGCGTCTGACTTTCCACCGCCGTTCTCGAGCGCCGAGGTCGTTGCGGCGCCGACCGACGCACCGGACGAACGTATCGAGGTCGGGGTTCTGGTCGTCGGCGGCGGTCCTGCAGGCCTCGCGTGTGCAATCCGTCTCGGTCAGCTACTCGAGGACGATCCGGCGACGGCAGAGCGGCTCGGTGAGGTTCCCGTGGCGCTCGTGGACAAGGGCAAGCAGCCGGGTTCGCACCTTCTTTCGGGGGCCGTGATGAACCCACGCGCTGTGCGTCGGCTGTTTCGGGAGCGGCCTGACGAGCTCGCCGGTCTGCCAACGTTTGGTGAGGTGCCGGGCGAGGGTGTCTACCTCCTCACGCGGAAGCGGGCGCTCAGGATTCCGCCGCCCCCGACGCTTCGCAACCACGGCAACTGGATCGTCTCGATCTCGCAGATGTGCCGGTACCTCGCAGAGCAGGCCGAGGCGGGGGGCACGTTCGTTCTGCCCGAGACCTCGGCCGATCGGCTTCTCGTCGAACACGGGCGCGTCGCGGGGATCCGCAGTGGCGACAAGGGGAGCGGCAAGGAAGGTGAGCCGCTCGGCAACTTCGAACCCGGCGCCGACATCGTTGCCCAGGTGACCGTGCTCGCCGAGGGAACCGCCGGGCACCTTACGGGAGCCGCGCTCGACCACTTCGGGCTCAACGGGTGCGAACCGCAGATCTGGGAGCTAGGTGTCAAGGAGGTGTGGCGGGTCCCGAAGCCGCTGCGCAAGATCGTCCACACGCTCGGCTGGCCTCTCCGGAAGCCCGCGAAGTACCGCGAGTTCGGAGGCTCGTGGCTGTATCCGATGGGCGACGACATGGTCTCGCTCGGGTTTGTCGTCGGGCTCGACTATCGCGATGTCGAGTTGTCCGCGCACGATCTCTTGCAGGAGTTCAAGACGCATCCCTTCGTCCGTGGGATTCTCGAGGGAGGTGAGCGCATTGCCTGGGGCGCGAAGACGATCACGAGCGGCGGCTGGCACGCGATGCCGCGGAGCCTCGGCGCACCCGGGCTGTTGCTCGCGGGTGAGAGCGCAGGCCTCGTAGACCTCGCGCGGCTGAAGGGCGTGCATTACGCTATCGAATCGGGCCGGCTCGCCGCAGAGGCGGCCTACCGGTCGCTCCAGCGGGGCGAGAACCCCGGCCGGATCGGTGCCTTCGACGGGTACGACAACGAGGTGCGGACGGGATATCTCGGTACGAGCCTTCGTGAGGTGCGGAACATGCGTCAGGCATTCGAGAAGGGCTTCTTTGTCGGCGGTGGTCTCGCCAGTGCGATGACCGTGACGAAGGGGAAGCTGCCGCCGAAGGAGTTCCACAACGAGCCGAACGCCGAGGCGCCGCTGCTGCGCACCGATCGTGCGTCGCGCTATCCGGCGCCCGACGGCCTGCTCACCTTCGACAAGCTTTCCTCGGTTTTCGCGTCGGGGAACCGGACGCGCGACGACCAGCCGAATCATGTGCGCGTCGAACGCAACGTCCCTCGCGATGTCGCCGAGATGTGGGCCTGGATGTGCCCGGCGCAGGTGTACGAGGTGGGGCACGACAACGGTGACGGCACCGTCGAGGTGAAGCTCACACCCTCCAACTGTGTGCAGTGCGGCGCGATCACCGCGCGCGGTGGCCGTCTGACCCCACCCGAGGGCGGCTCCGGCCCCGAGTACACGCTGACGTAGGGGCGGCGGGCGGCGGGCGGCGGGTGGCGGGTGGCGGTCGGCGGGCGGGACAGGTCCCGCCCGAAACGATGGGAGGCGTTCGTGGCCGTTTGCCGATGCGCCGATCGTCTCGTGTGTGTGTGGCCCTGGTTCTCCGTAGGGGCGGGACCTGTCCCGCCCGTTCGGTGCGCCTGCGGCTTCGGCGTGAGGACCGTCTCGTCGCGGCGACGGTCGGTCGGTCGGACGGGAACCGGACGAAGACTGTGACTCGTGGCGGTTCGAGGCCGGCCGCGACGGCGGCGTGGGGCACGACGGCGCTCCTCGATCGCCGGCCCGTCGCCGTTCCATGGGCGGTCGTCTACGATCGTGCCGTGTCAGATCTCGTGATCACGCCCGACGACGTGGCACGCGCGGCTGCAGCGATTCGGGGCAGAGTGCACCGCACGCCGACCTTCAGCTCGAAGAGCCTTGGCCCCGGCCAGCATCTCAAGGCCGAGTTGTTCCAGCGTACGGGCTCCTTCAAGGCCCGCGGCGCGCTCAACCGCGTGCTCGGCCTGTCGGCGGACGAACGTCGCAGGGGCGTGATCAGTGCCTCGGCCGGAAATCACGCGCAGGCGCTCGCCTGGGCGGCTGCGTCCGAGGACGTCGATGCGCTTCTCGTGATGTGGCAGGGGGCAAGCACCGCGAAGATGGCTGCCACGCGTGGGTACGGGGCCGTCATCGATCTCGAGGCAACCGATCCCGGGGTGGCATTTGCCCGTCTCTACGCTCTCCAGGAGCAGACGGGGCGCGTGCTTGTGCACCCGTTCAACGACCCCGTCGTGATCGCAGGAGCGGGCACGGTGGGGCTCGAGATTCTCGAGGACGTGCCTGCGGTGGACACGATAGTCGTCGCGTGTGGCGGCGGCGGGTTGGTCACGGGGATCGCTGCCGCCTGCGTTCCCGCCGGCGTGCGGGTGATCGCCGTCGAGCCCGAGCACTCCAATGCGCTTGCCCTCGGGCTCGCGGCGGCAGTTCCCGTGACGCTGACGCCGGAGACCGTCGCCGATGCGCTCACGGCCCCGTTCGCGGGCACGGTTGCGATCGACGTCTGTGGCCAGCTCGGTGTCGAGGTCGTGCTGGTCAGCGACGACGAGATCCGGACTGCGTTTCGGTTTCTCTACGAACGGGCCAAGCTCGCGACAGAACCCGGTGCCGCTGTGGCGGTCGCCGCCGTGCTGGCCGGCAAGATAGAGGGAGAATGCGTGGTCTCCGTGGTCTCCGGAGGCAATGTCAGCGCCGATATCGCCTCTGCTATCCTGAAGGGGCCATGAAAGCGGATATCCACCCCGAGTACACCTTCTCGCACGTCAGCTGCTCGTGCGGCACCGAGTTCGTCACTCGCTCCACGAGTTCCGAGCTTCACGTCGAGGTCTGCTCGCAATGTCACCCGTTCTACACGGGGAAGCAGAAGCTCATGGACGCGGGCGGTCGGGTCGAGCGTTTCCAGCGCCGTCTCGAGAAGTCCGGCGGCACCCGCCGCGGCTAGTAGGCTCGTATGAGCGTGTCGTACGGTGGGCAGGCGGTACTCGAAGGGGTCATGATGCGTGGCCCGGCTGTGTGGTCGGTTGCCGTGCGTACACCCGATGGTGAGATCGTCGCTGTGACGACGCCCGTCAGTTCGCCGATGCAGCGTCATCGCCTGTGGCGTATTCCGGTTATTCGCGGCGTGGTCGCGCTCGGGGAGTCGCTTACGATCGGCTTTCGTGCGCTCGCGATCTCTGCCAACTACGCGATGCAGGAGGAGCGTGAGGAGGGTGCCGAGGGAGCCGAGGGAGCACCCCAGGAGGTCTCGACGGAGATCTCGAAGGGCCAGATCATCGTCTCGTTCATCATCGCGATCGGCTTCGCCCTGCTCCTTTTCAAGGTTGGCCCTGCGCTCCTCGCGAGTTGGCTGCCGATCGACGGCACGTACTCCTTCGTCGTTATCGAGGGGCTGATTCGGGTGTCGGTGTTTATCGTGTACATCGTCCTCATCGGCATGTTGCCAGACCTCAAGCGGGTGTTCCAGTACCACGCTGCCGAGCACAAGGCGATCAACGCGCTCGAGGGCGGATCGGAGCTCACACCCGAGAACGTACAGAAACACAGTTTGATACATCCGCGTTGCGGAACTGCTTTTTTGCTATGGGTTATGGTGATCGGTATCTTCGTGTTCGCGTTCGTCGGTCGCCCTGTCTGGTACTGGCTGATCATCAGCCGGATCCTGTTGCTGCCGGTCATAGCCGGACTCGCCTACGAGTTGATCCGCTACGCGGGCAAGCATCAGGGAAACCGCCTCCTGATGAAGCTGCTCGCCCCCGGCCTCTGGCTGCAGCGGTTGACGACGCGAGAGCCGACACTCGATCAGATCGAGGTCTCGATCCGTGCCCTCGAAGAAGTCATCCGGTTCGAGCAGGCAGAGAGCGATGACGAGTTGCGGGCGGAATCGCGTGTCGAGGTACTGGCCTAGCGGCTCCGGCTGCAGCGCCCGGAGACCGGATCCGAAAGAACAGGAGGAACGTCGATGCCGAGAATCGCCCGCGAGGCCCGTGTGGGTTGGGAGGGAAATGTTGCCCGTGGAGTGGGCGCCATCAGCGCGACGTCGTCAGGAGCGTTCTCGGGCCTGGCGTACACGGCTGCGACCCGCGTGGGTATTCCGGAGGGAAAGACGAGCCCGGAGGAGTTGCTCGCTGCAGCGCACGCAGGGTGCTTTGCGATGTCGCTTGCGGCCGAACTCTCGAAGGCCGGCACGCCCCCGGAGAGCCTTGACGTCCGCTGCATCCTGACGGTGGACGAGGTGGAGGGGGTAGGTCATCTGGTGGTGCATTCGGAGATCGGGGCACACGGGGTTGTTCCTTCCTGTGACGAGGCCGCTTTCGCCCAGGCGGTCGCGGCCGCCGATGCGGGCTGCACGTTCTCGGTGCTCATCCGCGCGAGCGCGACGGTCGCGGTCTCGGCGACCCTGACGTAGGAGCAGCTGCATGCACCTCTGTGGAGCGCCCTGCCTCGGGGCGGCGAGCCCTGACATCTGCAGCGTGCTGCGGCCGGGCGAGACGGAGCAGGGTCGAGGGTGTGGTGGTCTTGCAGGAGCATCACCTGGCGGACGCGGACGCGTTCGAGATCACCGTTTACCGGCGTGGCCCCGGCGACGACGCGGACGTCGCTGAGTGACGCGGGAGCTCGTGGTCGGCGTGGACGTTGGCTCGCAGGGCACGTGCGCCCAGGCGATCGCTGCGGATGGCGAGCACGTTGCCACCGCCTATGCCCCTCACACGCTCTCCTACCCGCAGCCCGGGTGGGCGGAGCAGGACCCGCGGGAGTGGCTGGGGGCCGTCGCGCAGGCGCTTGCCGAGGTGCGCCGGGCCGTGGGTGGAGCCGCTGTGCGCGCCGTGTCGTTTGGCTCTCAGCTCGACGGCCTGGTCGCCGCAGACGCAGAGGGGCAGCCGCTTGGCCCGTCGCTGATCTGGATGGATCGCCGGGCGGGAGCGCAGTGTGCGAGCGTCGCGGAGAGGATTGATCCCGCGCGGCTCCGGGAGCTGAGCGGCTGCAATCTCGATCCGGGTCATGTGGCCGCGAAGATCGCTTGGCTCGCCGAGCATCGCGCCGACCAGCATGCAGCGGCACGCTGGTTCCTGCTGCCCGGCTCATTCGTCGCCTGGCACGCCTCCGGGGAACTGGCAGTTGACCCGTCGAACGCCTCGTCGTCCATGCTCCTCGACGTCCATGGTGGTGACTGGTCGCCGGAGGCATGCGATGCCTTCCACATCGACTCCTCGTCGCTTGCTCCGATTCATCCCGCGGATACCGTGCTGGGCCCGGTAGCGCCCTGGCTGCGGGAGGCCGCGGGCCTCGACGCGGTGACCCAGGTGGTGCTGGGATGCGGCGACGAGATGGCGGCGACGCTGGGCGCAGGTGTGATCGAGCCCGGTGTCGTCTGTGACGTTATGGGGACGGCCGAGCCCGTGTGTGCGGTTGTGCCCGGGCCGGTGCTCGACCCCGACGGTGTCACGGAACTTCATCCACATGCAACCCCCGGGGGGTGGCTGCTCGAGAACCCCGGTTGGCTGTCGGGCGGGGCGTACCGCTGGTTCCGTGACGAGCTGGGATCGGTGGAAGCGGCAAGGGCAGCGGCCACCGGTGCCGACGTCTACGAACTCCTGAACGCACTGGCCGACGGCGTGCCGGCGGGTGCCGACGGTGTGTTGTGGGTGCCTGCTCTCGCCGGGGCGACGGCACCCGAGTGGAACGCCAATGCGAGGGCAGGATGGTTCGGTCTCACAGCAGCCCATGGTCGCGCTCATCTGGCGCGAGCGCTGCTGGAGGGAAACGCTTTTGCGCTGCGCGACGTGCTCGAGG
>SHVL01000023.1 GCA_009694305.1 Thermoleophilia bacterium
CGCCGACGCCGACGCCGAAACGGACGGCACCGTGGTCGTCACCGATACGCTGATGACCGACCGCGACGCCGCACGACGGCTCGCCCGGAGTACCCTGGAGGCAGCTATGGAGACACAGTCATGAAGGTCGCCCTGATCGGAGGAACGGGGGGCTTCGGAATGGCGCTCGCCGTGCGGTTGCGCGAGGCAGGGTACGCCGTCGTGATCGGATCGCGCGACGCGGAGCGTGCCGCAGCCGCTGCAGCGGAACTGGGCGTCGCAGGGGCAACGAACGAGGAAGCGGCCCGGGACGCCGATCTCGTCGTGCTGACGACGAAGGCCGACGGTGCGGTCGAGACCGCCCGCTCGCTCCGTGACGCCATTGGCACGACGCCGGTGTTGTCGGTCGCAGCAGAGCTCTCGTTCACGAAGGGCGGCGTGTACCCGACGTCCGAGCCCACCTCCGTCGCGCAGCGGGTCCAGGCCGTGATCGACGGCCCGGTCGTCGCGGCGCTCCACTCACTTGCAGCAGCGAATCTCGGTGGAGAGGTTGCACCCGACGAGGACACGCTGGTCTGCGGCGACGACGCTGCGGCCAAGGCGATCGTCCTCGAACTCGCCGGGGCAGTCACATCCGGCCGTGCAATCGACGCGGGCCCGCTCGCAAGCGCACGCGCCCTCGAGGGGATGACGGCGGTGATCGTGAACGTGAACAAGCGCTACAAGGCGCATGCGGGCCTCCGCGTCACCGGCATCCACTGAGCGTGACCGGCGAGGCCCGGATCATCCCGCTCGCGGGATTGCCCGAACTCGAAGCGGGAGACGATCTGGCGGCGCTCATTGCCGAGGCTGCCACGCGTACGGGAGGTTTCGAAGTCGGAGACATCGTCGTCATAGCGCAGAAGGCGGTGTCGAAGGTCGAGGGCAGGGTCGTGCGCCTGGAGGACGTCATCCCGTCTGACCGCGCCGTCGAGCTTGCCGGCGAGGACGGTGACCCACGCCAGGTTGAAGTGATTCTGCGCGAGTCGGTTGAGGTCATCCGCTCGCGCCCGCCGCTTGTGATCGCGCAGACGCCCCATGGTTTCGTATGCGCTTCGGCAGGCGTGGACGCCTCGAATGCGAAGGGCCCGGGCACGGTGATCCTCCTCCCCCTCGATCCGGACGCTTCGGCGGCGGCGCTTCGTGAACGACTCACGGAGCTGACCGGCATCGCGCCCGGCGTGATCGTCAGCGATTCGTTCGGCCGCGCCTGGCGGCAGGGAACGACAGACGTTGCGCTGGGGGTCGCCGGGGTCGTTGCGATCCGCGACCTCCGGGGCTCTCGCGATGCTGCCGGCTACGAGCTGTGCTCGACGATGATCGCCGTTGCCGACGAGGTCGCGGGGGCGGCGGAGCTCGTGATGGGCAAGGCAAACGGGATTCCGGCAGCGATCGTGCGCGGTGTGGACGCGGCAGGGGATGGCACCGCAGCCGATCTCGTGATGCCGCGGGAGCGCGACCTCTTCCGCTGAGCCTGCGTGCGGTCGGTGTGCCAGGCATCGACAGGTTCGCTCCTCGCTGGGCTGTAGACTTGTGAGATGCGGAAGCTCGCCATCTGGGGGACACCGACGTCCGACTCCCACCGCGCGTGGGTGGAGGCCGTGGCAGCCGAGTTCACGGCCGACGACTTCGAGATCGTTGACGACCACGCCGACGCCGACTTCGTCCTCAACATGTTCGACAGTGCCAACCCGAAGGCGTTTCGCCGGTCTTCGCGTGGAACCTATTCCGCCTCGTTCTACGAGCTCCCCGAGGTGCCGGACGATGTCCTCCGCACGAGCTACCCGAACCTCGTGCGGACGCTCGCGAACGTCGTCGTCCTCCATGTTCCCGGCCAGGGCGTGTGGTTCACGACGATGGAGCGCGGCACATACAAGATCTCCGACGACCCGAGCGAGGTCTTCGAGAGGCTGGCACCGCTCGCGAAGTCGAAGCTCGTGATCGACAACGAGTTCATCCCCGATCTCGAGCCCGAGCTGTGGGACGGCGACGAGATCACCGCCGACATCAGCGCCGCCGGGAAGCGCATGGGGGAGCTCGATCTGCTGCCCGCCCCGTTCCCGGTGCACGAGTTCCTGGACGAGCGCGACCTCCGGCACGTGATGCGGCTCTACCAGGTCGGGGGCCTCTCGTACGGCAACCTCTCGGCACGTAAGGACGAGACGCGGTTCTGGATGAGCGCGTCCGGCGTGGACAAGACCGCGCTCGAGGAGCCTTCTCGGGACATCCTGCTCGTCACGGGGTACGACGAGGAGAACGCGAGCATGCAGATCAGCGTCGCTCCCGCGATCGAGCCACGACGCGTCTCCGTGGACGCGATCGAGCACTGGATGATCTACCAGGCACATCCCGACGTCGGGGCCATCCTGCATTGCCACGCGTGGATGGAAGGCATCGCCGCAACCGACGTCAACTATCCGTGTGGGACGCAGGAGCTTGCGGAGTCGGTTGCCGAGCTGATCGATCGCGAGCCCGACCCGGCGCACGCCGTGATCGGGCTCCGCAACCACGGCATCACGGCCACGGGCGACACGCTGACAGACATTCTCGATCGCATCCAGGTGGACATCCTTCGCCAGGTGCCGATGACGTGATTCATTGCCGCGCTCCGCGCTGATACTGAAGCCGGGAACCTGCGGTTCCCCGTGACCCCTCCCTTCGAAACGCGAGTGCTCGATAGGGCACTGGTTCTGGCTGGGTTTGGCAGCTCAGGCATCTGGTGCTGACCGCAACCGCAGCAGCGCAAGCATCGTGAAAAGCGGCACGAGCACGACGTCGTTCGCCATGCACCACGGGCAGATCGCCTCGAGCACGAAGAGCTGCAGGATGACGAGGTAGGTAGTGAAGGTGAGAGACCCGATAGCGAGCGCGGTGGTGAGTGTGCGCGCAAGGTCGGTGTTCCAGATCGTCAGTGCGAGCGCAGCTATCCAGACGGCGAGCCCGAGGACGGCCACGGGAATGCCGACGAGGACGGCATAGTTCGAATCCTGAACGGTCTCGCAGCCGCCCGACCCGGTACAGATCAGGGCCTCTGGCTGGTAATGAACGTAGGTGAGATAGGCCGCCACCGCGATGCCGGCAGCGCAGACGACAATCAGGGCGACCCGCAGCAGCCGATCACTCACCGGCCGAGAGCCTCGTCGAGGACGAGCCACCTGACCCCCCTGCCGGTCGCGAACTCGTTCAGCCGTGGCTGGTTCTCATCGAACAACCCCGTCACCTGCCAGAGCGTACGCCGCCGCGCCGCCGCGAGGGCGCAAGTCGCAACGAGAAGTACCAGCCGGTCTCTCTGCAGGATTAGCCTTTCAGGGCGCCATCGAGGGCAGGACGGAAAGCGCTCGGCTCGAGCGGGAGCGGGCTGATCGAATACGGTGGCCTGAAGCCGACGCCGACATAGAACCAGGGCGTTCCCTGGACATTCAGTGCGGTGGCTTCCGCCTGGGTCGCCGCTATCTGCTTCGTCACGGCCGGGCTCTTCGCATCGACCTTGACCTTCGCCGCGTCGAGGCCGGGAACCTCGCCCAGAATCCTGTCGATCAACGCATCCGTTACCCAACCGGAGTTCTCCGTACCCTGGTTCTCGTAGAACAGTCCGACCACCTCCCAGAGCCTGTTCTGGAGTCCTGCTGCGAGGGCTATCCGCAGCGCCTTCTCGGAATCGGGGCCCAGGAAGGTAAGTCCACGGAAGTCGATCCGGACGAGACCTGGCTTCACGTATTCGTTGATGAGGGCGGGCAAGGCGTCGTCGGTGTAGCGCTTGCACACCGGGCACTGGAAATCCTCGAACTGGAGCAGGCGCACGGTCGTCCCGGCCTTCCCGAGCACTGTCCCCTTCTGGGGGATGCCGGCGACGAGCGCAACGGCGGTGCTCGTGTCCGGTGCCACGGTTTCGGTGGCTACCGTGTCCGTCGTCACGACGGGTGTCGTCTCGTCCGCTCCGTCGCGGGTCAGGTAGCTCACTGCTACGAGAACAATCGCGATGACGACCGCCACGGCGATCGCAATCGCGAGAATGCGGTTGCGATGTGTCTTTGGTACCGGCATCATCACATTCAGTGTGCCTGCAAGCGTGAGATCCGGTGTACGACTATGGCGCGGAGCGTGGTCTCTCGGCGCAGAGTCAGGCGGCGGAGACGGCATCGTCGGTGAGGGCCGCGATCTCCCGGCCGAGATACGGCGCGAACTTGAAGCCGTGCCCGGAGCAGGCCGAAGCTACGACGACCCGGCCGTGCCGTTCGAGCACGAAGGACTCGTCGGGGGTGTTCGTGTACAGACATGTCTCCGACCCGATCGGTTCCGGGTCGAGTTCCGGGTAGCGGCGTGCAGCCCAGATCGACACCCAGCGCATGACCGCCGGGTCGGGGATGCCGGGGTCATCGGCGTCTACGGACGGCCCGGAGTGGTGGAGCCCTGCCTTGAGGCCGACCCCGGGAGCGGCGAGCGAGTAGTTGATCCGGCCTTGCCTCAATAGACCGTGCTCGTTTGCGTCCGGTACGGCGTCGTCGATGACGGTGGGCAGGGCAAGGGCGTCGGGCAGCCCGAAGTAGGTAATCGTCTCCCGGGTCGGGGTGACGGCAAGCTCTATGCCGGCCTCGTGGAGCAGGAGTCCGGCCCAGGCACCCGCTGCGACGACGCAGGCTCGAGCGGTGATCTCGTCTCCGTCGGTCCTGATCCGAACGGAGGACGGGCCCTGTTCTATTCCCGTTACGCGTTGATGCTCGAGAACGACCGTGCCGGAATCGACGGCGGCGGCGAGCATGACAGAGTGTGCGAGGTCCGACAGGATCGTGCCACCGTCCGCCTGGAAGAGCACCTGCTCGTGCGGCTCCGCGGCGATGGGCCAGCGCCCGGCAACCTCCGCTCCCGTCAGGAGCTCGTGCGGGACACCAGAGGCCGCGAGTGCGGGGGCGTTCTCGAGTGCCACCGAGCCAAAATCGAGCCCTCCGTTTGGCACGATCAGCTGCTCTCCACACTCTGCCTCGAGCTCGCGCCAGCCGAGTAGCGCGTCCTGGGCCATGCGAATGAAGTGTGTTTCGGGGTGGGAGAGCCGAAAGATCCGTGATGCGCCGTGGCTCGATCCCTGCGTGTGGCCGAGGCCGAACTGCTCGATCAGGATGACACCACGTCCTGCCCGGGCAAGGGCGCGCGCGGTTGCGACGCCAGTGATCCCGGCTCCCACCACGACGACGTCGGCATCGATCACCCTCGGGGTGCCCTGAGCCGCTACGGCGTGATTCCCCGGGCAGCCTTCGAGGCCGCCCGCGCAAGAGCCTGGTAGGCGCGGATGCGCTCGGCCCGATCGTCTCCGGCCTCGGCTGCCTCGACGGCGCCGATTCGCCCGGCGACTGCCGGATCGAGAGCCTCTCTGCCGAATGCGAGAATCTGCTCGGAGACGTTGGCTCGGCGGGCGATCTCGCGGATGACCTGGAGCGACGGAACCCGCTCTCCCCTCTCGATGCGGGAGACGTACGCCGGGCTGCAGCCGGGGAATGCGAGCGCGCGTTGACTCAGCCCCGCTGCCTCGCGCGCCCCACGGATGCGCAACCCCACGGCGGCAGGATCGTCGTAGTGCGGCGTGCGAGCGCGTTTGAAAGTCAAGTTCGGTGGATCCGTCATCACTGTCCTGCACGGTACATTCTTCCCGGGCACGATGCCCCCGGTGCGCTTCTCGTTGGCATGAGGCATCGGGGCCGTACACTGCTTCTACCGTGCGCCTCGACCTCCATGCCCTCTTCCAGCCAGGGTGTGCACGCTCGAGCGGCTGGCGGCGAATGCCCGCAATTGCAGGCGAGGCAATGGTCGCGACAAGCCATCCTCTTGCGACACGAGCCGGCCTGCGGGCGCTCGAGCGCGGTGGTAACGCCGTCGATGCGGCCCTTGCCGCCGCCGCAGTGCTGACGGTCGCCGAGCCAACCGACAACGGCATCGGCGGCGACGGCTTTGCGCTCGTCTGGGACGACGGCGTGCTGTACGGGATCAACGGCTCCGGACGGGCTCCAGCCTCGTTGGATGGCCTGTCTGCGACCGACGAGGGCCCGTGCTCGGTCACGGTGCCGGGCGCCGTACGCCTGTGGGACGACCTCGCTGTCCGTTTTGGCCGCTTCGGGCTCGATCAGGCAGTGGGGCCGGCGGCGGATCTCGCCGTCGCCGGGATTGCCTGTAGTGCCCGAATTTCCCACAAGTGGTCGGGCGCAGACCTCGCGCCGATGCCGGCCCCGGCAGTCGGCGAGCGCTACCGTCTCCCCGACCTCGCGATCTCGCTTGGCCGGATCGCCGCGGACGGGCCGGATGCTCTCTATGCAGGCGAGATCGCAGCGGCAATCGCCGCAGCGACGTGGCTTTCCGAGGACGATCTACTGGCCCATCGCTCCGAATGGGTCGAGCCGTTGCGGCGCGTCTACCGTGGCGTCGAGGTGTGTGAGCTACCGCCGAACGGTCAGGGGGCGGCGGCGCTCCTGGCACTCGCGCTCTACGAGGGCCTCGACCCCGGGCCGCACTCGGCGATCGAGGCGATGAAGCTTGCCCTGTCCGACACGCGGGCCGTGGTGCACGACGGCCCGTTGCCACCCGACTTCTTCGACGAGGGCCGGCTTGCCACCCGGCGGGCCCTCATCCACCCTGATTCCGTCGTCGATGCGAGCCTCGACCTGCCGCGCGGTGGGACGACGTACCTGTGTGTCGTTGACGGTGACGGCATGGCCGTGTCGCTGATCCAGAGCGTGTACGGGTCGTTCGGATCGGGTGTCGTCGCTCCGGGTACGGGGATCGTCCTCCAGAACCGTGCCGCCGGCTTCAGCCGCGAGCCGGGCCATCCGAATGCGCTCGCTGTCGGCCGACGTCCTTTCCATACGATCATCCCGGGGATGTTGCTGGAGGAGGGCGCATTGCTCGGGCCGTTCGGGGTGATGGGTGGGCCGATGCAGCCGCAGGGCCACTTCCAGGTCGTGAACCGACTCGTGGACATGGGGGACGATCCACAGGCGGCGCTCGATGCGCCGCGTTGGCGCGTGGAGGAGAACGGCGTCGTCGAGCTCGAGCCGGGTCTCGAGGGACTCGTTTCCGACCTGCGTGCCCTGGGGCACGATGCCCGCATCGACAGCGTGCAGCACGGGTTCGGCGTCGGGCAGATAATCCTGCGTCACGGTGATGCGCTGATCGGCGGCTCCGACGGCCGCGGTGACGGGTACGCAGCCGGGTACTAGGGCCAACGAGGAGACCAGATGACGATCTACTTCGAGGACATCGAAGCGGGGCGTGAGGTGACCACCGCGCGCCGGACGATCACCGACGCCGACATCCTGTGGTTCTGTGGAATCTCGGGTGACTTCAATCCTCTGCACACGGACATAGAGTTCATCCGGGAGCACACGCCGTTCCGCGACCGGATAGCGCACGGCCATCTCATTCTCTCGATCACCGGTGGGCTCCGCAGCGAGCTCGACAGCTGGCGGATCATCGCGTACCTGGACTGTCAGAGGCGGTTTCTCGCCCCGGTGTATGCCGGTGACACCGTCCATGCCGCTTACCTCGTCACGGAGGTGCGACCGTCGGCTTCGAGGCCCGGGACGGGTGTCGTCGTGTGTGAGATCAGGGCGTTGAACCAGGCAGGTGAGATCGTCCAGCAGGGCGCTGACGTGCTGCTGATCGGATCGCGGAACGGCCCGGACGAGTCGTAGAGCGTGACTGCTCCCGATAGAGTCGGTCCGACGGTCGTTGACGTGCAGGGCATCCCGGTCGCCTACGAGGTCCGGGGCGAGGGGCGGCCTATTCTCCTGATCCACGGCTGGTCGGCCGACCGCCGCTACATGATCGCCGACCTCGAGCCGATCCTCGCAGCAGAGCCGGGTTGGCGGCGCGTCTACCTCGATCTTCCGGGGCACGGGTCAACACCGGCTCCCGACTGGCTGGCCACGCAGGATCAGATGCTGTCGGTGCTCGGCGACTTCATCGACGCCGTGCTGCCGGGCGGACCGTTCGCGGTCGCCGGCAACTCCTACGGTGGCTTCCTGACGCTGGCGTTGATCCGGTCGCTGCCGGGTCGCCTGTGCGGTGCGGCGTTGCTCGTTCCCGACGTTCCTGCCGCGGACGGGACGCGCGATCTGCCCCGGCCGATCACGATCCACGAAGACCTGTCCGTATTCGGCGACCTTGCGTCCGACGAGCAGTGGATTCCCGCGGCGTTGCCCGTGCACGAGCGGCGAATGGTCGAGGAGATCAGGGCGTTCGACATGCCGGCCTACCGTCTCGCCGACTACCCGTTCCTCGAGCGTCTGAACGCGAACTACCTGCCGTCCGGTGTTGCGGGACGCCCGGGCGCTCCGTTCGATCGGCCCTGCCTGATTGTCGCTGGTCGCCAGGACTCGACGGTCGGGTATCGGGGTGCTGCGGGTCTCATCGAGGAACTCCCTCGGGCGACCTTTGCCGTGCTCGACCTCGGAGGGCACCATCTCGGACGTATCGAAAGGCCGGCGCTGTTCGAGGCACTCGTCCGTGACTGGCTCGACCGGATGGAACGTGGCAGTCAGGCTGCTTTCTGAACGAGAACGGCGCAGCAAGATACACCCGAAGGTACATCTCGGGGAGAATGGTTTTTCGGAACGTTCCGCACTAGCCTCCACCGTCATGATCACACAAGCGATACACAGAGAGGCGAGTCTGACGTCCCGACAGCGTGAAGTCGTTGCGCTGATCGCGGCGGGCTGCTCGAACAACGAGGTCGGAGAGCGACTGGGCATCTCTCCGAGGACGGCAAAGGCCCATTCGGACACGTTGCGCTCGAAGCTGGGTGTCAGCCGTCGTCGGCACATTCCCGTCGCATTCCGCGTGCTTACCGGGGAAGACCCGCTCTCGGCAAGCCTCGGAGTGCTGCACCGGAGACCGGGGCCCTGACGGCCGGGCGCCCGCGGCCTGCACCCCCTGTCGGCCGCGGGCGCCTCCCTTCGCGATGAGCACTTCTCTTGTAGCCTCTTCTGTCAACCAGATGATCGGTTCATCGAAGCCACCGCTGCACCGGCGCCGCCTGCTCGAGCGGCCGAGACTGACCCGGGCGCTCGACGGCTCGCAGGCCCGGGTGCGGATGCTGGTCGCGGGCCCTGGTTTCGGCAAGACGATCCTCACTGAGGAGTGGGCGGCTGGTGGGCAGAGGGTGGCGTGGATCCGGTCGCGTCGCTCATCGGCAGACGTGGCCGTGCTTGCCCGGCAGATGGCTGCCGCCGGGGCCGAGATCTTGCCGGGGTGCGACCGGAGACTGTGCGAACGGCTGAACGCGACGGCCGATCCGGCGGGAGAGATCGCCGTTCTCGTAGACCTGCTGTCGGAGGATTTCGCGGGCTGGCCCGATGACGCGTGGATCGTGATCGACGACTACCAGCACATTCGTGAGTCGGCCGCGGCAGAGGCATTTGTCGAGGGCATCGTTCAGCAGTCTCCCGTTCAGGTCATCATCTCGACGCGCGACCGGCCGAGCTGGGTGACGACGCGCAGCATCCTCTACGGCGACGTGTTCGAACTCGATCAGAGCACATTGGCGATGACCGACGATGAGGTCTCCGAGATGCTCGCCGGGGTTCACGATGAGCTGAGCCCGAGCCTGCTCACACTCGCGGCCGGGTGGCCGGCTGTGATCGGCATGGCGAGCCTGACGACCTCTGCGCTGCCGATTCCCGAGGAGAATCTTGACCTTCCAGAGCAGCTGTACGCCTTCTTTGCCGAGGAGGTGTACCGCAATCTCGAACCGGATGTCAGCGACGGCCTCGGCCTGCTTGCGACCGCCCCGAGTCTCGACCGGGAGCTTGCCATCGAGCTGCTTGGCCCGGAACGAGCCGAGCGCGTGTGCAGGGCGGCAATCACGTTGGGCGTCCTAGCAGAGCGTGGTGGCAAGCTCGAGCTCCACCCTCTAGGAGCAGCATTCCTGGAACAACGCGCCCGCCGGGAGGGCAGGGGGGAGGCGGATGCCGCGGTTGCCCGTTGTCTCGAGGTGTATCGGTCGAGGCGCGAGTGGGACGCAGCGTTCGAGCTTGTGGATCGGTATGGGACCACACGGTTCGAGGGGCTGCTGGAGGAAGCACTTGACGATCTCTTGAATTCGGCGCGCCTCACGACGATTACGGCGTGGACCGAACGTGCAGTGAGAGGGGGCCTAGATCTACCACTCATGGAAGTCGCCACTGCTGAGGTCAACTTACGACACGGACTGCACACGTCAGCTGAGAGTGCGGGAAGGCGCGTATCCCTTCGCTCAGCGGCGAATGTCGATGTTCGATTCCGTGCGCTTGAGCTAGCTGCTAGGGCAGCTCACGTAGGATCTCGTGAAGAAGCTGCTCTCGAGCTGTACCAGCGTGCCAGCCAAGTTGCTCCTGATGAATATCGGCGTCGTAAGGCGATGTGGGGCCAGATAATGTGTGCTGGCTCGCTGGAACTACCTGAGGCCCACGAGTTGATGAGCGAGCTTGAGGCATCGTCTGACGAATGGGAGCCAGCTGAGCTCGTGAGACTTGTCGATAAACAGCTCTTGCTGGGTTTTCGATTTGGTTACGTGCGTCACCTTGGGGAGGCGCGAAGGGTCTCCGAGTTGGTGCCGACTGTGGCTGATCCATTTATAAGATGCTCGTTTCTGAGTATGTACTCTTGGGCGTTGACTCTGGGGTGCTTCTATCAAGAGGCGAACGAGCAAGCTGCGCGACTGCTTCATGATGCAACTGAGTACCGTGTTGATGTAGCTATCTCGCATGGGCAGGCGATGCTGGGGTATTCATTTGCGGGCCTTCGTGAATTTCACGATGCAGAGGAATCGCTCCGAAACGCTGCTGAGTCAGCTCGCTCCTTTAATGATCCTTTTGCGGAGCACAACGCCTATGCGCTTACTGTGAGGGTTTTACTTCAACAGGGGCGGGCGGCTGAGGCGTGTGCGATCGAGCCCCCTGGTGCGACCGATTCGGTGAAGAGCATGCGTGGCGAGCTCCTCGCGTCGCGGGCACTCGCACTCGCCACTCTTGGCAGATTGAATGAAGCGCTGGAAGTAGGCCGCGAGGCGATTTTGCTGACTCAAGGCATTGAGACTAGGTTACTTTGGTCTGGTATCCGGACGATTGTCGCTCTCAAGTCGCGAGATTCTGGGCTCGTGGGATGTGCGGAGGAATTCGTCTCACTGGCGTTTGAGACAGAAGCCGTCGATCTTTTGGTTTGCGTGTACAGATCGAATCCGGAGCTTCTCGCTACGTTGCTCGCATCATCGGTATGTGCTGAGCGCACGATCTTTGCACTCAGTCGCGCGGGTGACCATCACATAGCCCGTGAAATGGGCCTCGAGGTGCTGGGGAGTCTGGACTTACGCTCGAAGCTTTCAACTCGAGAGCGTGAGGTCTATGACCATCTCTGTGCGGGACTTTCAAACCGCGAAATCGCTCAGCGGCTCTTCATATCTGAGGCGACTGTCAAACTCCACGCCCATCATGTCTACGACAAGGTTGGAATCAGGTCGCGGACAGCCCTCGCGATAAACGCAGTCCACGAGCGAGTTCGTCAGGCCACGCGGACAATTGACATCGATGATCCTACTGGAATCCCTAGGTGACCTACGCTGATGGGATAAAAGTCCGGTCGCTTTGCCATCCGATAGTCCTCAGTTGCTCTAGCAAGTAGAGCTTCAAACGCTGCCACGATGGTCGTATCGAATTGGCTTTCGACGGCCTGAGCCATGCGAAGGCGGGCCACGCGGCTCGGCATAGCATCCCTATAGGGCCTATCAGACGTCATCGCGTTGTACGCATCCGCAACGGCCGTAATCTTGGAGAGCTGTGGGATGAGGTCGCCGGCAATTCGATCTGGGTAGCCCTCTCCGTCGATACGTTCGTGGTGGTGTCTGACTACAAGCGCTACGTCAGCGTACGTCTCAACGCGCTCCAGAATGCTTTCGCCGCTCTCGGGGTGGCGCTGCATCTCCCTTCGTTCTTCGAGGCTCAGCAGGACGCGACGGCTTCACCACAGTGAACTAGTAGGTGTTACGCAATGAGCCCACGCCGATAGCCGACAGCTACGGCGTGGGCTCTACTGCGAGCCTGAAGCTTCGCGAGTAGATGCCGCACATGGGACTTCACGGTTTCCTCCGAGAGGAAGAGCTGCTGGCCGATCTCGCGATTTACGAGACCGTCGGCAACGAGCTGGAGTACCTCGAGCTCGCGGGCCGTCGGATCCTGCACGATCTCGCGGATGGCCGGCGGGTCGAAGGGGACGACGATGCCCGAACGGCTCGTGCTGCGCCGTGCCGCTGCTGCCTCGAACCGACGGCTGTGGTCGCGGTAGCGACTCAGGATCTCTTTGCGCTCAGTAGCTTCCATAGCCCCTGTATCGGCAGACCAAAGGAGGTCTTTAGCCTGGTAACGGCTTCTTCCACAAGAATCACCCACCGTGGGGGATCTTCGAGGCCACGGGTGCCGTCGGAGAGCACAGCCGCCCGGTGAGGACGAGCAAGGCTACGGAAACGCTGTCCGGGTGGTGCCTCGAGTGTTCTGACGCGTACGGGCTCACGCGGCCCCCGGACTGTCGCCCGGGCCTGTACTCGGAGTTGCGACCGGACGACTAGGCCGCGAGCGATGCGAGCTCGCGGAGAGCCGAGAGCCGTAACAGGGCCTGTCCCTCGAGCTGGCGTACGCGCTCGCGGGTCAGATCCAGCTCGTTCCCGATCGCCTCGAGTGTCCACGGTTCGCCGTCGAAGCCGAAGCGCAGCTCGAGGATTCTCCGTTCCCGCTCGGGCAGAGCGTCGAGAGCTCGCCGCACGCCCTGGCGTCGCAGCGACTCCTCGGCCTCCTCGAATGGATCGGCGGCCTCGCGGTCGGCAAAGAGATCGCCGAGCTCACCCTCGTCGTCGGCACCGACAGTCTGGTTGAGCGACACCGACGCGTGCGCTGCGCTGAGCGCCTCGAGGACATGCTGGATCGGCAGACCCGTTGCCTCGGCTAGCTCCTGCTTCGTTGCCTCGCGTCCGAGCTCGACCTCGAGCCTGCGGGCCGCTCGCGTCAGCTTCTGCTGCCGCTCGACGACGTGCACCGGCACCCGGATCGTGCGGGCCTGGTTCGCCACTGCACGCTGCACCGACTGGCGGATCCACCATGTCGCGTATGTCGAGAACTTGAAGCCGCGGCGCCAGTCGAACTTCTCGACGGCGCGGTTCAGTCCAAGTGTCCCCTCCTGGATCAGGTCGAGGAACGGGACGCCGAGTCCGCGATAGCCCTTTGCGATCGAAACGACGAGCCGGAGGTTCGACTCGATCATCCGTCGCTTCGCTACCGGGTCGCCGCGCTCGATGCGCTTGGAGAGCGTTACCTCGTCGGCGGCGGTCAGCAGCTTGTGCCGGCCGATGCCCGCGAGAAACAGTTGCAGCGAATCCGCGGCGCCCGACAGGGGCTCAGCGGCCCAGACTGCAGCCTCGGCCTCTTCCTTCTTCCGCTCCGCCTCGGCGAGCAGCTTCTTTGCATCGGCGTTGGCCTGCGGCTCCCCTACCTCGAGGCCTGTCTTCTCGAGCTCGCGGGTGATCTGCTCGGCTTCCTCGTCATTCAGCTCATGCTCGAGGACGAAAGCCTCGAGCTCGATCAGGTCTACCCAGCCATTTTCCTCGGAGCGCTCGATCAGACCCTTGATCTGATCGGATTCGAACAGTTCGGTCAGCTGGTGTTGCGTCAAGAGTCTGTTTCAGTCCTTTCGCGTACCCCGGTGTGCACAATCTCGTATGACTCTACGTCGGTCTGCCCCATTTTACCAGGGGTACTGATTTGATCTGGATGTCACAATCTGCCCGCGCAGTCTCCACAGCCGTTCCTCCGATACTCCGAAGAGCCTCGGATGTCACTGCCGGTTGGCCCTGCAGCCTCGCGGCCGGTAGCCCGGTCTACGATAGTAGATCGGGCGGCTGTGTGTGGAAGATGCGGCAACCGACCGTCTGGTCGTGCGTCAGGGATCAGCTTTCGGGGAGGGGCTTGCCGATCGTGCTCACGAGAGCATCCCACTCCTCGGCCGCGGTAGACGAGCCGGGACTGCGGGCTTCGGTCTTCGACGCGGGTTTCTTCCCGGCGGGCGGTTTCTTCTTCCTCGCGGCCGGTTTCTTCTTCCTCGCGGGCGGTTTCTTCTTCGGGGAGGGGTCTTTGGCGCGCCTCTCGGCGAGCAGTTCGAGTGCTCTGTCCATCGTCAGGCTATCGGGATCGTCTCCGCGACGCAGGCTTGCATTCGTCTCGCCGTCGGTCACGTAGGGCCCGAAGCGCCCATCCTTGACCACGATCGACTTCGCCGTTGTCGGGTCGGGCCCGAGATCCTTGAGCGGTGGCTTTGCCTGCCCTCTGCCACGCCGTTCCTTCGGTTGCGCGAGCACGGCGAGGGCCTCGTCCACCTCGATCGTGAACAACTGCTCCTCGTCGGTGAGCGAGCGGGTCTCCGCGCCCTTCTTGATGTAAGGGCCATAGCGTCCGTTCGCGACCTGGATCTCCTCGCCGTCCGGAGCGGCCAGCACGCGGGGGAGCGAGAGAAGCCGTACCGCATCCTCGAGCGTCACCGTTTCGAGCGCCATCGTCTTGAACAGCGAACCCGTGCGTGGCTTGTCGGTCGAGCCCTCCTCGAGCACCTCGCTCACGTAGGGGCCGTAGCGGCCGTCACGGGCCACGACGTCGCGACCCGACTCGGGGTTGGTCCCGAGCACCCGGTCGCTCGATCCCCTGGCGAAGAGCTCCTCTGCCTTCTCGCGCGTCAGCTCGTCCGGGGCCATGTCGTCGGGCACGCCCGCCCTCTCCTCGCCACGCTGCAGGTAGGGCCCGTAGCGGCCGACGCGCAGCACGATACCGTCCGCACCCGGAATCTCGATCGAGTTCACCTCGCGCGCGTCGATCTCCTCTAGATGGTCGGTCACGAGAGCGTGCAGGCCTTCCTCGGCCGGATCTCCGTTGTGCGCCTCGCTGCCGCGGTAGAAGCGGCTCAGCCAGGCGACCCGGTTCTCGTCGCCCTCGGCAATCCGGTCGAGATCGTCCTCCAGCCTGGCCGTGAAGTCGTAGTCCACGAGCTGTCCGAAGTGCTTTTCGAGCAGTTGCGTGACCGAGAAGGCGAGGAACGTCGGTACGAGGGCCGTGCCCTTCTTGAACACGTAGCCCCGGTCGAGGATCGTGCCCATGATCGACGCGTACGTTGACGGCCTGCCGATGCCTCTGTCCTCGAGCGCCTTCACGAGCGACGCCTCGGTGTAACGGGCGGGGGGCGAGGTGGAATGGCCGTCGGCTTCGAGTGACGAGGCGCTGACTGCCTCGCCGACCTGGAGCGGCGGCAACAGGCGCTCGTCGTCGCCGCTTTTCGACTCGTCGTCCCGGCCCTCCTCGTAGGCGGCGAGGAACCCGCGGAAGGTGATCACGGTGCCGGATGCACCGAACTCCGCATCGCGCCCGTCGTCGGCGGTTGCCCCGAGCCGCAACGACGCCGTCTGCCCGCGCGCGTCCTCCATCTGTGATGCGACGGTACGTTTCCAGACGAGCTCGTAGAGTGCGAGCTCGTCGCGAGATAGCTCCCGCGCCACGGCAGCGGGCAGGCGGAACGTGTCGCCGGCAGGGCGGATAGCCTCGTGTGCCTCCTGGGCGTTCTTCACCTTGCGGGCGTAGAGGCGCGGTGTCGCAGGAACGAACTCCGCTCCGTACAACTGTGCCGCCTGCGCGCGAGCGGCTGCAAGAGCCGACTGCGACAGCGTCGTCGAGTCGGTGCGCATATAGGTGATGTAACCGTTCTCGTAGAGGCGCTGGGCAACCCGCATCGTGGTCTGCGACGAGAACCTGAGCTTCCTGCTTGCCTCCTGTTGCAACGTCGAGGTCATGAACGGAGCAGCGGGGCTCCGCCTGTAGGGCTTCTCGTCCACCGAGCGAACGACGAACGGCGCAGTCTCGAGTCCTACTGCGAGCGAGCGAGCAGCGTCCTCGTCGAGCGCCAGGATCTCCGACCTGAGCCGGCCGTCCTCGTCGAAGTCGCGGCCCTGTGCGACACGTTTCCCGTTGACTGCTACGAGTCGCGCCTCGAACGGCCCGGGCGCAAACATGCCCGTGATGTCCCAGTACGAGGCAGAGACGAACTTCATCCGTTCGCGTTCGCGCTCCACCACGAGACGCGTCGCTACCGACTGGACGCGTCCGGCGGAGAGGCCCGGCATCACCTTCTTCCAGAGAACCGGCGACACCTCGTAGCCGTAGAGCCGGTCGAGAATCCTGCGCGTCTCCTGCGCGTCTACGAGATGGCTGTCGATGTCGCGCGTCTCGCCGAGGGCCCGGTTGATCGCATCCTGCGTGATCTCGTGGAACACCATCCTCTTCACGGGAATCTTCGGCCTCAGAACCTCGAGGAGATGCCAGGCGATCGCTTCTCCTTCGCGGTCTTCATCCGTCGCAAGCAGGAGTTCGGTTGCGTTCTTCAGCTCCCGCTTCAGCTGATCCACCTTCTTCTTTTTGTCCACATCGACGACGTAGAGGGGTTGGAACTCGTCGTCCACGTTCACTCCGAGCCGTGACCAGGACTCCTTCTTCATGTCGGCCGGGATGTCGGCGGCACGCTTCGGAAGGTCACGGATATGGCCGATCGACGATTCCACGACGTAGCCGTCGCCGAGGTAGCCGGCAATGGTCTTTGCCTTGGCGGGAGACTCGACGATGACGAGACGACGTTCGGCCACGTGTGTCCTTTTCGGGTCGGGTGCGCGGATCCTCCCCGGCCGACAGCCGGGTGCGCGCGTCACCATAGCGGGGCTGTGCCGTACCGCAAGTGTCCTGAAGAGACGATACTGCGCTCGACCATGGCTACCACCACCCGTCCCAGCCGGCTCTACCTGCTCGTCGGAGCGCTCAGCTATCCCGTACTTCGCACCGTGGGTCGCCTGCGCTGGCAGGGGGCGGAGCGGCTGCCGGCAACGGGAGGATATGTCCTCGCCGCCAACCATCTGTCGAACTTCGACCCGTGGCTCGTGGGGATGCCGCTGTTCCCTCGCCGCTACCTCCGGTTCATGGCCAAGTCCGAGCTCTTCTGGTTCCCGCTCGGGCCGTTCATCAGAGCCTGCGGGGCCTTCCCGATCAGACGAGGGCAGCACGACGACGAGGCCGTGGAGACCGCGTTCAGCCTTTGCCGCGAGGGAAACGTGGTGGTCATGTTCCCGGAAGGAACGCGGCGGCAGAAGGGCCTACGGAAGCGTCACGAGGCACGCTGGCGCTCGGGAGCGGCCCGGATCGCCATCGAGGCAGGCGTGCCACTCATCCCTGCCGGAATCCACGGTTCGGCGAGGCTGATGCGGTTCGGGCGACTCCGCGTCGCCTTCGGCGTCCCGATCCTGCTCGACGACCTCGCCTGCCTGCCGGTTGACGAAGCCGTCCACATTGCGACCGAGCGGCTGAGAACAGCTATCACGGAGCTCGAGGAGTCGCTCGCATGAAGCCGCTCCTCGTCATGGACGGTGACTCGTTCGCGCACCGAGCGTTCCACGGGTTGCCGCGGTCGCTTCGCCGCGACGACGGCGCGCCCGCCAACGCGTTGATCGGTTTCATGTCCATGCTCCTGCGCCTCTGGCAGTCGGAGCAGCCGCGCGCGACCGTCGTGGCGTGGGACACCTTCGGCGGGCACACGTATCGCAACACCCTCCTCCCGACCTACCAGTCCGGACGGGAGTTCGATCCCGAGATCGTCGATCAACTCGCACTCCTGCCCGCGCTCGTCGCTTCCACCGGGATCGTCTGCGTTGGGCACGGAGGCTACGAGGCCGACGACTTCCTGGCTGCTGCCGTGGCCGCCGAACGCGTCCGCAGCGGCACGACTCTCGTTGCGACATCCGACCGCGACGCATTCCAGCTGGCGGCCCCTGACGTCACCATCCTACAGCCGGTCAGGGGTGTGAGCGAGATTGCCCGGATCGGCCCGCAGGAAGTGCGCGAGCGGTACGGTGTCGAGCCGCGGCAGGTTCCGGACTTCATCGCGTTGCGCGGGGACCCCTCGGACAGGATTCCCGGTGCGCGCGGTATCGGCGAAAAGACTGCGGCGAAACTCCTGCAGGCGTTCCCCGATCTCGAGGCGATACTTGCCGATGGCCGTTTCGAGGACGAGGCGAGCCAGCTCCGAACGTTTCTGCGGATCGCGACGCTCGACCCGACAGCGCCTCTTCCCGCGATCCCTGATGCCGAGCCGAACTGGGCCGCCGGAGCGGATGCTGCCGTGACACTCGGGATCGGCCGGCTCGCCCAACGACTCCGGAAAGCCTGATCGTGGATCTCGTCAGCCACCCGGCGATGGCCTCCCTGCATCCGACAGGGGGGAGTCATCCCGAGTGCGGCGAGCGGCTGGCGGCGCTGCTCGCAGCCTTCAATCCCGAGCTCGAGGGTGAGCAGGCAAGCGTGGAAGCGATCGAGCGGGCGCACGACGGTGAGTACGTCGCCCGTATCGCAGCCCTTTCCGGGGACTGTCGGCTCGACGACGACACGCCGGCAGGCTCCACGACCTGGGAGGCCGCGCGCCTCGCTGCGGGGTGCGCCATTAGCGCGGTCGAGGTGGGAGGGTTCGCGCTCGTCCGCCCGCCGGGACACCATGCCCTTCCCGATCGGGCTATGGGCTTCTGCATCTTCGGCAACACGGTGATCGCGGCCCGTCACGCGCAGGCAGACCTCGGAATCGAACGGGTAGCGATCATCGACTGGGACGTGCATCACGGCAACGGCACCGAGGCCATCGTGCGCGGCGACGAGTCGATCCTCTTCGTCTCGCTGCACGAGTGGCCCTTCTACCCCGGAACGGGCGGTCCGGAGACGGGCGATGCGACGACACTCAACATCCCCTTGCCCGCCGGATCGGGCAACGCGGCCTACGCGACCGCGTTCCGCTCTCTCGTCGAGCCGGCCGTGCAGTCGTTCGAGCCGGATTTGCTGATCGTCTCGGCCGGGTTCGACGCGCACGTTGACGACCCGCTTGCGAACATGGCGGTGACAGCGGACGGGTTCAGGGAGATGGCCGCACGGTGTACCCAGCTTTGCCCCCGTGTCGCAGCCGTTCTGGAGGGGGGCTACAACATCGAGACTCTTCCGGGACTTGTCGAGGCCTCACTCGAGGGGTTCGCTTCCTGACAGCACGTTTCTCTGGCGAACCGGCGCAGATTGTTCAGACGGCTTCGGCAGTCCATTTCCGTGCCGAGGCGAGCCGTTCGAGTGCACTCCGGCGTGACGACACCCCGAGCTTCCGCAGCATGCTCTTGACGTGCGAGCGAACCGTGTGCTCGGAGATGTAGAGCCGGGCCGCGATCTCGTCGGTGCCGAGATGCTCGTCGAGGAGCAGGAGAACCTCCACCTCGCGTGCCGAGAGTTCCCGCGCGATCTTCTCGGGGATATCGCCGCCGCAGTTGCTCTCGCGCACCTGGTCGAGCAGGAGGCGCGCGATCGGGCCGGAGAGTACCGCTTCGCCGTCGGCGACTCCGCGCAGAAGCAGGGCGATGCGCTCCGCCGACTCGCTCTTCAGCAGGAAGCCGGACGCTCCCGACCGGATCGCCCCGAGGACGTTTGCGTCCGTCCCGGAGGCCGAGAGGATGACGACTGCGCTGTCCGGTGATGCGTCGCGAATGCGCGGTAGTGCTGCCAGTCCGTCCATGTCGGGCATCATCAGATCGAGCAGGATGAGGTGCGGCCGGAGGCGTGCTGCCTCGGTGATCGCTTCTGCGCCGTTGGAGGCCTGGCCGACCACGTCAAAGCCGTGTTGTTCGAGGACATCCGTAAGAAGATCTCTGAGCAGCGGGTGGTCGTCAGCGATCAGGACGGTGTCCATACCGACGGGTATCGGCAGAAACCCTCCCGAGGAATAGGGGAACGAATGGAGCCGTTGCGCGGGCGCCGATCGCAGGTTGTCCTGCGGGACTCCTGCTCGTGTGTCTTCTCACTGCCGGGACGGCCTGCCCCATCCCTCGCAGAGTCCCGTAGACAGAGAATCATCGGTGACATAGAAAAGCCCCGTAAACGGGGCTTTTCCGTAGCAGGCCTGTAAGCCGGATCCTGTCGTGGGTGACCATCTTTCTAGGCCGGCAGTTACCTGACGGCTCGAGCGGTGTACCCGGTTCCTCGGCGGGCCGCGTCAACGGAACCTGCTTCACCTTGCACCGGACGGGGTTTGGCTAGCCACCGTGTCACCACGGCGCTGGTGGGCTCTTACCCCACCGTTTCACCCTTACCGGAGTCGATGCTGTTTCCAGCGACTGCTCCGGCGGTCTCCTTTCTGTGCCACTGTCCATCGGCTTTCGCCGTCTGGGGTTTCCCCAGCGTCCTGCCCTGCGGTGTCCGGACTTTCCTCGAGTGCGACGCCGAAGCGGCACGCTCGCGGTCACCCGGCCTGCGCTAGCGAGGGTAGCGTGCCGACGCGGTGCGGTGTGGTTTGTCCTGGTCGTTTGGCGGGGTGGGGTGGAACCATGGCGATCGACTACAGCCGGTTACCCGCTGACCGGCTGCTGGTGGATTGGGTTTCTGGTTGCCCGCGTGTTCCTGGTTCTCAGCCGGCCTGCGCCACGGTTGGAAGCGCGAGTTCCGGAACCGCATCGCCCTCGGCCAGGATCGAACGGCACTCCGGGCAGGCAATCGCCAGCCCGTAGGCGCCCCTCATGTGCAGCACGAACTCGCTGCACACAGGGCAGGCGAGGCTCGCGCCGCGTACGAGCGCGACGAGCTCCTGGTCGAGCGTGCGGGCGAGGGGCGTGATCGTCATCGCAGGCTCCGGAACACCCCCACGACCTTGCCCATGACCTGCACGTGGTCGGCATAGATAGGCTCGAGGGCGCTGTTCTCCGGCTGAAGGCGGATGCGCCCGCTGTCGCGGTAGAAGGTCTTCACCGTCGCCTCGTTCGCCCCCTCGTCGTCACCGACGAGTGCGACGACGATGTCGCCGTTCGACGCGTCCTCCTGCTTGCGTACGACGAGTGTGTCGCCGTCGAGGATGCCCGCCTCGATCATCGAGTCGCCACGGACGGTGAGCAGGAAGTCGGCGCTGCGCCCGAGCGGCTCCGGAACGGCGATTCGCTCCTCGATATTCTCCTCCGCGAGGAGCGGGGAGCCGGCCGCGATCTGGCCGAGCAACGGTAGGCGGGGGATCTCCTCGGCCGGCTGCGGTGTGGCGGCCGAGGCTGTCATCGTTCGGTGCCCGATCAGGTCGAGCGCTCGCGGCTTCGAGGGATCGCGCTTCAGCAGGCCTGCGCGTTCGAGGTTCGCGAGATGCGCGTGCACGGTCGACGGCGAAGCGAGGCCGACGGCTTCACCGATCTCCCGGACGGTCGGTGGGTAGCCGTGCCCGTCCGTGTACTCGACGAGAAACTGCCAGATCTCCTGTTGCCGTGCGGTCAGCATGGTGCCTCCGAGGTGGGGTTTCCGAACATATGTTCGTGATGAAGAGTACGGTTCCTTCCGGACGGCGTCAAGTGCGTGTGTATCGATGTGACCGCGTACCGCGTACCGCAGTCGCAAAGGAGCCCACGAGTGCCTGGCCTACGCTAACGGAGCCTCCGCAGGAAGGTCGTCGCGCCCGGGGTGTTGGAGAACTGCGGTAGCACGCGCTTCCCGTCGATCACCGACAGCCCGGTGCTCCTGCCTCCAGGGTGCCGGCGGCCATGATCTGCGGCCGGCGTTGGATCAGAAGGCGAAGCCGGTCGCCGTCATCCAATCAGCGTCAACGTGGAATGCGCCTTTTGCGTCGGTGATGTCCACGGTGACCGGCGCAGGCGTGCGATTGCCGGTGGGCATCTCGAACGCGACACTCCCTGTCCAGCCAGTCCAGCCGGACGTGGCCTCGAGCGCAGCGGTGAGCGGCTCTGCGGAGAACCCGCCCGCTTCCTCTGCCTTCTCGGCGAGGAGCTTCACCGAATCGTAGGTGAAGCGAGACCAGGAGCCCGGCGCTGCCGAGTAGAGCTTGCGGAACGTTGCGACACGGGCGGCAGAGTTCGTGAAGTCTCCGGGCGCAGGTACGCCGACGATGGGACAGTGACGGGCTGCGGTGATTCCGGCTGCGGTGATGAAGCCATTGTCATAGGCGCCTTTGTCGGCAAGGCATCTGGCCGGTGTCCTCGAGTCGAACATCTCCCTGGCGATCAGGCCGCCTTCCGGGAAGAACGTGACGATGTACATGAGGTCGGGCTTCGTCGCGGCGACCGTGGCGACGGTTGATGCGTAAGAGGTAGCACCGGGCGTGATGGGCTCGGACAAGGTGAGAGAGATCCCCACGCTCGAGTTGTAGGGTCCGACGATACCGTCAAGGCCTGAAGTAATCGCTTTGGCCGCGGCGGCGGCGCCGATTTCCGGGTCGGCCTGGTCGTCGATGGGCACGATGACGATCTTCTTTCCGAGAGTCCCACCGGCAGCGTTGATTTCCACGGCAGCCATCGACGCGCCGCGCAGCATGCCCACACCAAGCTCCCTCTGACTGCCCGTCAAAGGAGCCTCGAGACCGATGCGGATCGTGTTCGAGGTGGTCGTTCCCTCGGTCGAATCACCTGTTGACGAGCAGCCGACGAGCAGTGGAGCGCAAAGGACGAGAGCGCTCATCACAGTAACCCCAGGGAGAACGAATTGCATCATTGTTTCCTGGCTTTCAAAGAGTTACTGAGAGAGCAGATCTTCTCTGGATGGAACCGCGCCGGATACCCATGACCGTTTCCACGCCTTGGACGGATAGCGTATAGGTTAGAGACGGGAGAAGAGAACAGTGCGCGCCGGAAGAATGGTACGGGGCAGCGCCGGTCATGTGGCATTCAGCCAGGTGACCGAAGACGACGTGTTGCCGACCCGAGTTCGACGCACTATTCCTTGACCGGAAGCGAACGTACAGACGGCCCCGTCGGGGCCGTCTGTTGCATGCGCTGGAGAGGACTTGAACCTCCACGGGGTTGCCCCCACAAGGCCCTCAACCTTGCGCGTCTACCAATTCCGCCACCAGCGCGCGGCGCGATTGTACCCGGAGTCCGGGCTCTCCGTTACGCGAGCAGTCGATACAGGATGACGGTGTTCACGAAGAAGAGCACCCCCATGACCGTCGTCAGGCGCGTGAGGTTGCGCTCGACGATGTGCGTCCCTCCCTGCGACTGCGGCGTGAAGCCCATGCCACCGAAACCAGCCTCGCGGCCGGAGTGCATCAGCACGAGCGTCACGAGCGCTGCCGAGATGAGAACCTGTACGACTGCAAAGAACGGGATCATCGCTGCTGGATCGTACCAGCGCTACGCTCCTCTCCATGAGTTCACCGGACGATCGCCGCGCCAGGGTTCAACGCCTTCTCGTGTCGGGCGATACCCGGCTCAAGCAGGGCGTCGCCATACCGAAGGTTCGTGCAACCTACCTGGCGGCGCTCGATGCGGCCAGGAAGGCAGGCCTCGAGGATGCGGTTCGACCGCTTGTCGAGCTCAGGCTTGCCGATCTCGCACAGCGCGAAGCAGAATCTCCTCCACCCGTTCGGCCTGCCGCCTGACGTCATGCGCCTCGGCCGCCCGACGGGCAGCGAGGTTCGGCCGGGGCAGAAGGGAGGCCGCTTCGAGTGCCGCGATGAGCGCGTCATCGTCGTGTGGGTCAACGAGCACACCTGTTTCGGCTCCGACGAACTCCGGGGGGCCGCCGGTTCGCGTGGCGACGACCGACCGCCCAGACGCAAGCCCTTCGAGCGTCGAGAGGCCGAACGGCTCGATCAGGCTGGGCTGGCAGACGACATCGGCTGCCGCGAACCACGAGGGGACCTCTTCATGCCTCACGGGGCCCGTGAGGTGAATGCCGGGACGCCCTTCGAGCGCGCCTCTCAAGGGCCCGTCGCCGACGAACGCGAGGGCGCCCTCTCCCCGACGCGCGAAAGCACGCGCGAGGCCGAGCACGTTCTTGCGCTCGCTGAGCGACCCGACGCAGACGAACGCGGTGCCGGTGGGTGACCAGCCGACCTCGGCCCGTGCGCGGTCGGTGTCCCTGACGGCGAATCGCTCGAGGTCAACGCCGCAGTCGATCACGGCGCTCTTCGAGAGAGCCTCGGGCACCACGTCTACGAGGCGCTCGCGCAGCCATCGGGAGACGGTGACGACGGCGTGTGCTCGGCGAACGGTAAGCCGTGTCGCCTCGCGCACGACGCGGCTGTTGCGCGCGTTCTCGACATCCTGTCCGTGGGCGGTCACCACGAGGGGTGCACGACCTCCGATCGCGGCGAGGAGTCCCGCCGGGACGAGAAAGTGTGCGTAGACGACGTCGGGACGGGATCGGCGCGCCGTCCGTACGACATCGAGAGCGAGCTTCGCGTGCCGACTCCGGCCGCCCGTCCGATCGACCACAGCGCGCGTCAGGACGTGGCCGCGCGCCTCGAGCTCACGTTCGAGGGTGGCGACGAACGAGCCGAGTGCCGGGGTGTCCGGGCCCGGATACATCTGCGAGACGAGCAGGATGCGCACGAGCGAAGCCTACTGCCGCGAGGTGACGCTCACCGTCCGTCGTAGGTGCCCCAGAGCTCCCGCAGTGCTCCGCAGATCTCACCCACAGTGCAGTGCGCACGGAGCGCATCGCGCATCGGCGGGAGGAGATTGCCGTCACCAACGGCCGTCTCGCGGACGCAAGCCAGGGCCGCTGTGGCTTCGTCGGCGTTGCGCTCCGCCCGCACCCGCGCGGTGCGCTCACGTTGCCGTTCTTCTCCGGCCGGGTCGATGCGGTAGAGCTCGATGCGTTCGTCCGATTCGTCGGTGAACGAGTTCACGCCCACGACCACGCGGTCGCCGTCCTCGACCGCGGTCTGGAACCGGTAGGCGGACTCCTCTATCTTCCCCTGCACGAACCCTGCCTCGATCGCCGCCACGGCGCCGCCGAGCTCGTCGATGCGCTCGATCAGCTCCTGTGCCTCACGCTCGAGGTCGGCGGTCAACGCCTCCAGGTAGTAGGAGCCACCGAGTGGATCGGCCGTGTCGGTCGTGCCGGCCTCGTGCATGAGGATCTGCTGGGTGCGCAGGGCGATCGTCGCCGCGTGCTGGCTCGGGAGCGCGAGGGCCTCGTCGAAGCTGTTTGTGTGCAGCGACTGGGCACCGCCGCAGACGGCAGAGAGTGCCTGGATCGCCACGCGCACGATGTTGTTCTCGGGCTGTTGTGCCGTCAACGTCGATCCTCCGGTCTGCGCGTGGAATCGCAGGGCCTGCGCCTTCGCGCTCGTCGCGCCGAACCGGTCACGCATGATCTGTGCCCACATCGTGCGCGCAGCCCGGAACTTCGCCACCTCGACGAAGAAGTCGTTGTGCGCGTTGAAGAAGAACGACAGCCGCGCCCCGAACGCATCCGGTGAGAGCCCGGCTGCGACGGCGGCATCGCAGTAGGCGATCCCGTTTGCGAGTGTGAACGCGAGCTCCTGTGCCGCGGTCGAGCCGGCCTCGCGGATGTGGTACCCGGAGATCGAGATCGTGTTCCAGTTCGGGATCCGCTCCGCGCAGTAGGCAAAGAGGTCGGTCGTCAGACGCATCGACGGGCGCGGCGGGAAGATGTAGTTGCCCCGCGCGACGTACTCCTTGAGGATGTCGTTCTGCACCGTCCCTCGGAGCGCCGTCCCCGAAACGCCCCCGTCTTCTGCGACGAGTTCGTACAGCAGCAGTAGCAGCGCCGCCGGAGCATTGATCGTCATCGACGTCGAGACCTCGTCGAGCGGAAGCCCGCCGAGTAGGAGATCCATGTCAACGAGCGAGTCGATCGCGACGCCGGTGCGGCCGACCTCGCCCGCGGCCACGGGGTCGTCCGAGTCATAGCCCAGTTGCGTGGGAAGGTCGAACGCGACCGAGAGCCCGGTCTGCCCCTGTGCGAGGAGGTAGCGGTAGCGCTCGTTCGACTCCTCGGCCGAGGAAAACCCGGCGTACTGCCGCATCGTCCAGGGCCGGCCGCGGTACATGTCCGGGTAGGGCCCGCGGGTGAACGGGAACATTCCGGGCGGCGGCGCCTCTGCCTCCGGCGCGTCGGCGGCACGGTAGAGGGGTTTCACGTCTGCCTCGCTGTCGGACAGCGGTCGGTCGGGAGTGCTGGCCATACCCCGATCCTACGCCGACTCCGGCCCGGGGGTGGAGCTAGAGCTCCCCGCCGGCGCGTTCGATCGCATCGAGCGCTATCTGCTTGCCCGACTGGATGTGCGCCCGGATAGCCTGCTGCGCGCGAGTCAGGTCGCTGGCCTCGAACGCCTCGACGATTTGGCGATGCTCACGCACGAGGTAGTAGCCACCCTCGAGCTTGCCGCTGCGAATCACCTGCATCATCAGGTTCACCGACAGCTCGCTATAGGCGTGAGAGAGGATCGCGTTCCCTGCCAGGCCGATCTGGAACTCGTGAAATGCAGCGTTGGCGGTGTCCCAGTCCTCCTGGGAGATTGCTCGCTCCGACGCCTCCATCAGCGCTCGAAACGCGGCGAGCGGCGCCGGCTTGGTCGAGCCGACGGTGCGTTCGGCGGCATGGAGCTCGAGGGCGAGGCGAACGTTGTAGCCGTCGCTCACAACCGTAGGCGTGACCGGCATCACGTAGTAGCCGCGGCGGGCCTTGACCGAGATGAGCCCCTCGGAGACGAGCCGCGTGAGCGCGTGATGCACCGGGCTGCGCGAGACACCGAGCTCGGTCGCGAGCTCGTGCAGGCTCAGCTTCGCCCCGGGCCCTGGCTCGCGCTGCAGGACACGCTCCCGGAGGGTTGCGTAGACCTGGTCGTTCAGGTTTGTGCGTGAGAGCGTCGTCACCATGGGTGACTATCTAACATGTCAGCCGTCTGTGTGCAACCCCGTGGAGACGTACAGCGGTTCCGGAGCAGGTCTGGATGCGGCTCGTGCGCAGCCAGGCACGCTCCCTGGCAGAGAACCGCCCCGGCCTACACTCCTGGCCCAGGTCGAACCTCTAGCTACGCTGGGACGGATGAAGGTTGCCGTTCGCCTGTTTGCAGGCCTCCGAGAGCTCGCAGGAACGCGGGCTCTCGAGATAGAGCTTCCCGATGGTGCGACCGCCGCCGATGTCTGGCCCGCACTCGACCTCGGAGACGAGCCGGCCGGGCTTCTCCTAGCCGTCAACAAGAGCTACGCGTCAGCCGCTACGGCGCTCACCGACGGTGACGAGGTCGCGCTCATCCCTCCGGTCTCCGGCGGGTGCTTCAGGCTGTCGGAGCACCCCCTCTCCCTCGACGAAGCGGTCAGGGAGGTCGCCTCCGACGATGCGGGCGCCATCGCGACATTCACCGGGACGACGCGGTCGCGGTCGCGCGGCCGTGAAGTCGTGCGGCTCGAGTACGAGGCCTATGAGGGGATGGCGGAGGCCGAGATGGAGAGAATCGCGGCGGGCCTGAAGGAGCGGCATTCGCTGATCGACGTTGCGATCCACCACCGCGTCGGGATCGTGGGAGTCGGTGAGACGAGCGTCGTGATCGCCGTCTCGTCCGCCCATCGGGCCGATGCACTCGCGGCCTGCGCGGAGGCGATAGACACGCTCAAGGAGTCGGTACCGCTGTGGAAGAAGGAGATCTACGTGGGCGGCGAGGAATGGATCGGGCAGGGGTCGTGAGCGCGGCGACAGGATGCGGGCGGTCCCCCGGGTCGGGTCGGTTGTGAGCGACCACGTGCCAGAGGAGCCTGCGGCGAAGCCCCGTCGCGGCGGCCTCGGGCGGGTGCTCGGGCCGCTCGCGATCGCGGGCGCCGTGGCGCTGAAGGTTGCGGGGTCGCTGAAGTTTCTCGGCATCTTCGTTGCGGTCGGCGGGTACGCGCTCATCTGGGGCTGGCGCTTCGGGGTGGGGTTCGTCCTTCTCATCCTCGTGCACGAGCTGGGTCACTACGTCGAGGCGCGCCGACAGGGGCTGAACCCGCAGATGCCCGTTTTCATCCCGTTCTTCGGCGCCTACGTCGCCCTGCGCAACCAGCCGTTCGACCCGTGGCGCAATGCGCTCGTGTCGATTGCGGGGCCTGTCGCCGGCGGCGTCGGCGCTCTCGCCTGCCTGGTCTACGGCAACGCTGTGGACTCGGACCTGCTCCTTGCGCTCGCCTATTCGGGCTTTCTCCTCAACCTCTTCAACCTGATCCCGATCGGCTTCCTCGACGGCGGTCATATCCTCCGTTCCTGGCGCATCTTACGAGCTGGCGGCGGACGAGTAAGCCCGGCCGAGGCGCGGCGGCTAGGCGGGCTCGTGGGCGCATATTCGGTCGCCGTCGCCGTCGGGCTCGCGCTCGGGATGGTCATCTCCCACATTCCCCAGACTCGATTGTGACCGGGGTCACCGGGGACTCTCCATGATCGACACCGCCGCTGCCGCGATCCGTGAGCGAACGACGCTTCGGCCCCGGGCAACCGTCATTCTCGGCTCCGGCCTCGGCGGATTCGCAGACGCAGTCGAGGATGCGGTCGAGATCCCCTACGGGGAGATTCCCGGTTGGCCCGTCTCGACGGCGCTCGGGCACTCGGGCACGCTCGTGATCGGGACGTTCGCGGGCGTGCCGCTCGCCGTGATGAAAGGTCGCGCTCATCTCTACGAGGGCCATACAGCCGAGAAAGTCGCCTTCGGAGTACGCGTTCTCGGGCGGCTCGGTGCAGCGTTCCTCGTTGTCACAAACGCCTGCGGAGGCGTGCGTGAGGACATGCGGCCGGGCGATCTCGTGCTCGTCTCTGACCACCTCAACCTGCAGGGAACCTCACCGCTGATCGGGCCGAACGACGACACTCTCGGGCCGCGGTTCCCTGACATGAGCAACGCCTACGACCCTGCGTTGCGGGCTCTCGCCCACGAAGCGGCCGGCCGGCTCGGCCAGACCCTCTCCGAGGGCGTCTACGCCGCCTGGCTCGGCCCCGCCTTCGAGACACCGGCCGAGATCCGCATGATCCGGGCGCTTGGCGGCGATCTCGTCGGGATGTCCACGGTGCCCGAGGTGCTCGCTGCGCGCCACATGGGGCTGCGCTGCCTGACGATCTCCTGCGTCACGAACATGGCGGCGGGCATCCTGCCCGAGCCACTCGACAGCGCGCACGTGCTCGCGGTGGGAGCGCAGGCGGAAGGCAGGCTGACCGCACTGCTCGCCGAGGTTCTTCCCGCTCTGTAGATAGAGGCCCTCTGGCCCTACACTTCCCGTATGGCGTCTTCCCTGCGCACGCTTCCGTCGGTTGACCGCCTGCTCGCCGACCCGCGACTCGCGAGTCTGGCGCGCGCGCCGGTCGTCGCGGCTGTTCGGGTGACGCTCGAGCGCGCGCGCCTTGCGATCAGGGACGGCCGTGACCCGGGCGACCTCGTCGAGGCGACGCTCGCAGAGGTCGCGGCGGCCGCGCGCCCCTCGTTGCGGCGCGTCCTCAACGCGAGTGGAGTCCTGATCCACACCAATCTCGGGCGCGCCCCCCTCGCACGGTCAGCGCTCGACCGCGTCGTCGAGGTGGGCGGCAGCTACTCGAACCTCGAGTACGACCTCGACGCGGGCGCCCGCGGCTCGCGCCAGGATCATCTCACGGCACTGCTGCGCCAGATCATCGGTGGGGAGGCGTCGCTCGTCGTCAACAACAACGCTGCTGCCGTGATGCTTGCCCTCGCCGCGCTTGCCGAGGGCCGCGAGGTGCTCGTCTCGCGTGGCGAGCTGATCGAGATCGGCGACGGTTTCCGGATTCCCGACGTGCTGGCGCGCTCGGGTGCACGGCTCGTCGAGGTCGGGACGACGAACCGCACCCGTGCCGCCGACTACGAGCGTGCGATCGGCCCGGACACGGCACTCATTCTCCGCGTCCACCAGGCGAACTTCCGCGTTGTCGGTTTCACCGAGCAGCCGTCGCTCGGCGAACTGGCGGCGATTGCGAGGAGCGCCGGACTGCCGCTCGTGGACGATCTCGGCTCGGGAGCGCTGTCTGCGATCGGCGACGAGTCCACCGCGGCCGCGAGCCTTGCCGCCGGAACCGATCTCGTGTGCTTCTCGGGCGACAAGCTGCTCGGTGGCCCGCAGGCCGGGATTCTCGTCGGGCGCGCAGACCTGATCGAGCGCCTGCGCCGTCATCCGCTGCAACGCGCACTACGGGCCGACAAGCTGACTCTCGCGGCGCTCGAAGGAACGCTCGCCCTCGCCCTCGATCCTGCCCGTGCGCGCGCCGAGATCCCGGTGCTGCGAATGCTTGACGAGCCGGTCGCGGCGGTGCGGGCACGGGCGGAGCGGCTCGCGGTGCTCGTCGGCGGCGAGGTCGAGGAGACGGTTGCGCGTGCCGGGGGCGGTGCGCTGCCGCTCGCCGAGCTACCGAGCTTTGCCTGTGCGATCGAGGAGGAGTTGTTCGACGCGCTGCGGGCCGGCGAGCCGCCGGTTGTCGGAATCGTTCGTGACGGCCGTCTGCTCCTCGACGTGCGCGCACTCGCCGAGAGCGAGGTGGACGAGGTGGCAGAGGCGGTTGCGGCGGCCCGGGCGCGATGAGCGGGGAGGCCCTGGCGGCCCGGATCCGTGCGGGTGAGACGCTCCTCGGCGCGTGGTGCTCGTTGCCGGGCTCGGGCGCAGCCGGGTTTCTTGCTGCCGGTGGTGTGGACTACGTCGTCTGCGACCTGCAGCACGGTCTCGTCTCCGAGGCAGACCTGCCGACGTTGTTTCCCGCCATCGAGGTGCGTGGTGCGGCTCCCGTCGTGCGGTTGCTCGCGAACGACCCGGCTGCAATCGGCCGGGCGCTCGACCTCGGTGCGCACGGCATCGTCGTCCCGAACGTCAACTCCGCCGAGGAGGCCGGGAGCGCCGTGGGTGCAACGCGCTACCCGCCGCACGGCACGCGCGGGTTCGGGCCTATCCTCGGCGCGCGCACCCGTGGTGGAGATGCACTCGACGACATCGCGGTGATCGTGCAGATCGAATCCGCTGCAGCCGTGGAATGCGTCGAGGACATCGCGCGGGTCGAAGGAGTCACCGCGCTCTACGTCGGCCCATGGGATCTCTCGGTCTCACTCGGCGTGCCGGTGCCGCCCGACCTCGACGGCGTGGTGCTTGCCTCGGCGATTGCACGTGTCCGTGGAGCCGCTGACGCAGCGGGGCTTCCCGCGGGCGTGCACACGATCCGCGCGGCCAGTGCGGTTCCTCTTGCCGCTTCGGGATGGCGTCTCGTGAACGTCGCCGACGACGTGACGTTGATGCGCGACGGCGTCGCCGCCGGCGTCGAGCTTCTTCGTCCCTCCTGAGATGGCGTTGACCGTCGGCACGGCCGGCCACATCGATCACGGCAAGACATGGCTCGTACGGGCGCTGACCGGCAAGGACACGGACCGTCTGCCCGAGGAGCAGCGACGCGGGATCTCGATCGACCTCGGCTACGCGCCGCTCGAGCTGCCAGACGGCAGACGGCTCTCGCTCATCGACGTTCCGGGCCACGAGCGTTTCGTGCGCACGATGGTGGCGGGCGCGACCGGGATCGACCTGTTCCTGCTCGTGATCGACGCGGCCGAAGGCGCCCGCCCCCAGACCCTCGAGCATCTTGGGATCCTGCGGCTGCTCGGCGTCGATCGGGGTGTTGTCGCAGTGACCAAGGCCGACCTCGTGGACGAGGAGACGCTCGAAATCGCCGTCGAGGAGGCGAGCGAGCTCGTCCCGGGGGCGGAGGTCGTCGCCGTCAGCGCGAGGACGGGGGTCGGGCTGGACGACCTGCGAGCCGCCCTGGCGCGCGCAGCCGACAGCGTGGTGGCCCGAGACGCAAGTGGTGCAACCCGACTGTACGTCGATCGCGTGTTCACCCTGCGGGGCATCGGCACGGTCGTCACGGGGACGCTCTGGTCGGGGACGATCGTCGAGGGCGACACGCTGCATGTCGCTCCGCGTGGGGGCGAGGTCAGAGTGCGATCCGTCCAGGTGCACGACACGTCCGTGCAGAGCGCAACCGCAGGCGAGCGTGTCGCGCTCGGCCTTCCGGGCATCGAGAGGAGCGAGCTACACCGGGGCGATGCTCTCGTGGCGCCGCATGCCTACCCCGTCTCCTACCGGCTCGATGTCGAGCTCGAGGAGCTGACCCCGATCGACAACGGCGCGCGTGTGTCGGTGCATCACGGCACGTCGCGTATCGCCGCCAGGGTGGCCCGGGTCGGCGGGCGGTTGGCACAGTTACGGCTCGAGGCACCGGTTGTTGCGGCGCGGGGCGATCGCATCGTCCTGCGGGGGGAGACGACGCTCGGCGGCGCAATCGTGCTCGATCCTGCTCCACCGCGACGGCTCGAGGCCGAACGGCTCGAGCTCCTCGAGCAGGGTGACCCGGTGTCGATCGTCGCTGCGACGGTGACTGCGCCCGTCCTCGTCGAGTCGCTCGCGGCTCGCGGGCTGCTCTCGCCCGCAGAGCTCGAGGAAGGGCTCGCGGCAGTGATCCAGGCAGGCGGTTGGGCGTTCTCACGGGAGTGGCTCGACGAGACGAGCGATGTCGTCGCGGAGCGACTGCGTGTGCGGGCGGTCGCGTCGCCACTCGAGCCGGGACTTGCCGTGGCCGAACTGCTTCCTGCGGAGCCATGGGCGGCGGTAGTGCTGCCGCTCTTGCCGGTCGAGCGGCGCGGCGGGATCGCGTATCTCCCGGGCGTAGCGGCCTCGCTCGGCGCGCGCGCGGAGGCGGCCGAGGCACTCAGGGGCGAGCTCGAGGCGAGTGGCCTCGCGGCGGTGAAACCGGACGATGCCGGGCTGGCACGATTTCTGGAGGCCGAGGGCGTTCTTGTCCGGCTCGGCGACGGTTTCGTCGTCTCCACCGCGGCCTACGAGCGCGCACGCGAGCTGGTTGTGACCGAATGCCGGGCGACGGGTGAGATCGTCCTCGCGCGCTTTCGTGATCTTGCGGGCGTCGGTCGTCGCGACGCGCAACTGCTGCTCGAGCGGCTCGACCAGGACGGGGTCACACGTCGCCTCGGCGACCGTCGTGTGCTCCGCAGAGCGGGGCTTGAAGGGTAGAGGCGTTCTCCCGTGCCGTCACTCGTCCGTCTGTAATCGTTGGTGAACGCGGGGCCGTGTTCCGCTTCCATCCGTTTGCCGAAGGAACGATCGGATGGCGGTCTGGCCGGGAGGGCGGGACAGGTCCCGCCCGCGTGTGGTTGTCCCGCCCGCGTGTGGCGAGGGGTTGCCCGTGCGCCCTCTCGCCCCTACGTTCCCCGCCCGTCCCACCCGGGTTCGTTCTCGACCCCGACACCCTCGGCGACACGGTTGATGTAGTTGAAGTACGAAATCACCTGGATTGCATCGTGGATCGCCGTGTCATCCCAGCCGTGGGCTCTGAGTGCGTCAGCGTCTGCGAGCCCGACCGTCGCCGGAGAGTCGGTCAGCTTGACGGCGTAGTCGCACAGGGCACGAATCCGCGGCTCGAGGTCGGCCTTGCCGTAGTCGTGCGCCGCATGTCGCGCGAGCTCCTCGTCTGCGCCCTCTGCACGGAGGTCGTCTGCGTGCGATGTCGTTCAGTAATGGCAGGCGTTGTGGCGCGACGTGACCGTGGCGAGGAGTTCCCGCTCTGCCCGGGTCAGGGCCGAGGGGCCGAACATGATCGCCTTGTACATCTCCATGGAGGCGTGGAGCACCTCGGGGCGAAGGCTCATCGCCTTGACGATGTTGAAGATCTTCCCGGCACGACCGACCGCAGCGTCGTACTCGGAGGCGAGGAGCCCGGTCGCTTCGTCCGGCTCCGTCAGGCGAATGTGCGGCACCGAGCGATCCTACTTCCCGACCCGCCCGCCGGGTGCGACAGCGGCACCTCCATCCGGTGTGTAGTCCACTGTCTAGGCATCCGATACCCCTACAGGAGGCTCTCCCGTGAATGCACTAGGCGTGATCATCTACATCGCAATCATTGTTCTCATAATCGCCGGTCTCTGGAAGGCCTTCATCAAGGCAGGAGAGGAGGGCTGGAAGGCGATCATTCCGATCTGGAACTACCTCATCATCCTGAAGATTGCCGGCCGCCCGTGGTGGTGGATTCTTCTGTTGTTGATCCCGTTCGTCAACATCGTGATCGGGATCATCGTCGCGCTCGACGTGGCAAAGGGATACGGCCGCGGCGTCGGGTTCGGTATCGGCCTCATCTTCCTTTCGCCGATATTCTGGTGCATCCTCGGCTTCGGCAGTGCGACGTACTCGGGGCCGGCGATGAAGGCCGCGTAGTCAGCGAGAGCCACCTGTTGTGGGCAGTCTGCACGGTCGGTGTCAAGGCTTTGAGACCTGACACCAACCGTGCAGGCTGCCCCTGTACCTCTTCTCGTCCTAGGCCGAGATCACGCGTTGGACGGCGATGTAGTGCGTCGTCTTTGCGGCTGCGCCCCGGCCTGACCTCACCGGTGCGACGCGCCAGTGCATGATGAACGGGCTCCCGTCGGCGCGGTAGTTGATCGTGCGACCTTCGAACCGGCGTCCGGCCGCCAGGTCTGTGATCAGCTGCTTGATCGTTCCCTTGTCCGTGGCGGCACCTTGCAGAAATTTAGGGTCGCGGCCGATCACGTCCTTCGCCTTGTACCCGGTCAGCTTCTCGAACGACTTGTTGACGTAGACGATCTTGTTGGTGGTACCGGCAGTCGTGATCATCACCGAGTCGAAACTCTGGTCGGCGATCGTCGCGAAGCCACTTTCGAGCTCAGTGAGCGCATGCTGTTTTGTTGATGCCATACGTTTTCCTCTCTCGATACATTGGCAGCAATCGAAGGTACCGATTCCCCTCGGGGCTGCGTCTGCCCTACCAATCATGACTGGCGGGATCCGCTCGCCTCCTACCGACCTGCGTCTCTAGCCCCCCTGCCCGTCGCTATTCTCCGTCGCGGAGCGGCACGGGCCCGGTGGCCCAGCGGGTCTTCAAAACCTGTGCGGTGTGGTAACCCCACGCTCGGTCGGTTCGACTCCGGCGCCGCTCCGTTAGGGGGTGTCAGGTCTCGCGTTGCTAGACGCTCGACCCGCGACCTGACCTCCGACCCCGGCGGCTCTTCTTCCAGCCTGCGCGGGACTCCGGCGACGGTGGCTGCGGGCGGAACGACGAAGACCTGAACCCTGCCGCCGCTATGGTCGTCGTATGGCGTCGCCGCTAAGGAGTTCCTGCGTCTGTCCCCTTCACGGAGTCGGCGGCGGCACAACGACGGGGGAGCGCGCATGGCCGGACGGGTGAAGGCGACTCTGTACAGCGATGCCGGCTGCCCGTGGGGCTATTCGGCGGATCCTGCTCTCCGGGTGCTCGAGTGGCGCTACGGGGCGCAACTCGACTGGCGGCTCGTGCTGATCGGGCTGACCGAGCACGCCCAGCAATACGTTGACCGCGGCTACACGCCGCTTGGGTCGGCCGAGGGGTACGTCCGGCGGTATCGCCCGTACGGGATGCCGTTCGCGCCAGAGCCTCGCGCGCGGGTCATGGGTACGGGGCGGGCCTGTAGAGCGGTTGTCGCGGCGCGCCTGCAGGAGCCGGGCGCGGAGTGGGCGACGTTCCGTGCGCTCCAGTTCGCCTGGTTCACGACGACGCTGCTGCTCGACGAGGACGACGGCATCGCCCGGGCGCTTGCAGGCGTCCCGGGGCTCGACGTGGACGCGGTGATCGCTGCGATCGAGACGCCCGAGGTCGAGGAGGCCTATCAGCGCGACCACGCCGAGGCGCGCACTGCGGCCGGCTCACCGCCCGAGCTGCAGCACAAGACGGCCACCACCGACGGCCCCGTCCGCTTCACTGCGCCCTCCATCGTCTTCGAGCACGCGGGCCGGACGCTCGTGGCCGGCGGCTGGCAGACGATCGAGGCCTACGACGTGCTCGTCGCAAACCTGATTCCCGACGGGGAGCGCCGTGGCGTGCCCGACGACCCGTTCGAGTTGCTCGAGTACTTCCCGGGTGGCCTGACCACGCAGGAGGTCGCGCAGCTGCTGACGCGGGGCAACGACGCTGCCGACCGCCCCGGGGCCGAGGCCGCGATGCTGGGCCTCGTGGCGTCAGGGCTGGCGGTGCGCACCCGGCTCGGCGACGACGCACTCTGGGTGGTGGCGTAGGGCCGGCATCCCGCCTCGACGAGCGACTCCGTCCGCCGGACGTGGCGGGTTGGTAGGATCGCGGTGTGGCATCCATGCTTCTCTACGGGCGGTCGGGATCTGCCTCGATGGCCCCTCATGCCGCGCTCGCCGAGATCGGGGTGGACTACGACCTCGTGCTGATCGAGAGAGACGAGGCACAGACCGACCCCGGCTACCTCGCGCTCAATCCGCTCGGCGTCGTGCCGACGCTCGTGGACGGCGACGTCGTCCTGACCGAGTCGGCGGCGATCCTGCTCCATCTCGCCGACCGGTATCCCGAGGCACGCCTTGCTCCAGAAAACCGTGCGCAGTTCTACCGTTGGCTCGTCTTCATGACGAACACGCTGCAGACCACGTTGCTCAGGATGTTCTACCCGGAGCGGTACGGCGACGAGAGCGTCGGCCCACGGGCAACGGCGGAGGCAGGACGTCACTTCGACCTGATCGAGTCGCATCTCGCGGGGCGTGAGTGGCTCGTCGGCGAGCACCGGACGGGGGCGGATCTCTTCCTCCTGATGCTCACCGACTGGGGCTCCGAGCTCGACCCGCCCGCATGGGACAGGCCTGCCATCCGCGCGCATTTTCGCCGGACGCTCGCGCTACCGGGCGTTCAGCGGATGTTCGAGGAAGAGGGGCTCGAGCAGCCGGAGTGGGCCGTCTGACCCACCGGTCGCCGCAGCGGCGAGGCTCAGACTCGGTGCGCTTTCGTTGCCGGCAGGACCTTGCCGGGGTTGAGTATGCCGTTCGGGTCGAAGCTCGCCTTGATCGCCTGCATCAGCGGAATCAGGTCTCCGTGCTCCTGCTCGAGGGCGCCGATCTTGCCGAGGCCGATCCCGTGCTCGCCGGTGCAGGTGCCGCCGCGCGCGAGAGCGTCGTCAACGAGGTTGTGGACGAGCTCGTCGGAGAGGCTGATCTCGGAGGCATCGACCTGCATGGCGATGTGCAGGTTGCCGTCGCCTGCGTGGCCGACGATGCCTGCGTTCAGGCCCAGCCGGTCGATCTCGGCACGCGCGAAGCGGGCAGCGCCGGCGAGCTCCGTCAGGGGCACGCATACGTCCGTCGTCCGCTCCTTGGTGCCGGGGAACGTCGCCGACGTGGCGTGTGCGACGTCGTGGCGCGCTTTCCAGAGGAGGGCTCGTGCCTCGGGGTCGAGCTCGTGAACGATGTCCTTTGCGCCCTCGGCGAGGGCCACCGCCTGCACGAGCTCGAGGTCGTCGGCCACCACTCCCTCGCTTCCCGTTGACTCCACGAGCAGGCAGACTCCCTCCGGATACGACGTCCCGGAGTACGCGTTGACCGCCGTCACGATCCACGCATCCATCAGCTCGAGCCGCGTCACCCCGGCGCCCGCGGCAACGACGCCCGCAGCCGTGCGGCAGGCGCTCTCGATGTCCGCGAAGGCGATGCGCAGCGCCACGGCCCGCTCGGGGATTGCGTGGAGCCGCACCGTCACCTCGGTGATCACCGCGAGCGTGCCCTCCGACCCGACCAGAAGTCCCGTGAGGTCATAGCCGGCCGATGTCTTCGCGGCCCGGCTGCCGGTGCGGACCACCCGTCCGTCGGCCAGCACCGCTTCGAGTGCCAGCACGTTCGCTCGCATCTTCCCGTAGCGCACCGTCGTCGTGCCCGCAGCGTTCGTTGCCGCCATCCCGCCGATCGTGGCGTCGGCACCGGGGTCAACGGGGAAGCAGAGGCCGTGCTGGCCGGCCGCTCGTTCGAGCGTGAGTCGTGTGACGCCCGCCTGCACCGTTGCCGTCAGGTTCTCGGGCGCGATGTCGAGGATGCAGTCGAGCCTCGAGAGGTCGAGGCTGATGCCGCCGTGGAGAGGGATCACGTGGCCCTCGAGGCTCGTGCCGACCCCGAACGGTGTTACCGGAATCCGGTACTCGCTCGCGAGCGCAAGCACCTGCGAGACCTCGTCGGTCGAGACCGGATAGACGACGACATCCGGCCGGTGCGGTGTGTGAAACGTGATGTCCCCGGCGTGCAGGTCGAGGTCGGAATCGCCGTCGCGCACGCGATCCTCGCCCAGAGCCTCGCGGAGCCTCAGCTTTATTTTTTCGATATCCGTCACCGGGCGAGAGGGTATCGGTGCTGTCGCCGTGGTGCCCGAGGACATGCTTCTTCAGGGTGAAGCGCACTCGTTTCTGCGCTACGGCCGCCGGAGTACCTGCCCGTTTCTGATTCCCGTGAGCTTGCCTGCACTCAGCGTCACAGCCCCGTTGACGATCACGGTGTCCATCCCGGTAGCGAGTCTGCTCGGATCGAATGTCGTCCCTTCCTCCCTGAACGTGGTCGGGTCGAAAACGACGACGTCGGCATGGGCACCCGGCCGGAGGACGCCGCGATCCTGGAGGCCGATTCGCTCCGCCGGCCGGGCCGTGAGGCGATGGATCGCCTCGGACAGGCTTAGCACCTTCTCCTGCTGGACACAGAAGCGCAGGTACCACGCAGCCCAGGTGTAGGCCCCGTGGAAGACCTTTCCCTCGAGCGGGCCCGTCGGTGCCATCGTCGTGGCGTCCGATCCGGGTACGCAGAGGGGATGGGCAAACGCCTCCCGCTGCTGCTCCTCGGTGTAGGCATGGATGATCACCATCAGCTGCCCGGGATCAGCCTTGCTGCGGTCGTCGGCCGCGCCGAGAAGAAGGCCATAGACGGCATCGAGAGGCTCCTGACCACGCTCGGCTGCAATCGTGGCGATATCGCGGCGGGCGTACTCCGGCCACACCTCGTTGTCGAGCAGCACGACCCGACTCCAGTCGCCACCGGCGCTGAGGATGCTCTCGTAGTCACGCATCGCCCGCCGCTGCTCCCTGTCGCCGAGGATCTCGCGCAACCGCGTAGCGTCCGTGAGTGCCCACGGCGGCAACGCGGTCAGCAGGAACGTTGTTCCGTAGAGGCGTGTGTGCATATCGAACGCCACATCCATACCGCTTCCCGCAGCGTCTTCGACGAGCTCCAGGCAGCGGCGCGCAGAGTCGATGCCGTTCCGGGGGGTGAGGTGAGAAACCTGAAGTCGCACGCCGGATCGCTCGGCCGTGCGGATCGCCTCGGCAACCGCATCGTCGGCACCCTCGTCGCGTCGCCGCGTGTGTGTCGCGTAGATCGCGTGGCGGCCACCGCACACCTCGCACATCGAGACCAGCTCGTTCTCGTCTGCACCGCGCTCCGCTGCATACTCGAGCCCCGTCGAGTAGCCCCAGGCTCCCTGCTCCAGCGCCTCCTCGAGGAGGTACCGCATCTGTGCCAGCTCGTCGGGGCGAGCCGGCCGGTCGGCGAGGCCGACGACCGACAGCCGGATCTGCCCGTTCGG
>SHVL01000080.1 GCA_009694305.1 Thermoleophilia bacterium
GCGGCCGAGCGCTACAGTGGCCGGAGCCCCGGGCTCCCGCGGGTGAAGCACTGGCAGCTCTGGAACGAGCCGAACCTGACCACATACCTCCGACCCCAGTTCGAGGGCGACCGGGTGGTCTCAGCGCCGTGGTACAGGGCCATGACCAACGTGTTCTACAAGTCCGTCCATGCCGCGCACGGCAACAATGTCGTGATCGCCGGGGCACCGTCCCCGTTCACGGTCAAGAACGAGGGCTACGTCAGCGTCGGCCCCCTACGGTTCATGCGCGAGCTCCTTTGCATGTCCGCGGACGAGCGGCCGCAGCCGACCTGCGCCAGGAAGACCCAGTTCGACATCTGGGCGCATCACCCGTACACCTCGGGCGGCCCGACGCACACGGCATTCAACCCCGACGATGTCTCGCTTGGCGATCTCCCAGAGATGAAGCGACTGCTGGACGCCGCCGTGAAGGCGGGGCACATCGTCAGCAACCAGAAGATGCGCTTCTGGGTGACCGAGTTCAGCTGGGATACCTCGCCGCCCGACGCCCTGGGACTCCCGCTCGCACTTCACGCACGGTGGGTCTCCGAGGCGCTCTATCGGAGCTGGCAGGCAGGTGTCAGCATGTTCACCTGGTTCGCTCTTCGTGACGAGCCAAACAAGTCCCCGTACTATTGCCAGTGCGGCCTCTACCTTCGCGGCAAGACGATCGCGCAGGACAAGCCAAAGCCCGCCCTGCAGGCGTTCCGGTTCCCGTTCGTCGCCTTCTCCCAGCCCAACGCGACCGTGACGTTCTGGGGGCGGACGCCCGCCTCCGACGCGAAGACGCTCGTGATCGAGCAGAGCGGAGCCGGTGGCTGGAAACAGGTGGCAACCGTTCTGTCGAACCGCAACGGCATCTTCCAGGGAACGTATGCGTCCTCCGCCAAGACTGGTTTCGTGCGCGCCAGGATCGTCGGGGGAGGAGCCGGAGACACTGCGCGTCCGTTTGGCCTTCGCGTGCCTCCGGACCGCACCTTCTGCGCCTTCGGTAGCTGCTAGCCAGCACCCCACCAAGGAGGATGCGTGCGACAGGCCATCGCGCCGCGGATCGCACTCTCGCAGTCTTCGTGACGGTTGATCCACAGGCGCGAATGTGCGGTGTTCTGTCGATACCGACGGCTGGATGTGGCGGTCACCGCTCCTACCCGGGAAGATCGTGCTGATCGGTGTCCGTCCGACGCGGTCTGTAGTATTGTTATCTATGGAGACAACGTTTTCGTTGGAGGAGGAGGCTGAAACTGTGGCGGCGCGTGATGCTGCGGTGGGGTTGCGGGTGGAGGAGCTGGCGAGTCTGTCTGCGCATTTGAGTGCGGCGACGGCGCGCTGGCTCGAGCTCGTCTGGGAGATGCACGAACAGGGCGATAGCAGTGATTTGGGGGCGTTTGTGGCCTGGCGGTGTGGGATCACGGGTCGGGAGGCACGCGAGTTTCTGCGGGTCGCTGAGGCGCTGCAGGGGCTGCCATTGACGCGGGCGGCGTTTGGGCGGGGGGAGCTGACGTTTTCGAAGGTGCGGGCGTTGACGCGGGTCGCGACCGGGGCGTCGGAGGAGAGCTTGCTCGAGCTCGCCGTGGTGTTGACGGCGTCGCAGCTTGAGCGGGCGCTGCGGGTGTTTCGCCGGGTCGCCGGGGAGAATGCGGCTCGTGCGCAGGCGCTCGAGTACGTCGACTACTACCTGGACGAGGATGGCACGGTGTTTCTGCGGGCGCGGCTCGCGGCCGAAGACGGGGTTCTGGTGGTTAGGGCGCTCGAGCTGGCGCGGGAGCGGGTGTTGGAGCGCCGCCGGGCTGAGCGGGCCGCAGCGGCGGAAGGCCCGCGGGCTGGCGCGGACGCTGCCGCTGCCGCGCCGGAGCACCCGGTCGCGCCCGAGTGCCCGGTCGCGCCAGAGCACCCGGATGCCGCTGGGTGGGAGCTTCCCGGGGCTGTGGGTGTCGTTCCGCCGCGTCCTGTGCGGGTGGAGGCGCTGCTTGATCTGGCCGCGGCAGCTCTGGCTTGTTCGAATGAGCCTGGTCGTGAGCCGGCGCGGCTTGTTGTGCATGTCGATGCCGCTGCTCTGTCCGCGGATGGGCGTGGCCGTTGCGAGCTTCAGGATGGCCCGCTGGTCTCGCTCGAGACCGCGAGGCGGCTTGGTTGTGACGCGGAGCTGATGGCGCAGGTCGAACGGGACGGGCTGCCTGTGAGTGTGGGTCGCAGCCGCCGCACAGTTCCTGCGGCGCTGCGTCGGTTGCTTGAGGCTCGTGACGACACGACCTGTTGTTTCCCCGGCTGCGAGCGGCAACGCCACTTGCAGGCGCATCATCGTCGGCATTGGGCGGAGGGGGGTGAGACGAGCCTCGCGAACCTGGTGTTGCTCTGTGTTCAGCATCATCGGCTTGTCCACGAGGGCGGCTACACCGTCGAGGGCGACCCCGACAGTGGCTTTCGCTTCCGGAACCGTCATGGTGTCGTCTGGCCGCTCGCGCCACCCCGGCCGCCGCCTGGGAGGGCAGACGACCTGATCGCCGCCAACCGCTCGCGCGGACTCCCGATCGACGGCGACACCAACCAACACGGCCACCACCTCGGCTTCGACCTCCACCGCACCATCTGGGCGATTAGAGAGGCCGTTGGCTAACACCGCGGGTGCGTCGACGATGTCTGTCGGGCCGAGTTCGACGTCGAGATCGGCGGTGTCGTAGCCGGTGCGGGGGACGCCGACGAAGATTGACTGCTCGCGCGTCGTGACCCGTCGGAGAGCCGGGCCACGAGTACCATCGCCGAGATGAAGGTCCTCCTCGTGAGCTTCTACTTTCCCCCCGCAGGCGGGGGCGGCGTGCAGCGTCCCCTCAAGCTCGCTCAGTACCTCCCTGCGCTCGGGATCGAGACGCACGTTCTGGCGCCCGACGATCCCCAGTGGATCCACCGTGACGAAGGGCTACGCGTGCCCACGCAGGCCTGGGTCCATCGCGCGCGGTATCTCGGCCCGAGCGGCCGCAAGCCTGCCGAGGAGCTCCACGGCAAGGTGGGTCTCGCGCGTATGACGACCCAGGCGCGACTGTTCGGTCGCCGTGCACTCGTGCCGGACGAGAATGTGCCCTGGAACCTCACGGCGATCCCCGCAGCGATCAAGCTCGTGCGCAAGCACGACATCGACGTCGTCATCACGACCTCGCCGCCCAACTCGATCCATCTCGTCGGCGCTGCGGTCAAGCGGGCGACGGGTGCCCGGTGGGTGGCAGACCTGCGCGACTCTCCGATCGCACATGTTCACCGCCGCTCCGAGAGCGCAGCCGTCCGGGCCAAGGAGAAGGTCGACGTCGGCGTCGCGAAGCTCGTGGCCCGCTCGGCCGACGCGATCGTGTGCGTCGCGGATTTCATCGCCGACGAGGTTCGGTCGCTCGAGCCGCGGGGCAGCGTCGTGACGATCTCGAACGGCTCCGATTTCGATGACTTCGAGGGGCTCGACTACACCCCGGGCGAGCGCCTGCGGCTCACGCACGCGGGCAGTTTCTTTGGCAAGCGTGATCCCCGGCCCTTCCTCCAGGCGTTCCACGACTCCGGCATCGACGGGACTGCACGGTTTCTGGGTGACTTCCGCAGCGCAGACCGCGAGTGGGCCGAGCCGCTCGAACTTGGCTCCCGGCTCGAGCTGATCCCCTACGCGCCGCGTACGACGTCGCTCGCGCTGCAACGGGATTCGGAGGTGCTGCTCCTGCTGATTCCCGATGCCGGTGGCCGGGGCAAGGGCGTCCTCTCGGGGAAGGTGTTCGAGTACATCGCAGCGCGACGGCCGATTCTCGCAGTGGTTCCTCCCGACGGCGCCGCAGCCGACCTCATTCGCGAGACCGGCGCCGGTGTTGTTGCGCCGCCCGACGACGTGGGGGCGATTCGGGATGCGCTCGTCGAGCTCGACCGCCGCTTCCGCAACGGTGGCTTGCCGGACGTGGAGCTCTCGGATGACTGGCGGCGTCGTCTCGCTCGCTCTACACGGGTCGAGGAGACGGCCGAGCTCTTGAGGTCACTGTGACGAGCAGGCGGCAGCCGGTCGTAGAAGCCCTGTTCTTCGCGACGGTCTTCACCGTCACGTTCGCCAAGATCCACTGGAACGTCGGAGCCGACCTCTCACTTTCCGATGTCCTGACCGTTCTCTTTCTTATCGCGTTCGCGCTCGGCCGGATCGAACGGCTCGACGGCCGCTTCGCGCGCTCTGCTGCAATCACGTTCGCGTTCTTCGTCGCGTTCCTCGTCGTCTACCTCCTCGGGTTCTTCAATCTCGAGACGGCTACGGCGTTGGCGCAGTGGGCGAAGGGCATGTTCAAGTTCACGCTGCACTTCCTGTTCCTGTTCGCGGCGGTCGCTCTCGTCGCGCGACGTGGCGAGCGCTTCTACTGGTGGGCGCTGACGGTGTTCTGTGGAGGTATTGCGTTCAATGCGCTCTATGGCGTGCTCCAGCTGGGCGTCGCGCAGGGCACCGGCGGCAACCTCGACGCGATCCTCCTCGCCCCGCTGACCGGAGGCGCCAGCCAGATCAACATTTACGGCGCCATCGAGGGCGCAAACGTCTACCGGCCGAACGCTCTCACCGGCGACCCGAACCATCTCGGTATCGAACTCGTGATCCCACTGCTCGTTCTGCTGCCGATCTACCTCCGGCTCGAGCGCGGCCACCGTCTCCGGGTGCCGCTGATGGTGACGCTGATGTTCCTCTTCCTGATGGAGCTCGCAACGCTGTCGCGCAGCGGGATGCTCGGGCTCCTCTGCGGCCTGCTCGTGCTCGCCGTCCCGTACCGGCACATGCTGCTCTCCGCGCGGTTTCTGCTTCCCCTCGCCGGGGTCGGGCTCGCGATTCTCGTCTTCGTCTCGACGCGCGCGGACTTCTTCCAGACGGTTCTGAAGTCCCGGGTCGACACGAGCGGGAAGGGGACATCGACGCACTTCGTCGTCTACGAGTTCATCCCTCAGGTGCTCTCGCAACACCCTCTCTTCGGGCTCGGACTGAACAACTTCTCGGTCTACTACGCATTCGTTACGGGGCGCGACAACTTCGGGCCGCACTCGTTCTACGTGGCGCTGTTCGTGGAGACCGGGATGGTCGGCGCGTTGCTCTTCCTCGGGTTCCTCGGGTACCTGTTCCAGCGGCTGGCGGTCGGCCGCGCGATCGGGCGAGCGTTGGCAGAGGCCGGCGACGGGCTGGCGGCCCGAGTGCGCCCGCTCGAGTGGGGCCTGACGGCGGCGCTCGTCGGCACGATGGCGTCAAACTTCTTCTACCTGACGATGAGCTTCTACTACTTCTTTGTCTTTGCGATGCTGGTGATCGCGGCCCCCGCGGTCTTCGGTCGCCGGCTCTGGACGCAGTAACCTCGTCAACGGCCCGGCCGGAATCAGCACGACCCCCGCGGGCCTGGTCGTGATCGGTTCCAACACGCTCGTCATTCCTGGAGGAGTACGTTGACCGAGGCGGTAGCCTTCGATGGTGCGCGTCACCGTTCTCACGACCTCCTATCCCCGTCACCCGGGTGAGATAGCGGGCCAGTTCGTGCAGGACGCGGTCGTCCACCTGCGCGCTACCGGCATCGAGGTAAACGTCGTCTCGCCGGCGTCGTTCGCGCACTTCGGGATCGCATACGGTGACGGGATCACGAACAACCTGCGTGCGGCTCCGTGGCGGGTGCTCCTGCTGCCGCTGTTTCTCCTGTCATTCGCGCGTGCAGCGAGACGCGCGTCGCGCCACGCAGACGTCGTACACGCGCACTGGCTTCCGTCGGCCGTCGCGGGGATCGCGACCGGCAAGCCGCTCGTCCTGCAGGCGTGGGGGTCGGATGTCGAGCTTGCGAAGCGCCTGCCGTGGCTGTTCCGGCCGCTGCTTCGGCGCGCGCGGGTGGTCGTGTGCGCGTCGTCGTCGCTCGCCGAGGACGCCCGGGCACTGGGAGCACGCGACGTCCGCGTGATCCCCAGTGGCATCGACGTGCCAGCCGAGGTGGGCGCGCCGGATGAGCCGCCGCACATCCTTTACGTGGGGCGGCTCTCCGAGGAGAAGGGCATCCGGGATCTCGTCCAGGCGGCAGCCGGGCTACCACTCGTGGTCGTCGGTGATGGACCGCTTCGTGAGCTCGTCCCTGCGGCCGTCGGGTTCGTCCCACATGACGAGCTCGGCGCGTACTACGAACGGGCCGCAGTCGTCTGCGTTCCGTCCCGGCGCGAGGGGTACGGCGTGACGGCACGCGAGGCGATGGCGCATGGCAGGGCCGTCGTCACAACCGGCGTCGGTGGGCTCGCAGACGCGATCGAGGACGGGGTCACCGGGGTCGTCGTACCACCCGGTGACGTGGCCTCGCTTCGTACGGCCCTGGAGGTCCTCCTCGCCGACGCGCAGCTCCGGGGACGACTCGGTGCCGCTGCCAGAGATCGGGCGCAACTTGAGTACGCGTGGGATCGCACAACACGGGCGACGATGCACGTCTATGACGAAATGTGTCTGCAGGTGGAACGCTGAGTCATCGGGAGACCATCAGGTGGGGTGACTCCAGGTAGGGGTGTTCCCCCGGCTCCGGCCGTAGTATTGCTTCGTGCTCGGGAGCCGTCGATCGGTCGCTACCGTCCGTCGTTGGCGTGGTTTGGTATGACCTCGAGGCAGGTTGCCGAAACGTCGGAGCGGCGTGCGAATCCTGTGGATGACAGCTCAATCGAGCTCAGCGTCGTCGTGCCGGTCTTCAACCAGGCCGAGACGATCGCGGGCAACATCGAGATCATCCGGGCGTGTCTGCAGGAGGCACTCGGTGAGACGTTCGAGCTGATCGTCGTCTCGGACGGGTCGATCGACGAGACCGCGGAGCGCGTGCTCGCGGCCCGGGCCGGCAACGTGCGCACGATCCACTACGCGCGCAACCTCGGTAAGGGATACGCGGTCAAGGTCGGTGCACTCGCAGGGCAGGGGCGCTGGATTGCGTTCATGGACGCGGATCTCGACCTTCACCCCTCACGTCTGCCCGACTTCCTCCGCGTGGCGAAGGCAGAGGGGCTCGATTTCGCCATCGGCTCGAAGCGTCACCCGGATTCCGACATCCTCTACCCGCGCTCGCGCCGGGTGGCGAGCTGGCTCTACCAGCAACTCGTGCGCGTCCTCTTTCGCCTCGACGTTCGCGACACGCAAGTGGGGATGAAGCTGTTCCGGCGCGAGATCGCCGAGCAGGTGATTCCCCTGCTTCTCGTCAAGCGATATGCGTTCGATCTCGAGCTCCTCGCTGTTTCCCGTGCGCTCGGGTTCCGGCGCATTCGCGAGCTCCCGGTAACGCTCGACTACCAGTTCACCGGCTCGGGCGTTCGCTCTCTCGCTGTCGTGCACGCGCTCCTCGATACGGCGGCGATCTTCTACCGTCTGCGCATCCTTCGGTACTACCAACGCAAGCAGCGACTGCTCGGGCACGATCTCATCCGCCCGGGGCACTCGATCCAATCGGTGACGGTCATCACCACCGATCCCACCGCACTTGCATCGCTCGACTGGCCGATGGTGTGCGTCGCGCAGGTCGATGTACTCGACACGGCACACGTGCGGGCAGCAGCGCTCGTGGCCGACAGCCACGCTCTCGCATTCATCGGCCCGGGTGTGTGCCCCTCGGTGAACTGGTTGTCGGCGACGGTGCCGTACCTGAGCAACGACTCCATCGCCGCTGTGGTCGCTCCCAGGGTGGCGCTGACAAGCGGCGGTCTGCTCGAGCGCGCCGCCGCCGCCGTCTGCGAGTCTCGCTTTGGTGGAGGTGCGCGCTATTTCCGCTACACCCCGGGTAATCTCCGGTTGGTGGATGACTTTGCCGACGAGACGATCGTCGTCCGGCGCAAGCAGTTCCTCGAGCTCGGCGAGGTCCCTCTCG
>SHVL01000024.1 GCA_009694305.1 Thermoleophilia bacterium
GACGCCGCTTCTTGTGCAGGACACGACACATGATCGTGATCGAATGAGAAGCCTTCTCCGTCGTGATGAACCGAAACGCGCTCACCGGATCCCGCCTTCCCGGGCGAAGAAGGCCGCAACCACTTCTGCGCTTCAACGCTCTGGTGGGCCTACCACCTCATCCGCGATCGCTCAGATGGGCGCGCTCTCGAGTGCCTCCGGCGGCAGGAGGCGCCGCGTCTCCCAGCGTCGTGCCGCGAACGCGGTGTACGAGATCACGATCGCGAGGGCGAAGACGATGGCGTTGCCTCCCGGGAACCGTGTGATCAGCTCCATCACGCCGCCGACGAGGGCGGCCATCGGGAGCGTGAAGATCCAGGCGGTGACGATATTCCCAGCGACACCCCAGCGGACAGCGTGCAGGCCGCGGCTCGCACCTGCGCCCATCACAGAGCCCGAGATCACCTGCGTGGTCGAGACCGGGAACCCGAAGTGTGCGGTCGCCCACAGCATCGAGGCACAGGCGGTCTGGGCTGAAAAGCCCTGCGGTGGGTCGATCTTCGCGATGCGCGTGCCGAGGGTGCGGATGATCCGCCATCCGCCCGCATACGTGCCGAAGGCCATCGAGAGCGCCGCGCTGAAGATGACCCAGGTCGGGGGTCTCGTGAAGTCCTCGTTGAGGTTCCCCGAAGCGACGAGCGCGAGCGCGATGATCCCCATCGTCTTCTGGGCATCGTTTGTCCCGTGCGTGAGAGCGACGAACCCGCCGGAGACGAGCTGGCCCTTCCGGAAGATGCGGTTGACCTTCGCAGGCGCGCGACGCTTGATGATCCAGACGATCAGGGTCATCAGGGCAAAGGCCAGCACGAGGGCGGCAAACGGGGCGATCAGGGAGGGCTTCAGCACCTTCTGCCAGAGACCCGCCCACTCGATGACACCGAAGCCCTGGGCCATGATCGCAGAGCCCATCAGTCCTCCGATCAGAGCGTGACTCGAACTCGACGGCAACCCGAGAAACCACGTGATCAGGTTCCAGGTGATCGCTCCGACGAGGCCCGCGAGCAGGATGCTGAGTGTCACCGCATTCGGGTCTACGATTCCCTTGGCGACCGTGGCGGCAACCTTGAAGGAGATGAATGCGCCGGCGAAGTTGAGGACGGCTGCCATCGCGACAGCGTTTCGCGGCGATATCGCATGGGTCGAGACACTCGTCGCGATCGAGTTGGCCGTGTCGTGAAAGCCGTTCGTAAAGTCGAAGAAGAGCGCCATCACGACGACGGCGACGAGGGTCACGGTCACCATGGGCCCTAGGCGTTCTTGACGACGATGTTCGCGATCACGTTCGCTGCCGTCTCGCACGCATCGAGCGAGCGCTCGAGAGCCTCGTAGATGTCCTTCCAGCGGATCACGATCAACGGATCGATGCGGTCGTCGCGGAACAGCGACGCGAGTGCATCGCGGAGGACGCGATCGCCCTGATCCTCGAGCGACTTGAGCTCGATCAGAGCGGCCTGCACCCCCTTCATCCCCTTGAGGTTGCTGCTTGCTATCGCAAGCTGCTCGACGGCCTTGACGATGATCGCGCACTGCTCGACGGCGTGGCGGGTCGGCATCTCGACCCCGTAGAGGCCGAGCAGGTCGGACGCCTCTTCGAGGTAGTCCACTACGTCGTCGATCTCCGTCGCAAGCTGGTAGATGTCCTCGCGGTCGAACGGTGTCAGATACTGGGTGTTGAGCAGCACGATCAGATCGCGGGTGATCGCGTCGCCCTCGTTCTCGGCCGCCTTGACCTGCTCCTGGGTGACCCCGGAGTTCGGATGATCCCGAAAGCGGAGCTCGACGAGGCGGGACACCTCGAGGGCGTTCTCGCCTGCGCGTGCGAAGAGGGAGAAGAACTCCGTTGTCTTCGGGGTGAGACTGAACTTCATAGATTGTATGTATAGAGGAATAACGATGTCCTTGGAGGGTGAACGCGAGTAGGCTTGGCCGAGATGAGGGAGACGCTCGAGCGCGAGATCAAACTTGCCCCGGGGGAGGGCTTTGTCCTACCCGGGTTCGGAGGCGATCGGCTCCCGACCCGTGTTTTCGTCTCGACCTATCACGACACGCCGGACTTGCGTCTCGCGCGCCACGGTGTCACGCTCCGTCGTCGTGTAGAGGACGGAGCGGGACTCTGGCAGTTGAAGCTTCCCCGCGGTTCGGCGCGGCTCGAGCTCGAGGTGCCGGGCCAGGCCACGAGGCCTCCGGCCGAGCTGGTCGGGCTCTTGCCTTGCTACCTCCGGGGGAGCAAGATTGCGGCCGTCGCCCGGCTTCGGACGCGTCGCGAGACAGTCTGCGCCCACGGCGCCGAGATCGTCGATGACAGCGTTTCCGTTCTCGTGGGCCAGCGCATCGTACGGCGGTTCAGGGAGATCGAGGTCGAGCTCGTGGAGGGCGACGAGCACGACCTGAAGCGACTTGTCAAGGAGCTGCGTCGCAGCGGTGCAACCGAGCAGGGGCCGCTGTGGCCCAAGCTTCATCGGGCGCTCGATATTGCAGCAGCGATCGTCCCCCCGGCGCCGGAGAAGGGGACTCCTTCTGGCGTCGCCCTCGCTGTCGCTCTTGGCAACGAGTACCGGGCGCTTCTCTCGCATGATCCCGGCACTCGCCGCAGCGTTGACCCCGAAGACCTGCATCAGCTCCGGGTTGCGACCCGTCGCCTCCGTGCATTCCTGCGTGCCGCAGGAGCTCTCGTGGAGAAGGAATGGGCCGTTTCGCTCCGCGAGGAGCTCGGGTGGCTGGGTCGGCATCTCGGCCCGGCGCGGGATCTCGACGTCATGCTTGACCGGCTCCGTCACGATGTCATCGCACTCGACGAGGATGCCGGGCCCGCGGCCGGGCTCCTTGCGGCTCTCGAGGAGGAGCGCGAGGCGGCATACCGGGATGTCGTCGGGGTGCTCGACGACCTCCGCTACTTTGCCCTCCTCGACCGCCTCGAGGCAGCTGCGGTGCCTCCACTCAGTGGTGACGAGACCACACTCACGGCTGTCTTTCGGGGAGAGGCCAAACGGATGCGCCGCATGTTCGCCGCACTTGGCGACGGCCCGACGGACGATGCCCTGCACGCCTCGCGCATTGCCGTCAAGCGCGCCCGCTACGCAGCCGACCTCGCGGCGCACGAGCTCGGCCGGGCCGGTGAGCACTTCGTGATCGTCGCGAAGGAGCTTCAGGACATCCTGGGCGACCATCAGGACGCGGTCTTTGCAGAGGCCCGGATCCGATCCTGGCTCGCCTCCGATCCTGCGGGTGCTTTCGCGGCCGGACGGCTCGTGCAACTCGAGCGCGACCGCATGGCCGCTGCTCGCGCGGCCTGGCCGGATATGTGGCAGCAGCTCGAGAGAGCAGCGCGGCGGGCAGTCCGCTGAGCACGGTCGTTCGCGCCGCGGGCGGAATCGTCGTTCGCACGGTACGCCCCGAGGCGGAGGTACTTCTCGTGCACCGACCCCAATACGACGACTGGACGTTCCCCAAGGGCAAAGTCGAGCCGGGTGAGAGCGACGAGGAGTGTGCCGTCCGCGAGGTCGAGGAGGAGACGGGGCTGCGCTGTTCGCGGGGGGACGAGCTCCAGCCGACGTCGTACCTCGACGCGAAGAAGCGTCGCAAGACCGTGCGCTACTGGGTGATGGAGGTCGTGGCAGGAACGTTGCGCTTCGAGTTCGAGGTTGACGCGGCACGGTGGGTGACGTTCGGTGAGGCGGAAGCGCTGCTCACCTACGCGCGCGACGTTGACCTGCTCGCTGAACTGGGCTGACAGCAGACCCGGCCAGGCCACCGCTGCCGTGCAACGGGCACCGCTTGCCGTTCAGGCGGTAGCCTGCGTCGCCATGAGCGGCGACTACGTCTACACGATGTACCGGGCCAACAAGTTCTACGGCTCCGACCGGCAGGTGCTCGCGAACATCTCCCTCTCGTTCCTGCCGGGGGCGAAGATCGGCGTGCTCGGGCCGAACGGTGCCGGCAAGTCAACGCTGATGCGGATCATGGCCGGGCTCGAGGAGCCGTCCTCGGGCGTCGCCGAGCTTCATCCCGGAGCGAGCGTGGGCTTCCTTCAGCAGGAGCCCGAGCTCGATCCCACCAAGGATGTCCGTGGCAACGTCGAGGACGGCGTGCGCGACCTGCGCGACCTGCTGGATCGCTTCAACGCCGTCTCCGCCGCCTTTGCCGAGCCGGACGCCGACTTCGACGCGCTCCTCGCCGAGCAGTCGAAGGTGCAGGAACAGATCGACCGCCACGACGCCTGGGGCCTCGACGCGGCACTCGACCGCGCCATGGACGCACTGCGGCTACCCGAGGGCGACCGGGACGTCACGACGCTGTCGGGAGGCGAGCGCCGCCGGGTTGCGCTGTGCCGGCTCCTCCTTGCCTCGCCGGATCTCCTGCTCCTCGACGAGCCCACGAACCACCTCGACGCCGAGTCGGTCGCCTGGCTCGAACGGTTTCTCGAGGACTACAAGGGCACCGTCATGGCCGTCACCCACGACCGCTACTTCCTCGACAACGTCGCAGGGTGGATCCTCGAGCTCGACCGTGGCAAGGGGCTCCCGTTCGAGGGGAACTACTCCTCGTGGCTCGAGCAGAAGCAGGCGCGCCTCGCCGTCGAGGAGAAGACGGAGTCGGCCCGCCGTCGCACCCTTGCCCGCGAGCTCGAGTGGGTGCGGATGAGCCCGCGCGCCCGGCACGCGAAGTCGAAGGCACGCATCACCTCGTACGAGAAGCTGCTCGCCGACGACGAGAACTTCAAGGTCGAGGGCGTCGAGATCCATATTCCTGCGGGGCCACGTCTTGGCGACCTCGTCGTTGACGCAGAGCACGTGGTCAAAGGCTTCGGTGACAGACTCCTCGTGGAAGACCTGACCTTCTCGCTTCCCCCTGGCGGCATCGTCGGGGTGATCGGGCCAAACGGCGCTGGCAAGACGACGCTCTTCAAGATGATCGCCGGTGAGGAACAGCCGGACGCCGGTTCCCTGCGGGTCGGCGACACGGTTCAGCTCGCCTACGTTGACCAGTCACGTGGCGGCCTCAACCCCCAGAACACCGTCTGGAAGGAGATCTCCGAGAATCAGGACATCGTGATGCTCGGCAAGCGAGAGGTGAACTCGCGCCAGTACACCTCGTGGTTCAACTTCCGGGGCGGCGACCAGCAAAAGCTCGTCAAGGATCTTTCGGGCGGCGAACGCAACCGCGTCCATCTCGCGAAGCTCCTCAAGTCGGGCGGCAACGTGCTGCTCCTCGACGAGCCGACGAACGATCTCGACGTGGACACGCTGCGGGCACTCGAGGATGCGCTCATCGACTTCGCCGGTTGCGCCGTCGTGATTACCCACGATCGCTGGTTCCTCGACCGCATCGCAACCCACATCCTTGCCTTCGAGGGCGACTCGCAGGCAACGTGGTTCGAGGGCACCTGGGGTGAGTACGTCGCCTGGGTCACCGAGACCCGGGGCGCCGAGGCGCTCGAACCGCACCGCATCGCGTACAAGCCTCTCGTTCGACCGTGATCGACCTTCCATTTGCCGATCCGGGACGACCGGATACTCGCTCGTCCCTCCGGTTGCTCGTCTGGGTGGGGCGGCATCAGGTCGGAACCCTCCTCGTTGCAATCACCTTCGGGATCATCTGGATGGTCGCACAGGCGCTGATGCCGTACGCGATCGGTCAGGCGATTCAGCAGGGGATCGTTGACGCCGACCGGAATGCGCTCGTTCGGTTCTGTGCCCTCCTCGCCCTCCTCGGCGTCGTGCAGGCGGTTGCCGGTGTCATGCGCCATCGCTACGCCGTTCAGAACTGGCTGCAGGCCTCCTTCAGGCTGGCCCAGGTGGTCGGCCACCACGCTGCTCGCTCGGGAGACGCGGTGCGGTCGGAGCTGTCCACGGGTGAGGTTGTGGCAACAGTCTCGAACGACGCAATGCGAGCGGGAGGTGCCTTCGACGTCCTCGCGCGGCTTGCGGGCAGCGTTGTCTCGTACCTCGTCGTTGCCGTCATCCTGCTCCAGACGTCCACCACGCTCGGCCTGATCGTGTTGCTCGGCATTCCGCTCCTGACCGTCTCGTTGAGCCTTGTGATCAAGCCGCTCCAGCTCCGGCAACGCCATCAGCGCGAAGAGGTCGGTCTTCTGACGGCGCTCGGCGCGGATACGGCAGCGGGCCTCCGCGTGCTCCGCGGCGTCGGAGGTGAGCAGGCCTTCTTCAACCGCTACCAGTTGCGCTCCGAGAGTGTTCGGATTGCGGGAGTCCGCGTGGCGACCCCGCAATCGACGCTCGATGCGGCCCAGGTGCTCCTGCCGGGGCTCTTCGTCGTCCTCGTCACCTGGGTCGGTGCCCATCTCGCCGCGTCGGGCCAGATCACTGCCGGCCAACTCGTCGCGTTCTACGGGTATGCAGGGTTCCTCGTGATTCCACTTCGGACGTCGGCGGACGCGGTGGAGAAGTTCACACGGGCATTCGTCGGAGCCGACAGGATGTTGCGAGTTCTCGCCATCGAACGCACGGTCGAGGATCCCACAGACCCACTGCCCGAGCCGCCGGCAGGCGTTCCCCTCGTCGATCAAGACTCCGGCCTCACGATCGAGCCAGGCCGCCTGACCTGCCTCGTGTCCGCTGCTCCCGACGAGACGAATGCGCTCGCCGACCGTCTGGGCCGTCTCGTTAGCGGGTGCAACGTGATGCTCGGTGGTATCCCGCTCGCGAGGTTGCCGCTCGACGTGGTACGCCGACGGATTCTCGTTAGCGAGTCCGATCCGCTGATCTTTTCGGGCACTCTTCGCACGGAGCTCGATCCGTGGGGGCGATCGAGCGACGACGAGATCACGACGGCGATCGAGGTCGCCGCCGCGGAGGACATCCTCGTCGCCCTTCCGGCCGGCCTCGATGAGATCGTGGACGAGAGGGGCCGATCATTCTCAGGGGGGCAGCGGCAGCGCGTGGTTCTCGCCCGGGCGCTACTCGCAGATGCCGAGATTCTCGTGCTCGTCGAGCCGACGAGCGCGGTAGACGCTCACACGGAGGCGCGCATCGCACGCCAGATCCACGATTTCCGCGCAGGGCGCACCACGATCATCGTGACGACGAGCCCGCTGGTGCTCGATCGCGCCGACGCGGTCGTGCTGATCGCGGAGGGTCGTGTGCGGGCGGCCGGCACGCACCGGGAGTTGCTTCGCACGAGTCCCGCCTACCGTGATGTGGTCATCAGGGGCGAGGCAGGATGAACAAGCTCCTGCCGATCGCGAGTCCCGTCGAGATGCGCCGGCAGGCCGCCGCTCTCGCCGGTCGCCACCGCCGCGCGATGATCGGCGTTCTCGCGCTGTACGCCCTCGCTGCTGCCACGGGCCTTGTCGGCCCGCTCCTCCTCGGCTCGCTCGTTCAGGGGCTTCAGACCGAGATCGATACGGCAGAGATCGACCGCGTGGTTCTGATCCTCGCCGTCTTCCTGGTGGCGCAGACCATCCTCACGTTCTTTGCGCGCCGTTCGTCATTCGTCCTCTCCGAGCGGATGTTTGCCGAGTTGCGGGACGACTTCATGCGCAGAGTCCTCGCGTTGCCGCTCTCGACGGTCGAGCGGGCCGGAATCGGTGACCTCGTGTCGAGGACGACCGCCGATATCGATGCGCTCGCCCGCACGATCCGGTTTGCGATCCCCGAGACGTCGATCGCGTGTGTGACGGCACTTCTCGTCGTCGGCGCAGCGGTCTGGGTGAGCCCTGTTGCGGCTCTCCCGTGCATCGTCGGCGTCCCGATCCTGATCGTGGGAACGCGCTGGTACCTGCGCTACGCCCCGTCCGGCTATCTCTGGGAGCGCGCCGCCTACGCGTCACTCGCAGGCACGACCGCCGAGACGGTGGATGGCGGTCGCACCGTCGAGGCCCTCGACCTCTCGGACGAGCGCGCCCGCAGGATCGATGCCAATCTGGCCGATGCGTACGCGTCGGAGCGATTCACGTTGCGGCTACGGACGATCTGGTTTCCGTCCGTCGATGTCGCCTACGTGCTCCCGGTCGTTGCTGCTCTTGCCTGGGGCGGCTACCTCGTCTCCACCGGCCGCGCTTCGGTGGGCGAGGTGACGACGGTCGTGCTCTACGTCCAGCAGCTCGCTGACCCGGTAGACCGGCTGCTCTCGTGGCTCGACGAGGTGCAGGTCGGAGGTGCGTCGTTCGCTCGTCTCGTCGGGATCGCCGACGTTCCGCCTGATCGACACGCGACGGGCGAGGAACCAGCGGACGATTGGCTGAGAGCCCATGACGTGCGCTACGCGTACATCCCGGGCCGCGACGTGCTGCACGGGATCAAGCTCGACCTGCAACCGGGGGAACGGATTGCCGTCGTCGGCCCGTCCGGTGCGGGTAAGTCAACGCTCGGCCGCCTGCTCGCAGGCATCCACCCGCCACGGACCGGTCATGTCGAGGTCGGCGGGGTGCCGCTCGTTGACCTCGAGCTCGAGACGCTCCGCCGTGAGGTCGCACTCGTGACCCAGGAGCAGCACGTCTTCGTAGGCACGCTCGCCGACAATCTGCGCCTGGCGCGCGCCGGCTCTTCCGACGTGGAGTTAGCGGCAGCGCTCGATGCGGTCGATGCGACAGGGTGGGTCGCGGCGCTGCCCGCAGGGGTGGAGACGACGGTCGGTGCCGGGGGCGCAGCGCTGACCCCGGCACAGTCACAACAGCTCGCGCTGGCCCGGCTCGTTCTCGCGGATCCCCACACGCTCGTTCTGGACGAGGCGACGTCGCTCCTCGACCCACGTGCGGCACGACACCTCGAGCGCTCGCTCGCTTCGGTGCTCGCAGGCCGTACCGTCGTCGCTATCGCCCACCGACTCCACACCGCCCACGACGCCGACCGGGTCGCCGTGGTCGAGAACGGCCGTCTTCAGGAGCTTGGAACACACGACGAGCTGATCGCGAGCAAGGGTGCGTACGCCGCGCTGTGGGAGTCCTGGCAGTCCTGATGCCCGGATCCAGGCTCAGGCGGCGCGGGCGGCCTCTTGCGCTACGAGCTCGAGTGCGGCGCCCTCTCGCAGACCGCCCCGCCCGATCTCGAGCGACATGCCGAGGACACGACAGGTTTCGCCGAGCAGCAACGCCCCTGCAAGGAGCGTCTCTGCTCGCTCCACCGTGATCCTGAACGAGCCCGTTGCCCTGGCTGCGGGCCCGCGAGCAAGGAGCGTCACCGTGTCATCGAGGGTGTCTGCATCGAGTTGTTGGCCGATCATTTTTCCGAGGGCGCGGGCGCTTCCCCCCACCGCGACCCCGAGACCCGCCGGTGGAGGGCTCAGTTCCGAAAGCGCGTCACGGACGGCATCGCGGGCGGCACCGATCTGCCGGGCTGTCGGAGGATCGTCATGGAGATAGGCGCGCGTGAGGCGAAGCGAGCCGAGATCAACAGAACGAACCCACGTAGCACCGAGCGCGGGTGTGCCGACGGCGATCTCCGTGGAGCCTCCGCCACTGTCCACGACCGCGACCACCTCTGGCAGCTTGCGGGTTGTCTGCGCGACCGCGACCGCGACGGCGCCGGCGTAGGCCAGCCGACCCTCGCTCTCGGCACTGAGAACTCGCACCGGCAGGCCGGTCGCCCTCGTTATCGCTTCGGTCAATGCAGCGGCAGAGGCTGCCTGCCGACCGGGTGCGGTGACGATCACCGTCGTGAGCTCGGATCCGAGCTCACCACACCGGCGCACGTATTTCTCGCAGATCAGTGCGCACTGATCAATCTTCTCGGGCCCCACCGTACCGGTGAGCTCGATCTCGGAGCCGAGCCTGAGGTAGGTACGCTCGGTAGCCAGCGGAACGATCAGGCCGTCGGTGGTCACCGTCGCAACGAGGAGGCGAGCCGTGTTCGAGCCGATATCGATGACCGCGACACGCATCCGCTCTACCGATGATCACAGCTCAGTCGGACAGCCTCACGGAGTCCCTACGACTTCGTACGTGAGATCCTGTCCGGCTGCCGCCGGGCACGCTGTTGAGCACGCTGCATCATGGCAGACTGGTGCTCCACCGTCTTGAGCTGCTTCTTGGGGGGCACGCGCGACCAGGAGCCGTCGCCGGCGAGGGCCCAGGCATGTACGTTGTCGTCAAAGACGCTGTCCAGAATCTTCTGGAGCTCCTGCCGGGCCCTGACATCCTCGACCGGAACGAGAACCTCGACCCGGTGATCCAGGTTCCGGGGCATCAGGTCGGCGCTCCCTATGAGGATGGTCGAGGTGTCCCGGGCACTGAAGGAGTAGATGCGACTGTGCTCGAGAAACCGTCCCAGAATCGAGCGAACGTGGATCGTCTCCGAGAGGCCAGCGATGCCGGGCTTCAGCATGCACACCGACCGGGCGCAGATATCGATGTGCACTCCCGCTGCGGCTGCCGCGTACAACTCGTTGATCACCGTCGGGTCCACGAGGCTGTTGAGCTTGAGCCGGATCCTTGCTTTCTCGCCGTCGCGGGCCGCCTCTGCGACACGGTGGATCTCCTTCACGAGTCGCTCTCGCATCTCGAACGGAGCCACCAGGAGCTTGCGGAATCGCTGGGGCCGGCCAAACCCCGTCACGTAGTTGAAGAGATCGGCGACGTCTGCGGCGATGTCCTCGTCGGCTGTGAAGAGACCGATGTCCTCGTAGAGCCGGGCGGTGGAAGCGTGATAGTTGCCGGTGCCGATATGCACGTAGCGGCGCAGCCCGCCCTCCTCGCGACGGACGACGAGGGTCATCTTCGAGTGGATCTTCATGTCGGGGAAGCCGTGGACGACGTGCACCCCGGCGTACTCCAGTTCGCGAGACCAGTCGATGTTTCGCCGTTCGTCGAAGCGCGCCTTCAGTTCGACGACACACACGGCCTGCTTCCCCTGCTCGGCACATTCGATGAGGGCGGACACGAGGGCACTGTCCTCGGACGTCCGGTAGACGGCCGCCTTCATTGCGATCACATCGTCGTCGGCCACGGCGGCGGCGGCAAAGGCTTCGAAGCTCGACTTGAACGACTCGTACGGCTGATGCACGAGCAGGTCGTTCTTCCTGATCTCGTCGAAGAGGTGAGCCGTTTCTTTCGCACGGGCAAGGCGCGGCTGGGTCACGGGAACCCACGGCTTGTCCTTGAGATCGGCTCTGTCGAGCCGCATCAGCTGCATCAGGTCGGCAAGGTCGAGGAGGCCCTCGACCGTGTATTGCTCGTTTGCTGGGGCGCCGAGGCCGTCCAGCAGACGGTCGAGCATCACCTCTGAAGCGGACGCTGACACCTCGATCCGAACCACGTCGCCGAAGCGGCGGCGACTGAGCTCCGACTCGACCGCCTGGAGAAGGTCGTCGGCGTCATCCGACAACTCGAGGTCGGCGTCGCGCGTGACCCGGAACACCGCGTGCTCGGAGATCGTCATCCCGGGGAAGAGCGCCGGCAGGTAGTGGGCGATAACCGCCTCGAGCGGCACGAGGCGCTTGCCGGTGGTGACGAATCGGTCAAGCCCCTCGGGCACCTTGACGCGTGCGAACCGCTCCTCGCCCGTGTCGGGATCGACGGCGAGCACGCAGAGCGAGAGCGACAGTCCGGAGATATACGGAAACGGCTTGCCGGAGCCCACGGCGAGGGGCGTCAACACCGGGTAGATCTCCTGCTCGAACACATTCCTGAGCGACTCGATCTCCGCGACGGTGCATTCCTCGACCGTCGAGATCACCACTCCGGCAGCGGCGAGTGAGGGAAGGAGGTCATCTGTCCAGAGATGTGCCAGCCGCTCTGTCAACCCACTGACCCGGGCCCTGATGGCGGCAAGTGTCTCCAGAGGCCCCATTCCGTCGGCCGACGGGACGGCGACTCCCGTGGACTCCTGTCCCATCAGCCCTGCAACGCGAACCATGAAGAACTCATCCAGGTTCGACGAGAAGATCGCGCAGAACTTCACGCGCTCGAGCAGCGGCTGTGTCTCCTCGCAGGCGAGGTCGAGCACCCGGGCATTGAACTCGACCCACGACAGCTCGCGGTTGAGGAGGCGTGCTGCGGGGTGGTCGTCGGAGGAGGCCATCGGGTGGATCGAGCGGACGCTGATGGGCGTTATCCTTCGGCGCCGAGCGCGTCAACGAGCAGGCGCTCGAAGTGGACGATCAGCCGTTCGGAGACGGGCATCAGCGTCCCCTCGGTCACGAGGCCCGAGCGCATCCCGACCTGAACGCGCTCGACGAGAACGCGATCCTCCACACCGACCTGCGTGTCGAGCTCGAGGAAGTCGGCGATCCACTGCTCGTCGGTGTCCGGCAGGAAGAAGTAGTCGAGGAAGCGATAGGCACGCTCGGCGCCGAGCGGTATGACCGGGCCGATCGACAGGTTGCCGAGACCCGGCATGATATTGATCGTCGTGCTGGGGAAGAGAAGGTGGAACTGCGCGCGGCCAACCTCTCCTTTCGCGTCGTAGATGCCTCCGCCACCGTTCTTTGGGGGGCCGAACTGCGATGAGAACGTTGGGTGTTCTTCCATGGTGTACGTCCCTGGCGCCACGTCGATCGCCTTCGAGAAGCTCGGATGCGCGAGGGCACAGTGGTAGCACTCGAGATAGTTCTCGACGCAGACCTTCCAGTTTGCCTCGTACTCGCCTTCCGACCGCTGGTAGAAGACGAGTGCATCGACGTCTATCCCACCCTCCGCCACGAGCTCGGGCAGGGCACCGAGATGCTCCTCGAGGGTGCAGCCGGCGGGGTCAGGGTTGACGAAGACGAGGGCCCCCCAGGTGTCCACGAGCATGGGGACGAGGCCGAGGCCGTCGCGCTCGAAGCCTGGCTCGGTCTCGGAGCGCGGAGCGGAGCGGAGCGACCCGTCGAGGTTGTAGGTCCATGCGTGATACGGGCACTGCAGCGTTGCGCGCTTGCCGGCCCCGTCGCAGAGGAGGTAGCCGCGATGGCGGCAGACGTTCACGAACGCCCGGAGCTCGTTGTCGCGGCCACGAACGATCACGACGGGCACGGTTCCTGCTCGACTCGTCACGAACGATCCAGGCTCGGCGAGCTCACCGAGATGCCCTGCGTACTGCCAGGTGCGCCTGAAGATCCGGTCCTGCTCCAGTCGAGCGACGGACGGATCCAGATACCAGTCGTAGGGAATCGTCTTGGGTCTGGCCACGGTTGCCATCAGGGGAATGGTAGCCGGACCATGCGCAATCACGGAGATGCTAGCCGCATCGTCGTTCCTGCATCGTCCATCATTCCGCTTCGGGCGAGCTTGCCAGATACTTCGAACAGACGGCTGCGAACGGCCCGTCCGCGACGATCCGCCCGCGGTCTAGCCAGAGCGCCCGGGTCGAGAGCTGCTCGAGCAGCGGATGGTCGTGCCCCGCGGCAATCACGATCCCGCCGTGTGCAAGGATCTCGCGTGCACGCTCTCGAACGAAGGCGCGGTAGTCGTGGTCGAGGGCCTCGTGGACCTCGTCGAGCAGGAGGATCGTTGGATCGGCCTCGCCGGCCGTCGCGAAGCCAAGCCTCGCTCGCATTCCCTGCGAGTAGCTTGCAACAGGCTGCTCGAAGGCGACACCCAGGCCGCTCGCGGCCTGGACGCTCGGCGTCGCGCTCCGAGCCATGGAGAGCGGCAGGCCTGCAAGCACGCCGAGCAGCTGCGCGTTCTCTCGCCCGGTGAGGCTGCCCATCACGCCTGCACCGACCGAGAGCAGCGCTCCGAGCCTCCCTTCGACGGTGAGCGTGCCGACGTCGGGGACGAAGACACCACCGATCGTGCGGAGAAGGGTCGTCTTGCCACCGCCGCTGCGGCCGAGGAGGGCGATCGCCTCGCCCGGGCCGATCTCGAGATCGATATCGCGGAGGCCCCACGATCTCGTGCCCGCACGACGGAGGTGCGAGAGACGTGGTGAGACGGGACGCCGCTGGCGGTCGAAGCGAAATTCGACACCGACACCGGCGGCGACGATCCGCGCGGTCATCCCTCCACCATCTTGGCGAACTGCCGTTGCTCACTGCGGTAGAGCGGCACGATCAGCGCAAGCAGGATGATCGCGAAGGCAGTGGGGTAGAGAAGCTCCCATGCTGCCGGGCGTTCGCCATAGAGGAGGACTGATCGGTACGCCTCGAAGATTCCCGTCAACGGGTTCAGCTTCAGCCACTTCTGCGCGCCGGACGGAACCTGCGAGAGCGCCACCAGTCCCGGCGCGACGAAGAACAGCGTGCGCACGGCCGACAGCACGAACGTCCGGAGATCAGGCCACCAGACGCCGATCAGCGATGCGGGGTAGGCGATCGAAAGTGAGACCAGAATCGTGACCAGGATCACGAGCGGCAGCCAGAGGATGGCGATCGTCGGGGCGACGCTGTACGCGGCCATCATCACGACGAGCAGGATCAGGGATGAGCCGCAGACAATCGTCTCGGTGATCACTCCCGCGAGCGGGATCATCGTCCGGTCGAACCGCGTGTTGAGGACGATGGAGTGCCGCATTTGCACCGAGCTGAGCCCGTTGACGACACTGGCAATGATGAGCTGGAATGGCACGGTCGCGCACGCGATGCTCAGGCCCGGCGCCGGGCCGGGACGGTCGACCACGTACGTCACGAGCACGAGATAGACACCGGTGGCAAAGAACGGATCGAGGAGCCACTTCATCACCTGCCAGCCGCCCCGGCCGTAGCGGGCGCGAAGATCGGACAGCGTCAAAGCGACGAGCAGATCACGTCGGCTCGCCGAGGAGGTTGTCGCGCGGGACGCCTTGCCGGCCTCGAGCATCGCCTCGGTCACCGCTGCAGGATACGGCCTGTTGAGCCGGCGCGCGGTATTGTCGGGCGGAGTGTCGAAACCGACCCGGACCCGCCACGTTTCGATCCACGAGCGAACGGTCAATGTCGCCCGCTACCCGTACGAGTCGGCATCCAACCCGTATCAGACCCTTCTCTATGGGGCGCTTGGGCGCGAAGGTGTCATCCTCCAGCCGGATCGACCGTTCACGGCTTCGGCGGTCGTCCGACGCGGTCGCGCATCCTGCTTGCGCAGGGCCGATTGCGACTCGCGAGACTGCTCGGGTATCGGATCGCGTGGACGATCCACGATCTGCCTTCCCGCGAGCAACCAGGGAGCCGTGAGCCGATCGCCGACGCTCTTGCGCGCAGGGCGGATGTGCTGTTCTGTCACGACGACACGCTTGCCGAACGCGCCGCTCTCGAGCTCGGTATCGACCGCGCTCGAATCGACGTCGTGCCGCACGGGCCACTTTCGACGGCGTATCCCGCGCCTCGCTCGACCCGCGACGAGACCGTGTTCCTCGCCTTCGGCACTCTCCGCAGGTACAAGGAGATCGACCTCGTGCTGGACGGCTTCCGCAAGGTGACAGATCCGGGCGCACGGCTCGTCGTGGCGGGCGATCCTGCGGCCGCCGGCATCGAGGAAGTGATCCGTCGGGATGCTGCAGCCGATCCCAGGGTTGTTGTGCAGGCCCGACACGTTCAGGACGCTGAGGTGAGGGAGCTGTTCGAGGCCTGCGATATCGGCGTGCCCGGCATACGTTCGCCTGGTCGCAGAGGGTCGGGCCGGTTGGACTTTCGACCCGGCCGGCGGCGCCGACGCGCTCGCGTCGGCACTCGGTCGTGCGCTTGCGACGCCCGCAGCGGCACGGGAGGAGGCCGGAGCATGTGCGGTCACAGCGAGCGCTGGTCTCACCTGGGAGGGCGCGGCCACCCGCGTTGCGCACCGCCTCCGCGGCAACACCGAGGAAGCACTGCGCCGTCCGTTCGAGCCCGGTGCCGCTGATGCGTGAGGTCGGCCTGGCAATTCACGGTCTTCGCGTCACGGTCGTCGGCGACTGGGCCGAGGTCGTCGATGCCGTGGTCGCCGATTTCGCCTGGTTTCTTTCGCCGGTTCAGACCGGCGAGCCGTCGGGCATCCGGGTCGAGATCGTTCGTGGAGCGCCGGATTACGACGCGCTGGGCGATGGTACGGCGTCGTTCGTGACGCCCCGTAACGTCGTCTATCAAACAGCCGAGCGCACGATCGTCGACTACTTCGGCAAGGCCCTCTCCGTCCTCGATCGCTCCTCGGGCGTGCTGACCATTACGGGCGAGACGGCGCATCTCGTCCACGAGGCGGGACACCAGTTTCTCCTCTCTCGCATCGGCGAGCATCTCGACCGCATCGGCCTCGTCAGGCTCCACGGCCTCGGGCTGTCCGCTGCAGGTGGGGCTATCGTCGTCATGTTGCCCTCGGGCGGCGGCAAGAGCACCCTCGCGTTGCGGGCGCTCGAGGCGGACAACGTGAGGGTTCTCGCCGAGGACACCCCGCTCATCGATCGCAGGGGAACCGTCCACCCGTTTCCCCTCCGGATCGGGATCAACGAGACGGACGCCGATCGCCTCCCCCCCGCGAGCGTGCGACGGATCGAGTGGATGGAGTTCCACCCGAAGCTCGCGCTCGACCTCGAATCCTTCCGCCACCGAATCGACCCTGTGCCGCGCCCTCTTGCCCACATCGTTATCGGCCGTCGCTCGATAGGCCGGTCGGCGACGCTCGAGCCGATGCCGCGTCGGGCTGCGGTAGGCCCACTGCTGAGCGAGGGTGTTTTCGGTGTCGGCGTCTACCAGGGGATGGAGTTCGTCCTTCAGCACGGGATGCGGGACGTGATCGGCAAAACAGGCACCGTCGCGATGCGCGCCCGGTGCTGCGGCGCCGGGCTCCGACACGCCAGGGTGTGGCGGTTGACGATCGGCCGTGACCACGAGCGCAACTGGGGAGCCCTGGCCCCACTCTTGCGATGAGCGGTTCGCAACTCTCGGTCGTCTCCGTTGCTCCCGTCCGGGCCACCCTTCGCCGGGGCCTTGTCGCCTAGCCGGACAGCGGTGGAGGTTGCGCGACGCTGCGTAGTGGCGACGTCGGCAACTCCTCTCCGTCACATCTGGGCGCTCGGGTACTCGGTCGCAACCATCGTCGCGTCGAAGCGGTTGGCCTCGCGGTTCGACGGCTCCGTGTACGCCCGAGGCTCGTCCGGCAAGCGGCGTCTGGTTCCCGGTCTCTCGGATATCGATCTGGTTGTCGTCACCCGGTCGGATGCGTCGGTGCCGGCCTGTGCATCGGTGCATCGATTCGACGGCCTCGTCCAGGCCGACATCGTGAGCTCCACCGATCTTGCCACGATCGCAGGCGTCACGAACACGACCTTCGGTCTCGGGAACGGAGCCGCGGCGTACCACGGACGGCGTATTCCGCGCGATCCCGTGAACCTGCTCGACCGACCGGGACTCCCCTCCGATCAGAACGGGTGGCGCCAGCTTGCAGGCCCGAAGCACGCTGTCTCGATTGGCGAGCGAACCCGACAGGAGGTTCGCGAGGCGGCATGGTGCGAGATCGTTTGGTGGGCGCGTTTCGCAACGAGGGCGGTCGTACGCGACCACCAGCACCCGGCGGATGCGTACCTGTGCGTGAAGCTCGTCGCAGAGCCACTGCGCGTTCTGCTCGCCCTCGGAGAGCACGTGCGGTTGATCCGAGATCCCCACGCTGTCGACCTACCGCTCGTCGACTGGCGTGCGCTTGTATCCGAGAGCGTCCCCGTCCGCCAGCTGCAATCGGTCGTGGCCGACCCAGGGAGCCCCGCCGATCTCGAGGAGGTCTGTGCTTCCCACGGTTCCGACCTGCCTGTCATCCAGTCGGGCGACCTCCTGCTCGAGCCCACCACACACCGGGCCGAGCCGGTCGGATGCGGATGCTCCAGGCGTGGTTCACCGATCCCGTGTCGTTCGCCGTGCTGTCCGGGTCGACGGTGGCCGTGTTCCCGAGCGCTCGCGGATGGTGTGCCTCGGACTGGGCACGGCGCGCTGTCGCCGAGCGACGGGCCTGGCTTCACGCAGGCGGATCGGAACAGGCGACGCCGAGCGGTTGGACGAGCCGTCCCGATGCTCTCGAGGCGACCCGCGCGCGGCACAGTTCGCATTGTCCATCTCGGAGGGCGAGCCCGAGCTTCGCCTCGATGGTCGACGCCCTGCGCGAGCACGTCAGGGACGCTCTCGACCGGGCGTCGCGAGCTCTCGGCTCCGTTTAACCTGGCTTAGCGGTCGACTGGCTCGGCGCGCTGGTACCCTCGCCCGATGCCGGGCACCGGACAGACGGCGATCGATGGCGCCGCAGCGGAGATTGCGGAGGCCGTCGTCGCAGAGTCGGCGTACATGGAAGAGCTCCTCGTCCGCCTCGTCGAGGCGCCAACGACCCTCGGCAACGAGGAGCCCGGACAGGAGGTGATGCGAGACGCATTCCGCGCGCTCGGCCTCGATCCCGCCGACATGCCACTGGATGAGGAGATGCTCCGGGCTCATCCTGCTGCGTCACCGTTCTCCTGGGACGTCTCGGAGAAGCGCAATGTGATCGCCAACTGGCACCCGACAGGCGAGGGCGGCCGATCGCTCGTCCTCAACGGCCACATCGATGTCGTCGCACCTGCTGCTGCGAACCTCTGGCGCACCGCGCCGTTCTCCGCGGTCCGCGACGGCGACTGGCTCTATGGTCGTGGCGCCGGAGACATGAAGTGCGGACTAGCGATCATCCTGGGTGCCGTGAAGGCGCTCCGCGGCCTCGGCCTCGCACCTCTCGCCCCGCTCCAGCTGCAGTCGGTTGTCGAGGAAGAGTGCACCGGAAACGGTGCGCTTCAGTGCGCGGTCAGTGGCCTGCAGGCCGACGCGTGCGTCGTGACGGAGCCGTTTCCGGCGTCCATGTCGATCTCGCAGGTCGGAGTGCTCTGGTTCCATGTAGACATTGCAGGTCTCCCGGTGCACGCGGGAGACGCGCAGGAAGGTGCAAACGCGATCGAGGCTGCCTTCCCGGTGGTGGCGGCTCTGCGACGTCTCGAAGACGAGCTGAACGGGAATCCACCTGAGGCGTATCGGATGTTCGAGCATCCGATCAATCTCAATATCGGAGTCGTTCGTGGCGGTGACTGGCCGTCGACCGTTGCAGCCGAGTGCACGCTCTCCTGTCGTCTCGCCCTCTTCCCTGGCCAACCCGTCGAGTGGCTCAAGCAAAAGGTGGAGGCCGCAGTGGCGCACGCCGCAGAGGGTCACCCGTTTCTGGCCGCCCATCCACCACGCGTGCGCTACGACGGCTTCGCCTGCGCAGGTTCCGAGATCGACGTCGAGGACACCCTCGTCACCACACTTTCGGGAAGCTACGCGAGCCTCGAGGGAGTCGCCCCGGCCCTTGTCTCGACGACCGCGACGACCGACGCACGGCTCTTCATCCAGCAGGGCATTCCAGCCGTCTGCTTCGGCGCCTGGGCAGAGAACGCGCACGGGGTCGACGAACGCGTCAATATACCCTCGATGATTTCTGCAGCCCAGGTTCTCGCGGTGTTCATCCGCGACTGGTGTGGGCTCGCCGGATGAAGGCCCGGACGCTCGCTCTGCTCGGCATCGTTCTGGCGCTGATTGGCGCGGCAGCGGCACGCCTGCAGCGGAGGCGAACCACCGCCACCGATGTTCCGGTGGCAACCGAAACAGCCGTCGCACCTGTTGTGGTGGAGCCCGCGCCGGAGCCAGAGCCAGTTCCGGAGCGCCCGGTCTACGCGCCTCCGGTTCGTGCGTTTGCAGGCGGCGCCGCTCCTGCACCGCTGCGCGGGATCAGCGAGATCCGCCGCTTCTTCCGCACGAACCGGACGCCTATCTGGTTCGTCTCCGCGACGCCCTTCAATCTGCTCGGGATCGACCGCTGGGTGCGCAACTTCTCGTACCTCAACTACTACGACTCGTTCGACGGCTCGCACCCGAACGTCTTCGTCCCCGAGCACGTCGCGCCGCCGACCTTCGATTCGATCGAGGAGATCTGCAACTACCTGCTCGGCCACAAGGAAGTGATCGACCGCGTCAAGGCGAGCGGCGGTGGCAAGGCGGTCTTCCTGATGTTCGACGGGGAGACGGAGCGGCTTGCCCGAGAGGCCGGGCTCGAGGTGGCGTTCCCGCCCGCCGAGCTCCGTAACCGGCTCGACTCGAAGATCGTCACGACCCAACTCGGCGACGAGGCCGGCGTGCCGAGCGTCCCTAACATCCTCGGACACGCCGCGACCTACGAGGAGTTGCTCGCTCTCGCCAACACGCGTGGGATAGGCACCGATCTCGTCGTGCAGACCCCGTATGGCGACTCGGGTCAGACGACCTTCTTCGTCGCGTCGGTCGATGACTGGGACGAGAACGAGGGCAAGATCGTGGGCCAGGAGTTGAAGGTGATGAAGCGCATCAACTGCCGTGAGGCGGCGATCGAGGGCGTGATCACGAGGCACGGAACCCTGGTGGGACCGTTGATGACCGAGCTGACGGGCTTCCCGGAGCTCACCCCGTACGGCGGCGGCTGGTGCGGCAACGACGTGTTCGCGGGGGCCCTCTCCGAGGAGCATCGACTCCAGGCGAGAGCCTTCACGCAGCAGATGGGAGACCGGCTGCGCGAGGAGGGCTACCGCGGCTATTTCGAGCTCGACTTCCTCGCCGACATGGACACGGGCGAGATGTGGCTCGGTGAGCTGAACCCCCGTGTCACGGGGGCGAGCTCGATGACCAACGTGACGGCGGTTGCCTACGGTGACATGCCCCTCTTTCTCTTCCACCTGCTCGAGTTCCTCGACGTGGACTACGAGGTCGACGTCGCCGAGCTCAACGCCGGCTGGGCCCAGCCGAGCGCGATCGACGAGTGGGCCCAGTTCATCCTCAAGGACACGGCCGACGTGGTCGAGCTGATCACCGAGGCGCCCCGGTCGGGCATCTGGAAGCTCGACCCGGAAGCCCACGGCGGCATCTCCTTCGCCCGTGAGGCGACAGACTGGCATACCATCGCGAGCGAGGACGAGGCCTTCTACCTGCGTATCGCGCAGGCCGGCGGCTACCGCTATCCCGGCGCCGACATCGGCATCCTCGTCACGCGCGGCCGCCTGCAGACGGACGACCACGAGCTCACCGACCGTGCTCGCACGTGGATCAACGGGATCAAGCGGCAGTTCCTGACAGTGCCGATCGGGAAAGACGAAGCACCGCCCGTGCGCGAGCCGGAGCCCTTCTCGTTCAAGATGCTCTGATGCCCTGATGCTCACCTTCGAGGCGATCGAGCAACTCGAGCCCGGTGCCCGCTGGGCCAAGCTCTTCGAGGCGCACTGGCCGCGCTACCGGGCGTGGTTCCTGCAGGAGGGTGAGGCTGCGCGTCCCTCCTACGCTGCATCGCTGCGGGCATTGCAGGAGCACATGCCCGAGCTCGTGCCGACCTACGAGCGCGTGTGTGCGCTTGCGGGTGGTGGCGATCTCGAAGCCCGCTTCCTCGCGATGTGGGCGCCGCCGTCGTATCTCTCGGGTTGCTCCCAGGCCGTCTGGCAGGGGGCGCCGGCACCGGTGCTCGCGCGCAACTACGACTACGCCCCGGAGCGACTCGAGGGCTCGATCCTCCACACGCGGTGGGTGCAGCCGGTGATCGGGTCGGGTGATTGCGCGTGGGGTCTTCTCGACGGGGTCAATGGCGCTGGTCTCGCGGTCTCGCTTGCGTTCGGCGGCAGGAAGGTCGTCGGCTGCGGCTGCGGCTTCGGCGTTCCTCTCGTCGTTCGGTACCTCCTCGAAACGTGTGAGACGACCGAGCAGGCGCGGGCGACGTTGAGGCGACTGCCGTATCACCTTGCGCACACGCTGACGATCGTCGATCTCGGGGGCGACGTCTGCACGGCGTATCTCTCTCCCGACCGCGAGGTCGAGCTGACGGTGGCGGTTACCGCGACGAACCATCAGGGAGGCGTCGAGTGGCACGATCACGCGCGCGCCACGATGAGCGTGGAGCGGCACGGGGCGCTCGAACGGCTCGTGACCGAAGCCGGAAGCGCGGACCGGTTCGTCGAAGGGTTCCTGGTACCGCCGCTCTTCGTTACGGACGGCAACAGCCGCCTCGGCACGCTCTACACCGTTGCCTATCACGTCGGCGAGGGACGGGCCGAGTTCCGCTGGCCGGGGCTGCGGTGGGATCAGAGCCTCGGGGCGTTCTCCGAGGGCGTGCGCACCGCCGGGCTCGCGAGGAGCCCGGTCGGCTGACCCCGGCTGGCCGACCCCTTCTAGCGTGCGGCGCCGTCAGGATGTGAGGTCGTGCGCCAGCTCCTCGAACGCCGCCACGAACGTGTTGCAGTCCTCGATCGTGTGCGTGATCGAGAGCGTCCACTCCTCCTCGCGGCCAGGCGTCATGAAGATGCCACGGTTCATGTTGTAGAGCCATGCGAGCGAGCACAGCTCCTCGTCCTGGTTCGCCTTGAACGACTCGTAGTCGGTGATCTTCTCGGGTGAGAACGTGACGCAGCCCTTCGAGCCGACGCCGACGGAGTACCCCGGGAACTCGTACTTCTCGATCACGGCCTGGCAGCCGGCAAGCAGGTGCTCGTTGAGCGCGTCGAGGTGGTTGTAGGCGTCGGGCGTCATGACGTCGAGCAGGTTGGCGCGGGCCGCCGCCATCGACAGCGGATTGCCGTTGTAGGTTCCGACCTGCACGATCTCGCCGCTCTCGACCTTCTCGAACACCTCCGTCGTGCCGCCGATCGCTCCCGACGGGAGGCCGCCACCGAGCGCCTTCGCGAGCGTGACCATGTCGGGCATGACGCCGTACTTCTCGACGGCGCCTCCGGCCGCGATGCACATACCGGTCTTGACCTCGTCGAAGATCAGCAGGATGCCGTGCTTCTTCGTTATCTCGCGGACGGCCTCGAGATAGCCGGGCTCGGGGAGGACGACCCCGAGATTCATCATCGCGGCCTCCATGATCACGCACGCCGGCGCGCGGCCCTCCTCGATCAGTTTTTCGATCCGATGTTCCATCGCCTCGGCGTCGTTGAACGGGACGGCAATCGTCATGTCCACCACGACCTGGGGGATGCCGAGGCCGTACGGGATCGACTGGAGGTCGAAGCGGTCTCCGATCGAGTCGTAGTCAACGCCGAGCGAGACCATCACGTAGTCGTGATGCCCGTGGTAGGAGCCGAAGATCTTCACGATCGTGTCGCGGCCGGTGGCGCCTCTCGCGATCCGAATCGCATCCATCGTCGCCTCGGAGCCCGAGTTGACGTAGCGCCACTTCTCGAGCCCGAAGCGCCGCGCAAGCTCTTCGCCAACGATGATCGCGTCCTCGGTGGGCGCAGCGAAGTGCGTGCCGAGACCGATCCGGTCGGTCACGGCCTTCGAGATCACGCCATGCGCGTGGCCCTGCACCATCGAGCCGAACCCGTTGTGGAAGTCGAGGTACTCGTTGCCGTCAACGTCCCACACCTGCGCGCCCTTCCCGCGAGAGAGGTAGATAGGCCAGGGATCGCGCACCTGGTACGAGGAGGCGACGCCGCCGACGAGGCTCTTCCGGGCGCGCGCGTAGAGTTCCCTCGAGCCCTGCGTTCGTGTATCGAGCCTTGCCGATTCTCGATCGGTCAGTTCCTTGATCTTTGCGCGATCGATATCAACATGGGCTCGGGTTGCCATCGTGGACGCCTCCTTGAGGTCGTGGATGCTCGTAGTGTGCCGTAGTTCGGCTCGTTGTGTACCTCACACGAGGTCTGGCCGACGTAGGATCGCATACGATGACCGACCCGGCGAGCGTATCCGACCTGATCGAAGCCGAACTGGCTCCCCTCCACGCCGCGTCGTCGAGGGCCGTGTGGGACTTCAACATCCTCGCGAACACCACACACGAGGCCCGCCGCATAGAGGCCGAGACCGCTCTGTCGGACTTTCTGGCCGACGGCGAGCGGTTTGCCGTGATCGAGCAGGCGCGTGCGGAAGCGACCGGCACACCCCGGCGTCGGCTCGACCTACTCCGGGCGTCGTTCCTCGCACACCAGGTTCCCGTAGAGCTACGCACGCGGATCATCGAGCTGGAGGCCACCGTGGAGAAGGCCTTCTCCGTTCACCGCGGCAGCGTCGCCGGAAGCCGGGTGGACGACAATGTGATCCTGGGCATCCTGCGCGAGAGTGACGACGTGGCCGAGCGGCGGGAGGCGTGGGAGGCCTCGAAGACCGTCGGCGCGGTGGTCGCCGACGACGTGCGCGAGCTCGCTCGACTCCGAAACGCGGCCGCAAGCGCAGTCGGTCACCGGGACTGGTTTGCGCTGTCGCTCGCGACATCCGAGCTCGACGAGGACAAGCTGTTTGCCACGCTCGAAGAGGTAGACGCTGCGACCGCCACACCGTTTGCGCGCTGGAAGGCCGATCTCGACGGTCGCCTTGCGGTCCGCTTCGGGTGCCCGGTAGCGGAGCTCGCTCCATGGCATTACGCAGACCCGTTCTTTCAGGAAGTGCCGGTCGAGGGGGGCGTTGACCTCGACCCCCTGCTCGCGGCGGGCGACACCGTTGCGCTGTCGGAGAAGACGTTCGCCGGAATCGGGCTCGAGACACTCTCGGTTCTCGACCGGAGCGACCTGTTTCCACGCGAGGAAAAGTGCCAGCACGCTTTCTGCATCGACATCGACCGTGAGGGCGACGTGCGCGTGCTCGCCAATGTCGTTCCCGGCCAGCGTTGGCTCGACACGATGCTGCACGAGCTCGGCCACGCGACGTTCGACAGTGGGATCGACCCGACCCTTCCCTGGTTGCTCCGCGACTGCCACACGGTCGTCACCGAGGGCATCGCGATCCTGATGGGGCGACTCGCGGGCGACGCCGAATGGCTGGAGCGCGTGCTCGGGGCCGACGCGGCCGTCGTCTCTGCGATCACGGACGACCTCCGTGCTGCGCGCGCCGCCGAGCTTCTCGTTTTCGCGCGCTGGGTTCTCGTGATGACGCATTTCGAGCTCTCGCTCTACGCCGACCCCGAGTCCGACCTGGACGCGCGGTGGTGGGAGCTCGTCGAGCGCTATCAGCTGATCGCTGCCCCGGCCGGCCGTCGCAGGCCGGACTGGGCCGCCAAGATCCACGTCGCCTGTGTGCCGGTCTACTACCACTGTTACCTCTACGGGCATCTCGTCGCCTCGCAGCTCGCCGCCGTCCTGGAGCGAGAATGCGGCGGGCTCGTTGATCGCCCGGCGGCCGGCGCCTTCCTCACCCGGCGCATCTTCGGCCCGGGGCTCTCGGTGCGATGGGATGCGCTGATCGAGCAGGCCACGGGCGAACCGTTGACCGCCACGCACTTCGGTCGGCAGATCGCGCCTCCGCCTGCGCCCCGGGGGGGCCGACTATGATCACGGCTCAGTGGGATTTGTGCTCAACCATGTCAGCATCGTCGCCCACGATCTCGAAACGTCGCTGCGGTTCTACGTGGACGAGCTCGAGCTCGAGCGGCTTCCGACCCCGGACTTCGGGTATCCGGTCGCCTGGCTCCAGGCCGGCAGCTGTCAGGTACATCTCTTCGAACGACCGGGCGAGCCGCCGTCTCACGCACACTTCGCCCTCGAGATCACGGAGTTCATGCCCGTCTACCGACGGATGAAGGAGCTCGGCGTGCTCGATCACACGACGTTCGGGAACGCGATGTTCGAGCTGCCGGATGGCGGCATCCAGATGTACGTCCGCGACCCTGCAGGCAACCTCGTCGAGCTCGATCATCCCGATGCGTCAACGATTCCTCGCGACGAGGTTCCCGAGTACATGCGGCTTGCCGATCTCAGGCCGCAGGAGGGCGAAGCCGCGCAGGCAACCCTCTGGCACGGGCGTTAGGCCGTGACGGCCAGAGCAAGGAGCTAGCGGATGGACGGGCAGGAGGTTCTCCGCGACATCGGCCTGATCCTCGGTGCCGGACTGCTGGCCGTGCCCGTCGCCTCGCTGTTGCGGATCCCCGTGATGCTCGTGCTCGTCGGGGCCGGTGCGCTCGTCGGACCCTCGGTGCTCGGTCTCGTCGAGAACCCACTCGACGGGATCGGCGCACAACTCGTATTCACCCTCGGTGTCTCGCTGATCCTCTTCCACGGAGGGCTCCAGATCTCGCTGCGCGTGATCTCGCGTACCGCGTTTGGGCTCGGCATGCTCGTGCTGCCCGGCGTCCTCATCACCGCGCTGATCGTGGCCACCGTCACGGCGCCGGTGTTCTCCGTGCCGTTCACGGTGGCGCTGCTGATCGGCGCCGTCCTCGCTGCGACCGACCCGGCAATCCTGATCCCGTTGTTCGACCGCCTTCGTCTTCGCCCGAAGATCTCCCAGACCGTGATCGCCGAGTCGGCGTTCAACGACCCCACCGGCACGATTCTCGCGCTCGCCATCGCAACCGCCATCGTCGGTGGCGGTGTCACGATGTCCGACACCGTTCTCGCCTTCGGGCAGAGTCTTGCGGTCGGCGCGCTCTTCGGTCTCGGCGGCGGTCTTCTGCTGGCACTGATGCTCTCGTCCCACAGAGTCGGGATCTGGCGTGAGTCGCCCGCCGTTGCCGTCCTCGCGCTCGTCTCTCTCGAGTACTTCACTGCAGACGAGTTCGGCGGCTCGTCCTATCTTGCCGCGTTCGTGATGGGGCTCGTCGTCGCCAACTCCGATCTCTTCGGGATTCGTCGCAACCTGGAGCACACCGGCAAGCTCAAGTCGTTCATGGATCAGGTCGCGGAGATCGCGGTGCTTGCGGTGTTCGTCACGCTGGGAATCAACCTCCCCTTCGCGGCTCTGCAGGAGTATTTCTGGGGTGGGCTCGTCGTGATGGCCGTCTTCATCTTCGTGGCGCGTCCCGTGACCGTGCTCGTCTGTCTCCTGCCAGACCGGCGCGGCAAGTGGACATGGCAGGAGCTCGTGTTTCTCTCCTGGTGCCGTGAAACGGGGGTCGTTCCTGCGGCGATCGCGAGCCTGCTGCTCGCCCGGCAGGTCGAGGGTGCGGAGATCGCGGTCGCCCTCGTGGCGATGGCGATCGTCGTTACGCTCCTGCTCCAGGCGACGACTGCCGGCCTGCTCGCCCGTCGGCTCGGCCTCATCGAGGGTGGCGCCCTGCTTTCCTCGGGCCCGGAGGTCGGCCGGTCGCTGCGCGGGTGACGTCTCCGGTGTGGTCGGCGACCCGGCTGTCGATGTGATCCCACCCGTCCAGCAGCCAGGTGTCCAGGTCGGCGGCGGTGGGTTCGACGTTGAGGTGGAAGACGATCCGTACTTCGGGCTGGCCGGTCGCGTCAACCTCGCGTATGTGGTTGCGCAACGGTGTGGTGATCCGGGGTGCGACAGAGCGCCACTACGTCCTCGGGGGTAGGGATGCGGGCGAGAAGATTTCCTGCCAAGTGCCAGCGACGTTCAGTCCGGCGTTGAATCAGTTGCGGCCCGGGCGAAGGCCATCAGGATCAGACGACTTCCGCGGCCATCCGCCCCGCCGTCGTCATCTGACCAACAGAAAAGGACATGCTCTCCGACCAATCGTGGCCGCGACAGGGCAGACCCGGTGCCTAACGAATGCCCCTACGCGCAGGCAGCCCACGCACAAAGGGGCCCCCGGCCGAGACCGGGAGCCCCGTCGCCCAGTTCTCCTACGACTGGTTGTTCTGGTGGGTCTCCTGCGCCTTCGGCTCTCGGTCGGCGACGCGCCGGGCGGGGGTCGCTTCCACCTCGGCGAGGCTCAGATCGCGGGCTGCCCTGATGCGAATCAGGATCCGGTCACCGACCTTGAGCCCCGATGCGTCGATCACCGTCGGGATGCGTTGCGCCCAGTGGAGGAACACCGTCTCCGGGCCCGTCGTGAACGTCTGGTCTGCGGGTTGCCCGATCAGCAGCTTCAGTGCGTGCCGGTTCCCGCCCTTGACGGTGATCGTCACCTTGCCATCTGCGGTCGAGACGAGGACGCCACGGAAGAGGTACAGCTGTCCGGACGGCCTGTTCAACGTCTGCCCGCGGTCGGCCACCGTGGCGGCCGGCCTGGCCCTGATCGTGTCCAGGGTGGCCTCGCGATTCGAGCGGACGTTCACCGTCACGTAGTCGTTCGTTGCGAGATCGGCGATGCCCACGACGGTGGGAATCCCGCCCGCCCACTTCAGGAAGACCGTCTTGTCGTCGGTGGCGAACGTCTGCACCTGACTCTGCCCGAGGAGCGAGTGGAGAGCCGGGCCGTTGCCGTTCTCGACGGAGATGGTCACCGAGGAGCCGGTCGTGCTCTGAACCTGTCCGACGTAGCGGAAGAGTGTTTTGCCGCCCGGTCCTCCGGCGAATGCAGCGGTTGTCGCTACGAGAGCCGCCGCTACGGCGGCGAGGGCTACGATGAATGTCGAGCGCTTCATGTCAATGTCCTTCCTGTTGGGTGCGATGTCATTTCAGACACTAGGAGGGACGTGTTCGCCGGATTTCAGCGCTGCGTAAGCCGTACGTAAAGCGTGCGGCCCGGAACTGTGGGCTGGAAGTGTGGCGGGGTCGAGCACGAGGCTGAATGTCGATCCGGCACCGGGCGTGCTCTCGACGGTGACCCGGCCACCCATTGCGTCTGCCAGTTCCGCAACGATCGCGAGGCCGAGTCCCGTCCCGACGGGCCGGTCGGCGCCGTAGCGATCCCACAGATAGAAACGCTCGAACGCGCGCGCGAGATCATCGGCCGCAAGTCCGGGGCCGTCGTCTACGACCGACAGCCTTCCCGCGGCGGCCTCGATCACTACCGTTCCTCCGCGCGGGGTGCAGCGGATTGCGTTCTCGGTGAGGTTGGAGAGGGCCTGCAGGGTGCGGCCGGCATCGGCGATCGCTCCGGCACCCGGCTCGACCCTGCTTTCCAGGCATACCCCGTAGAGCCGGGCATCGTGGGCGTGTCGGGCGACTGCCTCGTCGGCCACGGAGCCGAGGTCAACGGGGCCGAGCACGACGTCGAACGAGCGGCGGCGGAGGCGGGCGAGGTCGAGAAGATCGCGAATCAGCCGTTCGAGGCGCCGGGTCTCCCGCTCGATCACCTCCCCGGCGCGCTCCGGTGACACGATGCCGTCGCTGAGGCCCTCGGCATGACCCCGGATAGCCGTCAGTGGCGTCTTCAGCTCGTGACTGACCGAGAGGAGGAACGCACGTTCGGCATCCTGCGCCCGATGGAGCTCCTGCGAGAGCTCGTTGAACGACGAGGCGAGCTGGCGGAGCTCCGTCGATCCCTCGACCGGGAGGGGATCAGGGTTGTCGCCCTCGGCCAACAGCCTGCTTGCCGCGGCAACGCGTGTCACGGGACGGGCGACGGCCCGGGCGAGCAGGAACGCGACACCCGCGGCAAGCAGAAGGCCGAGGAGGGCGGCGAGCGCCAGGCCCAGCAGAAAAGGCGTCCAGTCGGCCGACTGGTTACGAGCTGACCGCAGGAGCACGATCGCGTCGCCACCCGCGAGCCGGGCGGCGTACCGGAACGGCTCGCCGCGCACATCGACCGTGCCGTCCGCACGTCCGGTTTCCCGCAGCCGAGCTGCAGCCGGGCCGGGGAGGAGCAGCTCCGCCTGCACGGGCGTGAGGATCGCGAGGCGTTCCTCCTCGGTGGCGAGAAACCGGCCGATCTCGCTGTTGCGCCGCGGTAACGGGCTCGCCACGTGTTGGGCTGCAATCAGGTTCACCTGGCGCGTCAGGGCACGTAGCGCGTCCTCGTCGAGCGAGCGCCTCGTCAGTGCCAGGCCGACGACGAGTACGACGACTATCGAGACGGCAACGGTGGCGGCCATCCCCACGAAGAGCCGTGCTCGCAGCCTGCGCGGCCCGTGCAGGCGGCTCAACTCGCGACCTTGTATCCCGAGCCACGCACGGTGCGGATGAGATCCGGCCGATCCAGCTTCCGCCGCAGCTGGGCGACGTGCACGTCCACCGTCCGCGTGCCTCCGGGAAACGAGAGGCCCCAGACGCGCTCGAGCAGGCGCTCGCGGGACATCACGATGCCAGGGTGCGTGAGAAGGTATGCGAGGAGATCGAACTCCCTGCCGGTGAGCTCGATCTGCCGGCCGGCGACGGAGACCGTTCGACCACCGTGCTCGAGTGAGATGTCACCCGTGACGACCGTCGCTTCCGCCTCTTCGGGCTCGGCCCGGCGGAGCACCGCCCGGATCCGGGCAACGAGCTCACGCGGTGAGAACGGCTTCGTCACGTAGTCGTCGGCGCCGAGCTCGAGCCCTACGATGCGATCGACCTCCTCGTCGCGTGCGGTCACGATGACGACGGGGAGTGCCGAGCTTTCGCGGATGGCACGGCACAGGTCGAGGCCATCGGCATCGGGAAGCTGGAGGTCGAGGATGGCGAGGCGAAACTCGTTGCGCTCGAGCGCGAGCAGCGCGTCGGCGCCACGGGAGACCCACATCACTCCGAACCCCTCCCGCTCGAGGTAGGTGCGGACAAGCGTCGCGATGTCCTCCTCGTCCTCGACGAGCAGAATCGTGCCGCGCCGAGGTGCCCCGGCGGTCACGCCCTCGCGCGCTTGAGCACGTTGACCGTCCTTGCCGTCTCGCCGTCCCGGTAGCGCACGACGACGAGCGCCCCCGGGCGGGCCTGCGACCAGGCTCCCGGAAGCCCGCGGAACCGGAAGACCGTTCCCACGTCGAGGGGAATCGTGGCGGTGCCCTCCGGGGTGTAAAGCGTGATCGCGCCCTTACCGAGCGAGGCCACGACCCCGCGACGGATGATGATGACGGGGCGACCGACGACCCGGATCACGACCGCGGCGTTTCCGCCGTCGTGCGTGACCGTCGCGACGTAGCCGGGCCGGATAGCGGTGAGCGTGGCGCGCCTGCCGTTGAGCTTCACTCTGGTTGCCGGTGAGATGGCGAACGAGGCAACGCTCCCGTCGAGGGCGCGCAACTCGATCCGGGCTGCGTCGATCGACTGGACGATGCCGCGGTCCTCCCCGAGGCCGGCGGTGGCTGCGGCCCCGACGGCGGGGAGGGCGAGAGCCAGAACGGTGCCCGCGACCATCAGCACGGGCAGCAGGCGCAGCAGGCGCAGCGGGCGGAGTGTCATGCGTGCATTCTTACGGGTATCGGTTAGCCCGTGATGGTGCCGGCGTAAGCGCCGTGTAAAGCGTGTTCTCGGCGGTGTTCGGAGGCTCGGCGGCTACCCTCTTCCGGTGTCCACGCGCGATGCCATCCGGAACGTCGCCATCGTGGCGCACGTTGACCACGGGAAAACAACCCTCGTTGACGCCATGTTGTGGCAGTCCGGGACGTTCCGGGCCAACCAGGCCGTTGCCGAGCGGGTGATGGACTCGATGGATCTCGAACGCGAGAAGGGCATCACGATCCTCGCGAAGAACACCGCGGTCAGGTACGGCGCCACGAAGATCAACATCATCGACACGCCGGGCCACGCAGATTTCGGCGGCGAGGTGGAGCGCGGCCTGCGCATGGTAGACGGCGTTCTGCTGCTCGTTGACGCGAGCGAGGGGCCGCTGCCACAGACGCGGTTCGTCCTCCGTAAGGCGCTCGAGGCGCACCTGCGCGTGATCCTCGTCGTCAACAAGGTCGATCGACCCGATGCGCGGGTGGAGGAGGTCGTGAACGAGGTCTACGAGCTCTTTCTCGATCTCGACGCCGACGAGAGCCAGATCGAGTTCCCCATCGTCTACTGCAATGCGAAGGCCGGGAAGGCCGGGCTGAAGGTCGATGAGCTCGCAGACGACCTGCGGCCGCTGCTCGACCTCCTGCTCGAGACGATTCCCGCGCCGACCTACGAGGAGGGCCATCCCCTGCAGGCCCTCGTCACGAATCTCGATGCCTCGTCGTACGTTGGCCGGCTGGCAATCTGCCGGGTCCGGAACGGCACGATCAGCAAGGGCCAGCAGGTCGCCTGGTGCCGGGCCGACGGCACCGTCGAACGCGCCAGGGTCACCGAGCTCTATGTCACCGAGGCGCTCGATCGCGTCGAGGCCGCCGACGCCGGGCCGGGCGACATCGTTGCGGTTGCCGGAATCCCCGAGGTGACGATCGGCGAGACGCTCGCCGATTTCGACGACCCGCGGCCACTGCCGGTGGAGCAGGTAGACGAGCCGTCGCTCTCGATGACGTTCGGGATCAATACCTCGCCGCTCGCCGGCCTCGAGGGCTCGCGACTCACGGCGAGCCAGGTCAAGAGCAGGCTCGACGCGGAGCTGATCGGCAACGTCTCGCTCCGGGTGCTCCCGACGGAGCGACCGGACACCTGGGAGGTGCAGGGCCGTGGCGAGCTGCAGCTCGCCGTTCTCGTCGAGTTGATGAGGCGCGAGGGTTTCGAGATCACCGTCGGCAAGCCGCAGGTTGTGACGAAGGAGGTCAACGGCAAGGTGCACGAGCCGGTCGAGCGGCTCGCCATCGACGCGCCCGAGGAGTACATCGGTGTGCTCACGCAGTTGCTCGCCCTCCGGAAGGGCCGGATGGAGCAGATGGTCAACCACGGCACCGGCTGGGTCCGGCTCGAGTACCTCGTGCCGGCACGCGCCCTGATCGGCTTCCGCACGGAGTTTCTCACCGAGACGCGTGGCACCGGGATCCTGCACCACGTTTTCGACCGCTACGAGCCCTGGTACGGCGAGCTTCGCACGCGGCCGAGTGGCTCTCTCGTCGCCGACCGGCAGGGCCCGACGACCGGATTTGCGATCTCGAACCTGCAGGAGCGCGGAAAGCTCTTTGTCGGCCCCGGGGTCGGCGTCTACGAGGGGATGATCGTGGGCGAGAACGCGCGCTCCGAGGACATGGACGTGAACGCGACCAAGGAGAAGAAGCTCACGAACATGCGCGCGTCGAGCTCGGATGAGCTCGTGCGGCTGATCCCGCCAACTCTGCTCTCGCTCGAGCAGGCGCTCGAGTTCATCCGTGAGGACGAGTGTGTGGAGGTAACGCCCATCTCGATCCGGTTGCGCAAGGTCGAGCTGGCAGCGGGGAAGCGGCAGCAGCTCTCGAGCCGGAAGGCTCGAGGGCTGGCGTAGGTCGGCGGCGGATTTGATCGAGTGACGTACCCTGTCGCCGTGCGAGACCTGAGGCCGCTCTTCGATCCACGGTCGATTGCCGTGCTCGGCGCATCCGACGATCCCACGAAGTGGGGTCAGTGGATCGCCGCCGGTGCGTTGAACGGAGCCCACCGCCGTGATGTCTGGCTCGTCAACCGGAAGGGCGGCGAGATCCTCGGCCAGCAGGTCTACCGGTCGCTCGCCGACCTACCGGGAGCTCCCGACCTCGTCGTCATCTCGCTTCCGGCGGCCGCGTTCGAGCAGGCGATCGACGACTCGCTTGCTGTGGGTGCTCGCGCGATCGTCGCGATCACGGCGGGGCTCGGCGAGATCGACGCTGCCGGCAAGGAGCGCGAGCGCCTGGTGGTCGAGAAGGTGCGTGCGGCCGGTGCCATAATGATCGGCCCGAACTGCCTCGGCGTCTACGACGCGGCCGCCGATCTCGATGTTGGCTCGAACCCGTTCACTCCCGGTTTGCTCGGGATCATCTCCCAGAGCGGAAACCTCGCGATCGAGCTGAGCTTGCTCGCCGTGGAATACGGTCTCGGGGTCTCGCGCTTCGCCTCGCTCGGCAATCAGGCCGACATCGGGGCCGCCGAGCTCGTCGAGGCTTTCGCGGCGGACGAGCACACCCGTGTGATCGGCGTCTATTGCGAGGATTTCCGCGACGGACGGGCCTTTGCGCGGGCCGGTGCTGCTGCGGTCGCGGCCGGCAAGCAGGTCGTTCTCCTCGCCGCCGGCGGCAGCGAGGCCGGAGCGCGGGCGGCGGCCTCCCACACCGGCGCGCTTGCGAGCGACACGGCCGCCGTTGCGGCGGCCTGCCGCGCTGCGGGGATCCTCCGCGTCGCGACGCCCAAGCAGCTCGTCGATCGCGCGCTCTCGAGCCTTGCGCCATACCGGCCCCGTGGGCGGCGGGTCGCGATCGTCGGAGACGGCGGTGGCACGGGCGTCGTCACAGCCGACCTCGTCACGGAGGCGGGACTCGAGTTGCCGGAGCTCTCGCCCGAGCTCGCGAAGCGTCTCACCGATATCGCGCCCAGCATCATTACGACGAACCCCGTAGACCTCGCTGGCGCGGGAGAGCGGGACTTCTGGAGCTTCGAGCGCGTCACGACCACGGTGCTCGAATCGGATGAGGTGGACGCGGTCATCTTCACCGGCTATTTCGGTGGCTACAGCCAGATGAACGAGCAGTTCAGCGTCATAGAGACGGAGGTGGGCCATGCGATCGCACGTGCCGCCGAGGCAAGCGGGAACCTGCTTCTGGCGCAGGCGATGTACTGGGACTCGTCACCAGCCCGGGCTCTGCGAGCCGGGGGCGTGCCTGTCTACCGCGATATCGAGGCGGCCGTCGATACCCTCGCGCACCTTGTCGAGCAGCGCGAGGCGCACACATCGGGTGTCTCCTCGGTTGGAGATCCCGCTCCCCCCGTTGCCGGCGACGGATATTTCGAGTCGCGGGACGTTCTCGCCGCCGCTGGTATCACGTTCGCCGACGCACGCCCGGCGGCCTCCGTGGATGAAGTGCGTTCCGTCGCAGCCGAGCTCGGCTATCCGGTCGTGCTGAAAGCGCTCGGGCTGCTGCACAAGTCCGATGCCGGCGGCGTCGCTCTGGGCCTGGGAGACGATGCGGCCGTTGCCGCTGCGGCCGCCGACATGGAGACGCGACTCGCCCCGGAGGGATTCTCGGTCGAGACGCTCGTCGAAACGAGCGGCGGCGTCGAGCTGATCGTCGGTGCCCGCCACGACCTGCGCTTCGGCCCGCTCGTCCTCGTCGGCCTCGGCGGCGTCTACGCAGAGCTTCTGCGTGACGTGAGGGTCGCCCTCGCTCCCGCGACGGCCGACGAGCTCGAGGCGCTCTTCCTTTCGCTCAGGGGAGCCGGCGTGCTCACCGGAGCGCGCGGCCGTGCGCCGGTGGACGTGCGTGCCGCTGCCGAAGCAGCAGCCGCCCTCTCACGGGTCGCTGCAGCCCATCCGGAGATCGCCGAGATCGAGATCAACCCGCTGCTCGTGACGCCGGCGGGCGCCGTCGGCCTCGACGCCCGCATCGTCCTAGGCTGACCCCACCGGAACGGGTTTAACCGATACGCGGCGTACCCTTGTGATCTATCATCACAGCTTCGATCGTCACGCAGCCCTCACCCGGGGGTCACAATGGGCATCAAGATTGAAGCGGACGAGATCGAGGCTCCGCAGAAGCAAGGTTGGGGCATCGTCCACCTGAAGCAAGGGCAACGTGGCCCGGCAGACGAGCACAGCCACCCGTATGACGAGTACGTCGTCATGCTGAGCGGCCGCTGTGTCCTGCGCAACGCGGGCATCAACGTCGAGTACGGCGCGGGAGAGATCGGCTTCTTCCCACGGAACCAACCGCACCGCTCCGTGGAGGCCCTCGAAGACACCACCTACATCTGGACTCGAGGCGATTCGCCGGACGACTGAGCCTTGCCGGACCAGAGAGAGGCTTGCCTGACCACGGTTGCCTGCGCCAGCGTTAGGGAATGTCACCCGAAACCTGGATCGTCGCCTGCATGGCTCACCCGCGCCGAGCCGTGCGTCGCGCTCAACGCCTCCAGGCGGCGAAGAAGCCAGGCTGGTCGCGTAGCGCCGGTGGGACTACGAGTCGTGGCCTGTTTACGAGAAACACCGCCGCGGACAGAGGTATCAGGACGCCGAAAAGGAGCACTCCCCAGACGGAAACAAGACCAGGGAATAGAACCGAGAACACAAGCGTGACGGCGACCAGCTCAGCAACCAGCTCGTTTCGACGGAAGCCGTACCAAGAGGCCTCTCCCCACGGCCAGTGAGACGGCATCCTGTAGTAGTCGCTCGTGGCGTCGCGCCTCCACCCTCGTACGAGGCCCACACCGCCCAGCAACGTTCCGGCGGTCAGGACGAGGATCAGCACGACATCCATGCGCCGACAACGTACAGCGAACTCGCAGGTACGGATCCGAAGCCTGCGCCAGCGTTTACGAATGTCCCTCGTAAGACGTTGTGCCCGGGCGGGCGATTCGCAACCGTGCGGATACGAGGAGGCTAGGCGTCGGGAGGGTTCTTCTTGCCGCTCTTGGGTGTCCAGCCGCCAGACTGAGCGCGTGCGATCGCACCGATCATGTTCTCGGCTCGCTGTCCTTGTCGTTCCAAATCCTCTTGCGGGACACGCTTTCGTAGCTTGTCGATCAGAACTACTCCGAGGACATAGGTTGTGAGACCGACGCCTGCGAATACTCCCGCGGCTAGCCAGTGGCGAGACGTGAATGAGAAGAGCGCTGCGACGAAGGCGAGCGAGCCAACGCCAAGAACGAGCATCCAAGAGGCGTTGTACGCGCGCATCGGAACAGTGTAAGGACGCCGCAGCCGACCCGACGGCTGCCGCCCTGCGCATGTGCGGGCCGATGTCATCAGGCCCTTGCTGCGGCGCCCGCCCGCTGATCCTGTGGCGAGTCGGGTGTTGGCCCCGAGGCTCGTCGCGTCCGAGCGGGTTTTTGCTCGGACGTGATGAGTGGGCCTTCACCCGAGGTCAGTGGGTGGGCGCCGTCGTCGTTGGGTGCGCTGGCGCTCGTCGGCTGCGCGGCGCTGTTGAGCCGGGCGCGTAGCGCCCGGCTTCTTTTCTTGTATTAGCAACGTAACTCGTCGGGGATCTGGGGGTGTCGTCCGGCGGGGTTGTTAGGTTCCTGGTCTCCGCGAGCGCATCGACGCTCGGGCGACGCCGGGGTGACCGCCCCGCCACCGGCGGATCATGGAAGGGGCGACGCCGGGGTCATCGGCCCCGCCACCGGCGGATTAATGGATGGGCACCGAGCGTGGTGATAGCGGCCCGCTCACTCTGTTATCTCGAGTGAAGGGGCCGTATTCATGGACGCTGTGGTTGGGAGTCGGAGTGCCTTGTCGGCGGGTGGCCGGTGGGCGCTGACGTTGTATCCGGAGGCTGCGGAGGCGGGAGGTTCGTTCCGTTCGGTGTTCCCCGCTGGCCGTGGTGGCGGTGGGGTGCCGGATCAGGTTCGGGCGTTGGAGGAGGGGGCGAGGCGGGCGCGGGCGAAGGTGCGCCGCTATTGCGCCGCGAACCGGCTGAACCGTCTCGGCACGTTGACGTATGCGGGGGAGGGCTGTCACGACCCGACGGTGGTTCGGGCGGATGCGGCGGGGTTCTTCAAGCGGCTGCGGTTCGGGCTTGGCGGGAAAGCGCTGCCGTATCTGTGGGTGCCGGAATGGCATCCCGGCGGCCACGGTCTGCACCTCCACTTCGCGGTCGGCCGCTACGTGGGTCATTCGTTGATCCGGGAGGCGTGGGGCCGTGGGATCGTGCATATCAAGCTGCTTGGGGATCTGCCGGTGGGGTCGGGGTCGCTCGGTGAGGTGCGGCTCGCGGCCCGCTATCTGGGGAAGTACGCAGGCAAGGCAGTTGACGGGGATCGTCCGGCAGGTCTGCATCGCTACGAGATCGCGCAGGGCTCCACGCCTTCGTCGCTGGTCTGTGAGGGACGCTCACCGGACGATGTGATCGGGCAGGCATCGGAGCGGATGGGGAGGTCGCCAGCGCACGTATGGCTTTCGTCCGGGGAGGACGGCTGGCAGGGTCCGCCCGCCTGTTGGGTGGCGTGGGATGACTGATCCCGCTGTCGTTGCCGCATGGGTCGAGGCTTCGTGCGCTTCGCAGGGGCTTCCCGTACACGTGACTGATCTGGGGTCACTGGGCCAGGTGGCTGACCTGATGGGCGCGGCGCCCGGCGTCAGCCGGGAGGCGCCCCGCAGGCCGGCAGCTGGGTCAGACGCGCCAGACCGGCTGGAGGCGTGAGGCGTCGAAGCGGTTGTAGCCCTGCCTGCCGGGTGCGACAACGACGTGATCGAGGACGGCCTTGATGATCGCCTGCTGCCGGGTCAGGTCGAGCGTCTGCCACCGCTCCCGCAAACCGGAGTCCGCTCCAACGTTGCCATCAAGCACGGTCGTACGGGTCGCCTTCGCAAGCTGCTTACGAGCAAGAGTGAGCCTTGCTTCGATCGGTTTACGTGCGGCGAGCCATTCGGCCATCCCTATCGCCTTGTTGCCGTAGGCGTCTGCAAGCTCCGCGAGCTGTGCCTGGGCCTCGTCGGCCTCGCGCTGGTATCGCTCCGCGTCGGGCTGCGAGCGTTGCTGCCCGTTCAGGATCGCGGCGAACTCGGGCGAGTCGAGGCGATACAGCACGGCCTCGGCCACGAACGCCTCGGCTTCATCGGCTCCGAGGTATATGTGGCCGCAGCCACTCAGCCCCGGGCCTTTCGCGCAGGCATAGCGCTTCTGGCCGCCGCTCCGGGGGCGAGCTACCATCGGCTCCCCACACAGACCACACCGCAGCACCCTGGTCAGCAGATAGCGGCGGGCGCTCCTGTTCGTCCGCCGGGCCGGGTCATCGAGTGTCGCCCTAATAGTCGCGCTCGCGGCCGTGGTGATGATCGCGTCCCACTCGGCAGGAGCCACGATCTCCCCTTTGTGCTCACGCTGCCCTGCGATCCGACCGGAATAGAGCATCCGTCGCAAGGTCTGGGGCGACCACTCCCCACCGCTCGCAGCCACGATCCCACGGTCGTTCAGGTCAGAGCAGATCGCCCGGATCGACTCACCCGCCAGGAAACGCCTCGCACACTCACGCACAACCTCGGCCTCGGCCGGGTTGACCGTTAGCCGGTCGGCGTTGTATCCGTAGGGTCTGCTGCCGCCGCCTGAGAGCTTGCCGTTCTCGGCGAGCTCCTCGTGCTTGCGCTGGATACGACGGCTTGTGTCGTCGCTCGACTTCGCTGCCATCGCACCCAGGATACGCGCCTGGAACCGCCCATCCGTAGTGGTCAGATCGATCTGACCACTGACCGAGGCGACGTTCGTCAGGTGCAACCGGTCGCAGAGATCGATGAACGCCTCCAACTCACGCGGCTGCCGATGCAAACGATCAAGGTCATAAACCAGAAGCCCGTCGATCACACCGGAAGCGAGATCATCAAGACACCGGGCGTACTCCGGCCGCGCCTTCCCACTCCACGCGCTCACATCGTCATCGACATACCGCTCGACAACCTCCCAGCCCCTGCGCTCCCCAAGCCGCTCACAGTCCGCCAGCTGCCGCCGCACGCCAAGCGTATCGCCCTCACGATCAGACGAAATCCGCGCATAGATCCCAGCACGAACCGGAGCAATAATCACTCAGGGAACATACACGAACACTCGCCTGCGCCAGCGTGCTCTCGCCCGAGCAGGCGCCGTTCGCCCCGGCCCTACGGCTCCCAGCCGAGATAGGGTGCTGCGCCGCGTTTCTGGAGTCCGCGCGCGATGATCAGCTTCTGGATCTCGCTCGTGCCCTCCCAGATCCGGTCTACCCGCACCTCGCGGAAGAAGCGCGCCGCCGCGTTCTCGTGCATGTAGCCACGGC
>SHVL01000081.1 GCA_009694305.1 Thermoleophilia bacterium
GCCGCCGGCCGCTCGCCCGGCCTCGTGGGCACCGTCGAATGGGTCGTCGGCGGCACCGCCCGCCGAGCCCCGCATACGACGCCGGAGGCGATCGACCTGCAGCGGCTGTTCCGGGAGATGGTTGACGCGGGGGACGAGAGCGTTGCCGTCGAGGCCTCGTCACACGGCTCCCTGTTGCGTCGCCTCGACCGGGTGCGCTTCGACGTGCTCGTCTTCACGAACCTCTCGCAGGATCACCTCGACCTGCACGGGACGATGGAGGAGTACTACCAGGCGAAACGACGGCTCTTTGTCGGAGCCGACGCGCCACCGGCGGCGGTGAACGTGGATGACGAGCACGGGCGCAGGCTGGCGCTCGAGCTTGCCGAGACGGCGCTGGCGCCGATCATCACGTTCGGCCTCACGGATGCGGCGGAGGTGCGTCCGGAGGGCCTCGAGATGGGGCCGCACGGTAGCCGGTTCATCGCCGCCGGGATCGAGATCGAGACGCCGCTGCGTGGCCGTTTCAACGTCGAGAACGTGCTCGGTGCGATCGCCGCGGGCCTCCTGCTCGACATCGACGACGACGTCCTTGCGGAGGGTGTGCGAGCGATGACCGGCATTCCGGGCCGATTCGAGGCAGTGGACGAGGGCCAGCCGTTCGCGCTCATCGTGGACTACGCACACACACCGGGCTCGCTGGACATCGTCCTTCAGGCCGCCCGGGAACTGGGAGACGGACGGCTCGTCTGCGTCTTCGGAGCCGGAGGAGACCGCGATCGCGGCAAACGTCCCATCATGGGCGCCGTCGCCGTTCAGCGGGCCGACCATGTGATCGTCACCTCGGACAACCCGCGCAGCGAGGAGCCGCTCGCGATCATCCAGGACATCCTTCAGGGTGCAGGGATGGGTGTCGAGATCGACCCCGACCGGAAAAGCGCCATCCGGCGCGCCGTGTCCCTCGCCGGTGTCGGCGATGTCGTCGTGATCGCAGGAAAGGGCCACGAGCAGGGCCAGGAGACGGCGGGTGTCATCGAACCGTTCGACGACCGTGCCGTGGCGCGTGAGGCGCTGCGGGCCGCGGGGTTCTCCGCATGATCCCCGTGGACTGGCATGAGATCGAGGCGCTCGGTCTCGGGAAGCTCGTGCCCGGTGCCTCGGTGGCGGGCACTTCGGTCGTCGGGATCAAGGCGGACTCCCGCGTCGTCGGGCCGGGCGATCTGTTTGTCGCTCTCAATACGGGTGTCGCGCACGTCGCCGACGCAGCCTCGCGTGGTGCCGCAACCCTCGTGCCCGACAACCAGGAGGCTGCGCTCGCCGCACTCGCCTCCCTCGTGGGATCGAAGAGCGACGCACGCGTCGTTGCGGTCGTCGGCTCGGCGGGAAAGACCTCGACGAAGGACATCCTCGGGGCGCTCTGCCAGGCACAGACCCCTACGATCTGGGCGGATGCGAGCCAGAACAACGAGATCGGCCTGCCGCTCACCGTCTGCAGGCTCGAACCGGAGACGAGGGTGCTCGTGACCGAGATGGGGATGCGGGGCCTCGGCCAGATAGCTGCCCTCTGTGAGACAGCTCGCCCGGACATTGTCATCGTCACGTCGATCGGCCCCGAGCACCTCGAGCTCGTCGGCACCGTGGAGCGAGTGGCCGAGGCGAACGCGGAGGCGATCGTCGCGCTGCCCCCGGACGGGATCGCCGTCGTTCCGGCCGACTGCCCGGTGCTCGAGCCCCACCTCGGCCGAACCGACATCCAGATTCGCCGCTTCGACCGAACGCAGGTCGAAGCGGTGGGAGACGACTGGCGGTTTGGCCTGGGAGGCCGTGAACTGACCCTGACGCTCCCGTTCCGTGCCCGTCACATGGCCGAGAACACGCTCGCCGCACTCGTTGCCTACGACGCGCTCGGGCTCTCGCTCGACCGGGCGCAGGAGGGCGCGGACGGGATCAGGTTGTCGCGCTGGCGCGGTGAGGAGATGCAGCTCGCGGGTGGAGGCCTGATCGTCAACGACGCCTACAACGCGAACCCGATCTCGATGCGGGCCGCAATCCTCGACCTGGTCGAGCGAGCCGGCAAACGGCGCCGTGTCGCCATCCTCGGAGAGATGGCGGAGCTCGGCGAGGCCGCTCCGCGCTATCACGACGACGTCGGCCTGTTGCTCGACGAGGTCGGGATCGAGGTCGTTGTCGCGATCGGCGAAGGGGCACGTCCCTACATCCGTGATACGGAGGCGCCCGACCGGGAGTGGATCGCCAACGTGGCGTGCTTCGAGAGCATCGCAGGCCTCCTGCGGCCGGGCGATGCAGTCCTCGTCAAGGCGTCGCGTGCCGTTGGCCTCGAAGGCATCCCGGCCTCGATCGAGAAACAGGCAAGAGCATGGTCAGAGTCCTGATCGTCGGCCTCGTCGCGATGGTTGTAGCCATCGCGATTGGCCCCACCTTTATCGCCTGGCTGCGGCGTACGGGCATCGGCCAGCAGATCCGCGAGGAAGGGCCTTCGCGGCACATCGTCAAACAGGGCACTCCGACGATGGGTGGGCTCCTGATCCTCGCAACCGCCGCCGTGCCGTTTCTCGCGCTCTCCGTGTTCACGTGGCCCGGGCTGACGTTGCTCGCCATGACACTCGGATGCGCGGCGATCGGATTCGCAGACGACTACCTCAAGGTGCGCAAGCGTCGCTCGCTCGGCCTTGCGGGCCGCTGGAAGATGCTGGGGCTCATCCTTATCACGATCGGCGTCGGCTGGGTCGTGACACAGGTCGGCTACCTCGACACCGAGATCTACTTCCCCGTCATCGACGTGAACATCGACCTCCACTGGCTCTACTTCCCGTTCCTCTTCCTCGTCATCGCGGGCACGTCGAACGGGGTCAACCTCACCGACGGCCTCGACGGCCTTGCTGCTGGAACCTGCGCCATCTCGCTGCTCACCTTCCTTGCGATCGCGGCCATCTCGTGGCTCCGCTCCGGGCCGGTCGGTGAGCGCAGCGACACCTTCCTCGACGTCGCGATCTTTACCGCCGCGCTCATCGGGGGCGTGATCGGGTTTCTGTGGTTCAACGCGTTTCCGGCGGAGATATTCATGGGTGACACCGGTTCGATGGCGCTCGGCGGCGCAATCGCCGGACTTGCCGTGATGACGCAGACGGAGGTGCTGCTCGTCTTCATCGGAGGGATCTACCTGATCGAGGCGCTGTCGGTGATCATCCAGGTCGCGAGTTTCAAGCGCACCGGGAAACGTGTCTTTCTGATGGCACCGATCCACCACCACTTCGAGATGAAGGCGTGGTCAGAGACGAAAATCATGGTGCGGTTCTGGATCGTCGGCGCGATCCTCTGCACGATCGGCTTCGTCCTCTACTACCGCTACTACCTGCGTTTCAGGCTGTAGTGCAGAAGCGCTTCACCGGACGGGGGGTGGTCGTACCGGTAGGCGTTGCCCTCGCCGTGATGGTGTTCTGGGGAGCAACGCCGATCATGACGAGGCTCGCTCTCGAGGATCTGGGGCCGCTTGAAGTCGCCTGCCTGCGCACCGCGATCGCAGGGGCCGTCGCGGCGCCGCTGCTTGCTCGCGGACGCAACCCGGTCCCCGTCGGCCGCGTTTCACGGAAGCTGTTGCTTCTCTCCGCGGCGGCAGGATTCGTCGTGTTCCCTGTCGTCTACACGATCGGCCAGCAGCGGACTTCGGCGTTGCATGGCGTGATGATCCTCGCTGCGCTGCCTGTCTTCACCGGAGCCTATGCGGCACTCGTCGTCCGGCGCGTCCCTCGACTGGCCTGGTTTGCCGGCTGTGCCGTCGCCCTCGCCGGTGAGGTCGTGTTGATCGCGGGCAGCGGTGCCTCGGCGAGCGACGCAACGCTCACCGGCGACCTCCTCGTGACGGCTGCCGCGCTCTGCGTGTCTGCCGGGTATGTCGCAGGCGCGATGCTGCCGCCACGCGGTCTCTCGAGCCTGGGGACGACATTGTGGGGCGTTTTTCTCGGTGCTGTTTTTCTCGGGCCGCTCCTTGGCCTGCTGCTCGTCGGAGAGGGTGTGCCGGATGCCGGTATGACTGCATGGGCCGCAGTGATCTGGCTGGCTCTCGTCACGTCGATCCTGGGCTACGCCGGGTGGTACTGGGCGCTCGACCGGGGCGGGATCCAGCGGATCGCGACCTTCCAGTTCCTGCAACCCGTCTCCGGCTTCGTCCTCGCCGTCGTCGTGCTCGGTGAGCACGTCACGATGCCGATCGCGTTCGGCGGTGCGTTGATCGTCGGTGGCATCGTTGCTGCTCAGCGCGCATGACCTTTCGGGCGGCCGCCTGTAACCGACAGGCGGCCGCCCATCCCCTACGCTTGCCTCATGCCGGTGATCTCCGACCATGCCCTCGTCGTCGGTCTCGCGCGTTCGGGGCGCGCGGCGGTCGCGGCGCTCCACGCCGGCGGCGTCGAGGTGGCTGCCTACGATGCCGACGCCGGACTTGATACCGCGGGGGTCGCTGCGACAATCAGCCTCGGGAAATGGGACGACGTACTTCTGGACGACGTTGACCTGCTTGTCAAGAGCCCCGGCGTGTCGGCACAAGCGCCTCCCGTCGCAGCAGCGAGAGCACGCGGAGTTCCGGTCATCTCGGAGGTCGAGCTCGGCGCGCGGCTGCTCCCGAACCCGATCCTCGGCGTCACCGGCACCAACGGGAAGACGACGACGACGGCGCTTCTCGGTGCGATGTTCGCAGCCGCAGGAGTGCAGGCCGAGGTGGCCGGGAACATCGGGCGGCCTCTGACGAGCCTCGTTGGTGCCAGTGCTGCCGATGCGTGGATCGTCTGCGAGCTGTCGTCCTTCCAGCTCGAGGACACCGACACGCTGCAGCCCCGGATCGCAATCTTGCTCAACCTCGAGCCCGACCACCTCGACCGTCACGGCAGCTTCGAGGCGTACAGCGAGGCCAAGTTGCGCATCTTCGAGAACCAGGACGCGGACGACATCGCGATCGTCCCTCGCGGGTTCGGCGCGCTGCCGGGTGCTGCGCGCCGGATCGAGTTCGACGGGCGAGACCCGCTACCGGCCGAGCCCCTGATTCCCGGTGAGCACAATCGTGAGAACGCCGCTGCGGCCGTCGCCGCCGCTCGTGCAGCCGGAATCCCCGCTGACGCAATCGCAGAGGCCCTGCAGAGCTTTCCCGGGGTCGAGCACCGGATCGAGGAGGTCGCAACGGTCGCGGGCGTTCGCTATGTGAACGACTCCAAGGCGACAAACGTCGCTGCCGCAGTACGCGCCCTCGCCTCCTTTCCCGGAGCGCGGAAGCTCGTGGTTCTCGGCGGTCGTGGGAAGGCGGAGCCCTACGCGCCGCTCGCGGAGGCGTTCGCACCGGGCGACCGGGCCTACGTGATCGGCGAGGCGACGGAGGCGCTGGCTGCTGCGCTAGAGAGCGCCGGAGTGCCGTTCGACCGCAGTGGTGACCTCGCAACGGCGGTCGCAGCAGCCTCCGATGAAGCGCGGGAGGGCGATGTCGTTCTCCTCTCTCCGGCCTGTGCAAGCTTCGACCAGTTCGAGAGTTACGAGCAGCGTGGGCAGGAGTTCAGGAAGCTGGTGCAGAAGCTCTAGAGATGACGCCGCGGCCTCCAGGACATCTCGAGCAGCGCCTCCTCGTTCTCGTCACGCTTGGCCTCGTCGCCTTCGGGCTCGTGATGGTGTTCAGTGCCACTTCGGCGTCTGCAGCTCTCGGCGCCGGAGACCCGATGACCTTCCTCGCCAAGCAGGGCGCGTACGCCGTCGGTGGTCTCGTGCTCCTCACGCTTGCTTCCTGGTTCGACTACCACCGCCTGCGGGCGCTCGCGCCGATCCTGCTCATGGGGACGCTCGGCCTGTGCGTCGCCGTGCTCGTCGTCGCACCCCCGATCAACGGCGCACATCGCTGGTTTGTGATCGGGCCGATCAGCGTGCAGCCCTCCGAGCTCGCGAAGTTTGCGGTGTGCGTGTGGGCCTGCGCTCTCCTTGCGCGGCGCCCGACGCCGCGGACGATGGGCGAGCTGCTGAAGCCACTCGGCCTCGTCGTTGGTCTCTTCGCAGCCCTGATCCTCCTCCAGCCCGATCTCGGGACGACGATCTCGCTCGGCGTCATGGTGGCCGGGATCCTGCTCGTCTCGGAGGTGCCTCTCCGGCTGCTCGGGCTCGCCGCGTCGATCTCGCTCGTTCTCGGAGCCGCGGCAATCTACGTCGAGCCGTACCGCCGGGCCCGCTTCCTCAGCTTCCTCGATCCCTGGCACGATCCGCAGGGAACCGGTTTCCAGACCGTGCAGGCGATCATCGGGATGGGATCGGGTGGGATCATGGGCGAGGGGCTCGGGCACGGTGTCTCCAAGGTCTCCTATCTCCCCGAGGCACACACGGACATGATCTTCGCCATCGTCGGCGAGGAGCTCGGGTTGATCGGCTCGACCCTGGTGGTCGTCGCCTTCGGGGTGTTCGCCTGGGCCGGGTTCCGGATTGCGCTCCACTGCCGTGACCCGTTCGGCAAGAGGCTCGCCGCGGGGCTCACGACGCTCGTCTGTGGGCAGGCGGTAATCAATCTCTGCGCCGTCCTCGGGATCGCGCCGCTGACAGGAATCCCGCTCCCGTTTGTCTCCTACGGAGGCTCCTCATTGGTCGTGCTGCTCGCTTCGGTCGGAGTTCTCCTTAACATCGCTGTGAATGATCGAGTCGTCGAAGCTCGTAGTCGTGATCGCAGCGGGAGGAACCGCAGGTCACATCCGGCCCGCGCTCGCAGTGGGGGAGGCGCTGCGCGCGCGCGGAGCGACCGTGACGTTCGCCGGCAGTCCCGACCGCGTCGAGTCGCGGCTGGTTCCTGAGGCGGGCTTCGAGTTCGACGCGTTCGCGATCAGTGGCTTCCCCCGGAAGCCGTCTCTCGCGCTCCTGCAGGCGCTGTGGCGCGCCGGCAAGGCACCCTTCGCCTGTCGATCGATCCTGAAGCGCCGACGGCCTGACGTCGTCCTTGGCGGCGGCGGGTACGTCGCCGGGCCGATGGTGCTCGCAGCCCGGCTCTCGCGGATCCCGGCGGCGCTGACCGAGGCCGACGCGCATCTCGGCCTCGCCAACCGACTTGCCGCACCCTTTGCCTCGAAGCTCTTCCTCGCCTACGCGATCCCGGGGCGGGAAGGGAAGAAGGTCTCGGTCGTCGGGCGACCGGTGCCCGTCGCCCACCTCGGCGCGAACCGGGACGAGGCGCGCGCCCGGTTCGGATTCGGAGTCTCCACTCCGGTGGTGGCGGTGTTCGGCGCGCTCGCGGGCGCGACGACGCTGAACGAGATGGCCGTGAACGCGTGGGGCGACACGGGTCCGGGCGTCGTGCACGTCTCGGGCGAGCGTGACTTCGCGGCACTGCGAGAGAAGGTGCACCGGCCGGACTATGTCCTCCTGTCCCAGACGGACCGCTTCGGCGACGTTCTCGCCGCGGCCGACGTTGCCGTCTCGCGCGCGGGCGGCACGGTGTGGGAGCTCGCCGCAGCGGGGACGCCTTCGATCCTCGTCCCGTATCCGTACGCGACCGCCGACCACCAGACCCTGAATGCCCGCCACTTCGAGCGGGGCGGCGGCGCGATCGTCGTCCCGAACGACGAGGCAAGCTCGATCCCGGGCCTGGTGGACGAGCTGCTCGGCGATCCGGAGCGGCTCGCAGTGATGCGGGCGGCGATGCTCTCGATGGCGCGGATCGACGCAGCCGACAGGATCGCCGAGGGGTTGATCGAGCTTGCCGGCCGCTGACGCTCCGCTCGCAGGGCGCCGCCTCTACTTCGTCGGTATCGGCGGCT
>SHVL01000082.1 GCA_009694305.1 Thermoleophilia bacterium
GACTTTGGCCGGTCTCCGCAGCGCTGAGATCCGATAGAGGCTCGCCACGGTCGCCAGCAGATCTTCTCGAAGCTCGACCTGCCCGAGTCACCCGACCAGCATCGGCGGTTGCTCTCGGTGCTTGCTTCGTTGCGCGTCTAGAAATGCGAAACCCGCCTCGCAGGGCGGGCTTCGGATGGAGCCGAGGGGGCTCGAACCCCTGACCTTCCGGATGCCATCCGGACGCTCTCCCAGCTGAGCTACGGCCCCAGACGAGTGGATTGTAGCCCTTCGAAGGCGTAGTCCGCGGCCCAATTGACGCCGCGGGCTTGGTTGTTACCGCTCGGAGTTGTGCGAAGGTGCACCTGCAGTCGGGCAGCGATGCGCCCGACTGGAATATAGAAGCACCGATCGAGTTCCGGGCAGTACGCAGCGAGCGCATCGATCTCACCGGGCGCGTAGGCTCGTCGCCTAAGGCCGTCAGCGGTTCGGCGATTCGAGTACGACCGCACGACGATGACGTCGCCGTGGAGCGGTGCCCATTTGCACTGCACGCGGTCGAGCCGATCTCCGAGATCGAAGATGAGGTCGTACCGCTCGCCATCACTCAGCGGTCGGTACACGCCGATCCGGCACGCAACTGCAGCTTTCGGGATGGCAAGCTCGGCTATCGAGCCCTTCTGATCCGTCGATAACTCAGCGTGCACTGTTCTCACAATAGAGAACACCTCGGACGACGTCCTCGCCCGATAAGACAACACAATCACGCGTTCGCGACAGCCTCGAGCTTCGGCACGTCGCTCCAGAGGTCCTCGAGCCGATAGAACTCGCGCGTCTCCTCGGTGAAGACATGAAGGACCGAGTCGTAGTAGTCGGCGATGATCCAGGTGCCCTCGCGCTCGCCGGCGACCGCACGTGGCAGGAGGCCGTGGTCACGCTTCAGGACGAAGTGGACCTCGTCGCTGATCGCCTTTGTCTGGCGCGTGTTGCCGCCCGTCGCGATGACGAAGAAATCGGTGTAGTCGCACACCGTGCGCATGTCCAGGATGGTGACGTCGGTCGCGAGCTTCTCCTCACAGAGGGCGGCGATGCGGCGAGCTTGCTCGAGCGATGTCAGGTCGGTCAGCTTCCTCGGTCGGGACGGGGCGGGCGGGCGGAACCACGCATGCCCCCCGGAACGGTCTCGGCGCAGTGTACCGGTGGCACGCAGGCCTCAGGTAGTGCGGTAGAGGCCCAGGCGTTCGATCTCGGCGGCGACGGATGCGGGCACCAGATCGTCGATCGGCAACCCCCTGGCGACCCGTTCGCGCACCCGTGACGACGAGACGGTGAGTGGTCTGATCGGAAAGAGCTCGATCCGCTCGGGCTGCGAGAGCGCGGCAACGAGGCCCTCCAGGGCATGCACGTCGGTTCCCGGTCGGGTCGCGGCCCCTACCCGAGCGAGCTCGAGCACACGGTCGGGACGCGTCCAGGTGGGGAATGCCGCGAGCTCGTCGGCACCGATCAGGAAGACGGGGTCAGCGAGATCAAGCGCCTCGAGCGAGTCAACCGTGCGGCCAAACAGGTCGAGAGAGACCTCTGCTTCGTCGAGAGCCGCGAAGGCGAGCTCGGCGAGGGTCAGCCTGACCTGCGGCTGAGTCTCAACGGTTTTGTGGTCTGGATCTGCCACGACGCAAACGAGCAGCCGCGAAAGGGCGAAGTGGTCGATCGCCTCGCGGGCGAGGGCAACGTGCCCGTTGTGCGGTGGGTCGAACGCGCCTCCGAAGATCCCGACCGTGCCCGTCACTCCCACACCATTCACTCCCACACCATGACCTCGTCGCCGATCTCGATCTCCGAGCCTCTCTTGACGCCCGCATCCCGCAGCGCGGCCTCCAACTCCTCACCCTCCGGAGCAATCCCGACGACACGGAAGCCCTGACCCGTACGGAGAACGCGGAACTGGCGTCGCTCGGGGGGACGGGGTCGATATTCGAGAAATGCAGGGGTCTCCTCGACGACCGGAACCGGCGCGGGATCATCCTGCACGCAGAGCGTGAACAGCAGCGACTTCAGCTCGTCGATCCCCGCACCCGTCGCGCACGAGATGCGATGCACCGCGACGATCCGCTCGTCCTCGACGGTGAATGGCGCAGGCTCGGGATCGAGGTCGGACTTGTTCAGGACGACGAGCTGTGGGCGATCTCCGAGGCCGGCGCCGTAGGCCGAGAGCTCGCGGTCGATCACGGCGAAACGCGCGTCTGCGTCGCCCTCCGAAGCGTCGATCACATGGAGCAGGAGTCGAGCTCGCTCGAGGTGGGCGAGGAACTCGTGCCCGAGGCCTATGCCCTCACTTGCACCCTCGATCAGGCCAGGGACGTCCGCGACCGTGAGCTGCCGGCCATCGTGGCCGTCGACCGTGCCGAGCATCGGCGCCAGAGTCGTGAACGGATAGTCGGCGACCTTCGGCTTCGCATTCGAGATGCGGGCGAGAAGCGATGACTTACCCGCATTGGGGAGCCCCGCGCACGCGGCATCGGCCATCAGCTTGAGATGGAGCTCGAGCTCGAACGCCTGCCCCGGCATCCCCGTCTCGGCATAGCGCGGCGTCTGCCGGGTCGGGGTCGCGAAGTTGGAGTTCCCTCGCCCTCCCCCACCTCCACGCGCAATGACGATCCGGGCCTCGTCCTCCCGCAGGTCTGCCACGGCCGAGCCGTCCGCCGCGTCTGCGATCTGCGTCCCGACGGGAACCGTCAGCACGATGTCGTCGCCGTCGGCACCGTGCTTCCGCGTACCACTGCCGTTGCCTCCGCGCCTCGCATCGAAAACCGACTTGGCCCGGAAGGACGAGAGGTCGCGCAGATCCTTGTCGGCGACAATGATGATGTCGCCGCCTCGGCCACCGTCTCCGCCGTCGGGACCGCCCTTCGGCACGAACTTCTCGCGGCGAAAGCTGAGGCCGCCATCACCGCCGCGGCCCGCCTTGACGCGGATCCGGGCCCGATCGTGAAACATGCTCACTCGCTCACCTCTCCCGGCGATCCAGGCTCTGGCTCGACACGCCCGCAGGGGCGCGTCTGCCTAGCTCGCGAGCTCGTTGACCGAGATGAAGCGCTTGTCACCCGAGCGACGAAACTCGACGACACCGACGCGCTTCGCAAAAATCGTGTGGTCCCGGCCGATGCCGACGCCGTCACCGGGCCGAAATCGCGTGCCTCGCTGACGGACGATGATCATCCCGGCCTTCACTTCCTGCCCGGCAAAGATCTTCACGCCGAGGCGTTTGCTCTCGGAGTCGCGACCGTTTCTCGAGGAGCCGAGCCCCTTCTTATGTGCCATCTAGCTCTCATCCTCCCCTGTGGTGTCCGACGCGACCTCCGGGTCGGCTGCGGGCGCTGCCTTTGGCTTCGCCGCTGCTCTTGGTTTCGCAGGTGCCTTTGGCTTGGCCGCTGCTCTTGGCTTGGCAGGCGCTCTTGGCTTGGCCGCTGCTCTTGGCTTCGCAGGTGCCTTTGGCTTCGCAGGTGCCTTTGGCCTGGCCTCGACCTCGACTGCTGCAGCCTCCACTACCTCGACCTCGGCCGGAGCCGCGACCGTCTCCACTGTGGCGGCCTTCGGCTTCGCCGCCGCCTTCTTCATGCCGCCGATCGACTCGATCTCGATCTGGGTCAGTGCAGAGCGGAATCCCGTGTGGCGCTTGTAGCCGGTGCGCTTCTTGTACTTGCCGATCCGGATCTTGGGCCCACGCTGCTGGCCGAGCACCTTCACCGTGACGGTGACGTCCTTCGGCACGAGAGCGGTTGCGCCGTCGCCGCCGACGAGCAGGACGTCCGGCGTGAACGTCTTGCCGTCCTCGGTCGGAAGCCGGTCTACGAGCAGGCGCTGACCTTCGCTGACGCGATATTGCTTGCCACCGAGAGAAATGATTGCGTAGCTCATACGAGTTGGGTCTCCGACGTCGAAAACGCGGGCAGGTGCCCGCGAGCCGAGGGAGTGTAGCGAACCCAGCGCATCATCTGCGGTCGAAGTCGTCGAGCCACTCGGACATGGGGACATATCCGGCCTCGTCCGCAGCGGAGACGGCTCCGGACTCACCGGCAGGAGATGCAGTCGACACCACCGCCACGCCCGTGGATGCCGCGGCAACAGTCACCTCTCCAACCGGCTCGGCACCAGGCGCGTCGCTGCCGTTCACCGTGGCCCGGGTCGGGTCGGCCTCCGCGGCTACCTCGAAACCGTCTGTGCCTTCAGCTTCTGCAGCGCCGCCCTCGGCGGCGACGGGCTTCTTCCGATGATTCTTGCCGCCCCGACTTCCACGACGCGTCTTTCGCTTCACGACGGGAGACGCTTCACTCTCGTCGCCACCGCCACTACCGACGTCGCCGTCTACCCCGAGATCCACGGCATCCGCAGCCCCGTCGGCTGCTCCCGCATCTCTCTCGCTGCCGCTCACCGCATCCTCGACCAGGTCGGCCGAGATCGCGGGACCGGCGGGATCGGCGGGGACATGAATGCGTGGCGTACGTTGCCGCCTCGGGCGCGTCGGGCGCGTCGGCTTCATATCTACAACCGCTGTGCTGTCACCGCTCTGCTCCTCTGCCGATTCGAGGGCACCGGCGTCCTCCTGCACCTGATCCGAGGCACCATCGGCACCACTCCCGGCCGCTGCATCGCTCCCGGCCGCTGCATCGCTCCCGGCCGCTGCATCGCTCTCCACCACCGCTCCGGCAGCCGCGGGCTTGCGGCGGCGGCCGCCGCGTGACCCACGACGCGTACGCTTCTTCGCAGGCGTCGTCCCGTCGGCAGCGAGTTGCGGCTCTCCGGACTCGTCGTCAGCGGCTTCGGCGACATCGTCGCTCTCGTCACTCTCGTCACTCTCGCCCACGAGGCCAGGCTTGACCGCTGCGCCCGACTCGTCGCCATCATCGGAGTCCACAGGTTCTCCGGTCGCGTCGTCGCCTGCGGTGGGCCTCCGCTTCGCCGGAGCCCTCGTCGGCTTCTCTGCCTCGCTCTCGAATGTGATCGGCCCGGCACCTGCATCACCCGAGCTGACGATCGTGGCGAAGGCCTGTCCGTCGAGAACCCGGCCGATCGTCACCGTCACCTTCTTGCCGACGAACTTCGCGGCGTCGGCAACGTTCACATCGATCCCATCTATTTTTCCCGCGGCGGCCGTGACGTCATAGCGACCGATCTCGCCGAGCTCGACCTCGACGGTCGATCCCTCCGCGATCTCCGACAGAGGCTGGATGTCCACGAGCTTCCCCTCGGCAACGACCGAGAAATGATCGGTATGGATATGGCCCTCCGCTGCGACGAGGAAGAAGCGACGGCGCGTTACCTCCTCGAGTGCCGCAAGCCGGGCGCCACCCGGGCCGGCGACGATCTCGAGCACGCGGGGGTGCAGAGCTACCCGATAGGCCTGGACGCGACTGCCGGGTGAGGCAAGCGCACGCAGGCGGCGTTCGATCTTCATCGCGACGGTGTGCTCGGAGATGACAATGCCGTCGCCTGCACAGGTCGGGCACTTGCGCGTGAGAATCTCGCGCGGGCCATCGGTGACGTTCTGGCGGGTCATCTCGACGAGGCCGAGCGGAGAAATCTCGACGACGTAGGTCTTCGTCCGGTCGCGCTCGAGCTCCTCCCTCAGAGCGTCCTCGACGGAGGAACGGTTCGTCGGGTTCGCCATGTCGATGAAGTCGATCACGATGATCCCTCCGATGTCGCGCAGCCGCAACTGGCGCACAACCTCCTTCACCGCTTCGAGGTTGTTCTTCGTGATCGTGTCCTCGAGCCGCTGGTTGGAGTTCTTCGACCGCGACCCGACGAACCGGCCGGTGTTCACGTCGATCACGGTGAACGCCTCGGCGTAGTCGAACACGAGGTATCCGCCTGACGGGAGGTCTACGCGCCGGTCGAGGGTCGAGGCGATCTCCTTCTCGACACCCGAGCTCTCGAACAGCGACTCCTTCTCCTTGTACCTGTGAACCCGCTCGACCATGTGCGGCGACGTCTTCTTGAGATAACTGACGATCCGCTTGTGGGTGCGTTCGCTGTCTACCTGCGCCGAGACGAAGTCGCCCGCGAAGAGATCGCGCACGATCCGCAGCGGTAGCTCGGCCTCCTGGTAGACGAGGGCCGGGGCCGCAGCGCCCTTCGCCCGTGCCTCGATTGTCTTCCACAGCCGCTGCAGAAAGACGAAGTCGCGCTCGATATCCTCGGCGGAAGCTCCCTCGGCGGCGGTGCGAACGATCACGCCACCCCCCTTCACCTCGAGGCCCTTGATGATGTCCTTCAGGCGCGCGCGCTCGGCATCATCGAGCCGCCGGGAGACACCGAGTCCCTCGCCGTTTGGCACGAACACGAGGAATCGACCCGGCAGCGAGATCTCGGTCGTCAGCCTGGCGCCCTTCGTCTTCATCGGGTCCTTGACTGCCTGGACGAGCAGTTTCTCGCCACGGGAGATCAGATCCTGGATCTTCTTGCCGTGTCGTTTGCCTTCGAGTTCCGGCACGATGATCTCGTCCACGTAGAGAAAACCGTTCTTCTCGAGCCCTATCTCGACAAATGCGGCCTCCATCCCCGGGAGCACGTTGTCAACAGTGCCGAGGTAGATGTTCCCTGCGATCGACCTGCGCTCCGGCCGTTCGAGGTACACCTCTGCAACACGGTCGTCCTCGATGATGGCGACGCGTTGCTCGCCGACGTCCACCGAGATCAGCAGTTCGCGTTTCGCGGTCGGCAACGGCGCCCGGCGTGGAGGCTGTCGCCGCCGTTGCGACGAACCACCCTGGCCACCCGTGCGGCGCCGATCGGCGTTGCGCTCGGCCCTCTGACTCTGATCCGGCTTCTCCCGGGCAGAGTCTTTCGTCTGCTTGCCTGCACCGGAGGATGCGTCGGAAGATACAGCGGCTGCCGCCTCGCCGGCAGGCCGTTTACCACGACCCCGCCCGCCACGATTACCGCGACGCCTGTTGCTCTTCAGCGCTTCTGGATCGGAACCGGCACCCGACCTGTTTGCATCAGCGGCCGTGCCGCCCGGAGCGACCTGCTCCTCAGCCCGTGCCTGTGAAACCTCTGCGGTTGCACCCTCGGGCGCGGTCTGATCGTCCTTCTTGTTTTTCCATCGAAACCAGGGCAAAGAATGCCTCTCTTCGTTGTAGCGCGCGCGGGCGTACAGCATCCCACCGGGATGCCGGCCTCGCGCAGCGGATGTCAAAAACCATGGCCATGTTCATAGCGCCTCGGAACGCAGAGTATCAGTGCGGGGCGCGCGCGGCAGGGATGCCCGCTCGACCCTGCTCAGGCCGCGGCAGGACGGAGCCGCAGGCGGCGAGCAGAAACGGATCGGAGCCGCTGGTTGAGGCGAGCCCATGCCCATGGCTCGACCTCCATGTACCGTTGCTCGGACTGGGCGCGGGTCTCTTCCAGATACTCGAACCACGCATCGGCTTCCTCGATCTGGAGCAATTCTTCCGCTAGCTCTGTATCCGGCACCGGCACTCCCTTCCCGTCTCGACCGCAGCCATCCTGTCACTACGATCCTAGGACCCGCTCCGGACGGACACCCTCTCCGTCGCATGACCCAACGGCGCACTAGCTGTAGGCCCCAGCAAGGTTGTTCCTTTAGAACTCGAATCAGAATGACGGTTCGTCGCTGGGGCGTGATGGGCGAGTGCGATGCGAGGACGCAGGGAGCCGCAGATATGGGACATATCCGGGCGACCGAGGACGAAGCAGCGTGCCGCCCAGCGCGTTTTGGCGGCACAAGTCTCAT
>SHVL01000083.1 GCA_009694305.1 Thermoleophilia bacterium
CGTTCGGGAGGATCTCCTTGCCCATGATGTAGAACGCGTTCTCTCCGCGCAGCCGCGCCGCCTCGACGTAATCAAGCGACGCCTCCTGCAGCACCGCGGCGCGCACGGTGCGGGAGAGCGGTGCAGAGAAGACCAGCGCGATCACGACCGACACGACCCACTGCGACCGCGTCCCGACCGCGGTGATCGCGGTGATCGCGATCACGACCAACGGCAGCGCGAGGAACGCCTCAAGCAGCCGTGAGACGACGTCATCGGCGCGGCGCAGATAACCGGTGACAAGCCCCAGGGTGGTGCCGATCACGGTCGCGAGCAGCGTCGCGAGGGGCGCGACGAGCAGAATATCGCGCGAGCCCGCGATCACGCGCGAGAAGATGTCGCGCCCGAGCCGGTCGGTGCCGAACCAGTGCTCTGACGACGGGCCGACGAACTGGTCGCCGGTGTGGTCGAAGATCGGGTCGTAGGGAGTGATGCGGTTGCCGAGGATCGCGCATACGACCCAGAACGCGACCACGACCGCCCCAAGCACGACGGACGGGGTGCGGAGCAGAAGCGCGAGTCGCTCGCCGCGCGCCCGACGCGCTTCCTCAGCCATGCCCGACGGGTACGCGATCCCGCTCACTCGCCGCCCCCCAAGCGGATCCGCGGATTGAGCACGCCATACGCGATGTCGGCGACCAGCGTGACGGCGAGATACACGAAGCCGAGAAACAGGACGCCCGAGGTGAGCAGCGGGAAGTCCTTCTGCTGGGAGGCCTGGAAGATCATCAGGCCGATCCCCTGGAAGTTGAAGAGGAACTCGATGATCACGATCCCGCCGAGCAGCCATCCGATCTGGGTCGCCACGACCGCGATCGTCGGCAGCAGCGCGTTCCGCAACACGTGGCGGAGGAGTACCTGCCGCCCAGGAATCCCCTTCAGATAGGCGGTGCGCGTGTAGTCAGCGTCAAGTGCCTCGATCACGCCCGCGCGGGTGATCCGCGCGATGTAGCCGAACAGGACGAGCGCAAGGCACACCGCGGGCAGCACCAGATGCTTGAGCTGAAGGAAGAAGCCAGCCCCGTCGTCCCACTGTGCGGTCACCGGGAGCCAGCGCAGCCAGATGACGAACACGAGGATGAGGGAGATCCCCGTCACGAACTCGGGCATCACGGTCAGCGAAAGCCCGATGTTCGTGAGTGATCGGTCGATGAGCGTGCCGACCTTGAGGCCCGCGATCACACCGCCGAGGATCGAGAGCGGCACGACGATCACGAGTGCGAGCAGCGCGAGCTTGAGCGAGTTCCCGAGTGCGGGCTGCATCACCTCCCAGGCCGACAGCTCCAGCGCGAACGACTCGCCGAAGTCGCCGCGCACGACACCCGCCATGTAGTCGAGATACTGAATGACCGGGTGGCGATCGGTGCCGAGCCGGTGGTTGAGCGCGTCAAGCGCCTCTTGTGATGCCTCGCGCCCGAGGATCGCGGACGCGATGTTGCCGGGCAGGAGTTGCGCTGTTGCGAAAACGATCACGCTCAGCAGCACGAGCGTGATCACTGCGAGACCGACGCGCTTGGCGATGTATCGGGCCACGTGGGAGAGAGTCTGCCCGAGCAGCCGACCGGCGCCCCGCGGGCCGCCGGCCGCCGCTCTCTTGAATCGATCGGACTCAGCCGATCGTCGTCTTTGCCAACCGGATGTGGCCGAGCCCCTCCGGAGTGAAGTTGTTGACCTTGGCCGAGACCGCCGTCACAACATTGTAGAAGTACGACGTGACGACAGGCGTGTCGCGGAGCAGCATGGTCGCCATCGCCTTCGTGTACTTCCGCTGCGTCTGAAGATCGACTGCTGCGAGGTACGACCTCATCGCCGAGTCGAACGCCTTGTTCTTGTAGTGCGACGCGTTCCAGACGCCGTCGGACGCGTACGCCGAGACGAGGTACACGTTCGGGATCGCACGGGCACCCCACTCGGTGATCGTCGCGGGCCGGACGATCCACGGCGTCGTGCCGTAGTAGTCGTCCGCGTCGCCACCGTAGTACTCGGCGTCCGACTGCAACTCGATCGAGATGTCGATCCCGGCCTGCTTGCCCGCCGCCTGGATCGCCGCCGCATAGTCCGGGATCTCGCCCAGCTTGTGCGTCGTGATCGTGAACTTCGGGTTCGGCTGGCCTGCCGCTGCGAGCAGCGACTTCGCGAGCGCGACGTCCTGCGCGCGCTGTTTGACCGAGGGGTCGGACGACGGGTACCCCGACCAGAACGGCGAGTCGTTGCCGATCGTGCCGCGCCCGAGCAGAAGCTTGTCGATCAACCCGGGGCGCCCGAGTGTCAGCGCGATCGCCCGGCGCACCCTCGGATCCTTGAACGGGTCGAGGTCCACCCGCATGCAGAACTGGCGGTGGGTCGAAGTCTTGATCTCAAGCACCTTGAACTTCTTGTCGTTGCTGAACGGCTTCACCTCAAGCGCCGACAGATGCGACACGATGTCCACCTGGCCCGCCCGGAGCGCGAGCGCCATCGGGGCCGAGCCCTCGTAGAACGTCACCTTGACGCCGTCGAGCGGCGCAGGGCCACCCCAGTACGCGTCGTGGCGGACGAACTGGGCCGACCGCTTCTCGACGTAACTGCCAGGCTTGAGCTTGAACGGGCCGGTGCCAATCATCCCGCCCTTCACCCACGTGTCGGGAGCGTTCGCGGTTGCCGCCTTCTGCACCGGCGCCTGGTACGTCGTCTGGCTGACGAGGTACGGGAACCCGCCGGTCGCGATGTCGAGCTTGAAGCGGACGGTGTACTTATCTACTTTGCTCACCCCGGCGGGCGAGAGCACACCCTTGTACACCGAGAGCGCCGCCGACTCCTCGTTGCCCGTGTACTGCTTGAACGACGCGACCACGTCGTCCGCGGTCATCTCGGTGCCGTCGTGGAACATCACGCCCTTGCGGAGTTTGAACGTCCAGGTGACGGCGTTTGCGGACGCCTTCCAACTCTCCGCGAGCCACGGATTCGCGACCATGTTCTCATCGGAGAACACGAGGTACTCGGCCGGGATCCCGACGATTCCAAGCGCACCGAACTCGGCCATCCGGAACGGCTCGATTGAGCCGCCGAACTTCACGAGCGCGACACGGGCGACTCCGCCCGACGTGCCAGCGGTTGCGCGGGCTGCCGAAGCCGGAGCCGCGGCCGCGTCGCCCGCCAGCGCGAGCGCGCCGCCGAGCACTGCGGCCGAGATGCCGAACATGGCACCGCGCCGCAGGAACTCCTCGCGGTCGAGTTCGCCTGCGGTGAGTTCGTCGATCAGGTTGTTTTCGATCGGAGTCGCTGCAGTACGGCGGAACTCCGTCATCGCCCTGCGAGTGGAACGGCCAGCCATGTGCTGCTCCTTCCTGGGTACGTGACGTGCGCTGCATCGTGCGCTGATGCGGTGTGCGCGGGATCGTTGGCGACAGTGGTTTCTGCCGCAGGTGGGAGAGTGTGGCCCCGAGCGCGACAGCCGTCAACCGGGAACCGGGAAGATTCCACAGCATGGAACCCCGCCTGGATTCTAGGCGGCGAGGACGACCTTGCCGAACGCGTCGCCCGAGGCAAGGCGCTCGAAGGCGGCATGGGCGTCGGCGAGCGGGAAGGTCGAATCGACGAGGGGCCTGACTCCCGTCCGCTCCAGGAAGGCGAGGAGCGCGTGAAACTCCTCGAGTGTCCCCATCGTTGAGCCGCGCACGTCGAGCTGGCGCCAGAACATGCGGGCGAGATCGGCTGAGGGGTCGGGGCCGCTTGTCGCGCCGGAGACGACGACCGTTCCGCCCGCGCGGAGCGACTTGAGCGAGTGCGCCCAGGTTGCCTTCCCGACCGTCTCGATGACGGCGTCCACCCGCTCAGGCAGACGGCCTCCCGGCTCCACTGCGGCGGTTGCGCCGAGCGTGACTGCGCGGGAGCGGCGTTCCTCACTCCGGCTCGTCGCGTAAACGCGAAGACCTGCGGCTGCGCCAAGCAGAATCGCTGCGGTCGCAACCCCACCGCCGGCGCCTTGGACGAGGACGGCGTCTCCTTCGCGGAGTGCTGCCTTGACGAACAGCATCCGCCAGGCGGTGAGGTATGCGGTCGGAAGACACGCGGCCTCGGCGAACGAGAGACCCGCGGGTTTGGGTACGAGTCCGTGCGGAGGTACGGCGACCCGCTCGGCGAGCGTGCCCGGGTCGCCCTGCTCCGAGAGGATGTGCATTCCCTCGGAGACGAGCGCCGCTTGGTCGGTGCCACCGACCAGCGGGTAGACGACCACCTCGCGCCCGTCCGCGGTCACTCCCGCGAGATCGGTGCCGAGCTGGATCGGAAGGTTGGCCTCCGCGGCGCCGACACCACGGAGCGTCCAGAGGTCGTGGTGGTTGAGTGAGGCGGCGCGCAACTCGACAACCTCCCACCCCTCCCGCACGTCTGGCTCGGGCGCGTCGGCAAGCTCAAGCGCGGCCAGCGGGTCGTCGGGCGAGAAGCGCACGCAGCGGATGGACAGCATCGCGGTCGATCCTACGAGGTCTCGGGCCGCCGCGGCCCGGGCACCGCACAGTTCCCTCCTATTTTCTCATGTTAGCATGATAAAATAGTGACCGCGGAGAGGTCGCGTTCGGTCAGCGTCACCGTCATCGCACGATCATCGCGCACGCCCGACGGGGCGCGCGACGGTCGCGACAAGCGCCACCGCCGCGGCCACAAGGACGATCGTCCCGCCGGGCGGGAGGTCCGCGTAGTACGAGATCGTGAGCCCGACGAGGACGGAGCCGAGCCCGACGAGCGCCGCGAGTCCAAAGGTCGAACTGAGGCTCCAGGCAAGCCGCTGCGCGGCGATCACCGGCAGAGTCATCAGCGCGGCGACCAGGAGCACGCCGACGATCCGCATCGAGATCCCGACCGTAAGGGCGGCGAGCACGGCAACGACGGTGTCGAGCGCGGCCACGCGCGCGCCCGCGACGCGACTTCCCTCCGGGTCGAGGGTGGTCGCGACCAGCCCGCGCCAGAGTAGGCCGATCGCGAGGAATGCGACGCCGCCGAGGGCGAGTATGAGCCAGAGGTCACTCGATTCGACGGTGAGGATCGAGCCAAACAGGAATGCGAAGAGGCCCGCGTCGAGCCGTCCCGCGGCGGAGACGAGCACCACCCCGAGCGCGATCCCGGTGTAGAAGACGAGCGCGAGCGCTTGGTCACCCGCGGCGTGACGACGCGTCCCGAGCCACTGAATCGCGAGCGCGCCCGCGACCGCGAACACGAGTGCCGTGCCGACGGGAGAAATCCCGAGCAGGGTGCCTGCTGCGACCCCTGCGAACGCCAGGTGGCCGAGTCCGTCACCGACGAGCGCGGCGCGGCGCTCGACGAGGAAGAAGCCGACCGCTGGCGCGAGCAGGCCGACGACCGCGCCGGCCGCGAAGGCGAGCCGCATGAACTCGAAGCGCAGCACTAGTGGACGTGAGAGGGGTCGTGGAGGTGGCCGGGCAACTCGGACGGGAGGCCGTCAAACGTGATCCGGCCACGGACGAGGAGGAGCCGCGTGACGACGTGCTCGACTGCTCCGAACTCGTGCGAGACGTAGAGGACGGTCACCCCGAGCTCGCGGCGCAGCTCGTCGAGGAGCGCGGCCAACGTCTCCTGCGAGGCGGCATCGACCCCCGTCGTCGGTTCGTCGAGTGCGAGCAGGGCTGGCTCGGCGGCGAGCGCCTTCGCAATGAACGCGCGCTGCTGCATCCCGCCCGAGAGCGTGCGGAGCGGGACGTCCGCGCGTTCCGCGAGTCCGACCCGCTCGATCGCGGCGGCGACGGCAGCACGATCGACGGCGCGCAGCGGCCCGAATGCCCCGCGCACCGCGAGCCGGCCCGCGCTCACGATCTCGCGCACGGTGACGGGGCTGCCGGCCGTGAGGTGCGCACGCTGGGGGAGGTAACCGACGCGCGGCCCGCCGCGCGTCCCAGGCGGGCGGCCGTGGAGGAGCACCGTTCCGGTCGCTGGCCGTTCGAGCCCGAGCGCGAGCCGTAGCAGCGTCGTCTTGCCGCCCCCATTCGGGCCCGCGATCCCGACGAACGAGCCGCGCTCGACCGCAAGCGTCGCGTCCTCAAGCGCGGCCGGCCCGCCCGGGTAGGCGAACGAGACGCCATCAAGCATGACCGCAGGCACCGTGTCGCCCGTCACGTGCACCCGAGTGCCTCCCGCAGCGCAACGAGGTTGCGACTCATGACAGTGAAATAATCCTCCCCGCGCGCTCTCTGCGCATCGGTCAGGCTCTCGACCGGATCGAGGACGGCAGTCTCGACCCCGGCCTCACGGGCGACGACGCGCGCGGTCGCCCCGGACGAGAGCGGTTCGTAGAAGACGGTCGTGGCGCCCGTCTCCTTGACCCTGTCGATGAGCCGGGCGAGCGTCTCCGGGCCCGACTCCGGCTCCGGCTCGAGTCCCGCGAGTCCGACCTCGACGAGGTCGTAGCGGTCGGCGAGGTATCCGAACGCGGCGTGGCTCGTGACGATCGTGCGCCGCTCGCAGGTACCCAAGCCCGCGTCGAACGCCCAGTGGAGCGACTCGAGTTCGGCGCGGAGCAGGTTGGCTGCCTCAGGCGCCCCGAGCGCTGTCGCGATCCCGTGAGCGACCTTGGCGAGACGGAGCGGGTCGAGCCAGAGATGCGGGTCGTACGGCAGGTCTTCCCCCGGCGGCGCCTCGTGTACGCCTCCCCGCTCGCGCGCGTCGAAGAGGCCCGCCGGCCCCCGCTCCGCGAGTACGTCGTCCACCGCTGGCTGGAACCCACCGCCCAGGTAAACGACGAGGCGCGCCTCTCGGAGCAGTTCGATATCGCGGGGTGCGAGTTCGAGATTGTGCGGCTCCGCTCCTGGAGGAGCGAGGTCTACGACCCGGACTCCTGGGGGCGCGACGCGCGACGCGGCGAAGGCGAGCGGGTAGAGCGTCGCGACGACCGTGTCCTCGGCCGACGGCGCTGCGGTGCCCCCGCACCCTGCCGCGAGCGTCGCTGCGGCACCGACCACCGCGTAAAGGAGAACGATTCTCGAAACCATCGCGCGGGAGCGTAGCACCAAGACGAGAGTCGTTATCATCTCTCGCGTGATCGTCTCCACCGCCTGGCCCGACCACGCGCTCGCTGCGCTCCGCGATGCGGGCCTACGCAGCGGCGGCGCCCGCCGCGCTGTCGTCGCGCATCTCGCCCGCCATGACTGCTGCCGCTCGGCGCAGGAGATCCACGACGGCGTGCGCGCCGAGGGCGGTACGGTTGGGATCGCGAGCGTCTACCGCGTACTCGACACCCTCGTCGCACTCCGGCTTGTCCAGCGGGTCGAACTCGGGGACGGCGTCGCCCGCTTCGAGCCCTCCACCTCGGACGGCCATCACCACCACCACGTCGTCTGCGACGGCTGCGGCAAGGTGGAGCCGTTTAGCGACAACGCGCTTGAGCACGCGCTCGAGGGGGTCGCGGGTCGACTCGGCTTCGCGATGGACGCGCACGAGGTCGTTGTACGCGGCGCCTGCGACACCTGTCGCGCGTAGCGCGGCCTGGACGCACCGCCTAGGCGTTCAGGGCCTCCGGTACTCCGCCAGTTAGGTCGCGCGCCAGTAGGGGTAG
>SHVL01000084.1 GCA_009694305.1 Thermoleophilia bacterium
TACTCGACCCGGTGGATCAGTCGCCCGAGCACCTCGACGGGGGTGCCCTGTGTCCCGATCACGTGCTCGCCGATGATCCTCGCAACGACCCGGTAATGACGGATCCGCCACGTCTGCAACCACTCGTCGAGCTCCATCATCGCCTCGGCAAGCTGGTACAGCTGCTCGTGGTCGCGCCCGTGGACGTACACGTCGAGGAGTGAAAGGCCTGCCCGCTCGCGCGCGGCTTGGAACGCCTCGCCGAGGCGCGCCATCGCAGGTCGCAGGGCCGTGGTGCCAGGCGAGTCGAAGCCCGATCCGTGGCCGAGCGCCTTGCGGATCTCCTGGTATTCCCAGGGAGACATCTGCTCCAGCATGTCGAGCTGACCGGTGATGAACCGCATGCACATGCTCGCGCGACGGAGGAGCCGAAGCGCCCCGCCGAGGTCGTCCTCCCCCACGAGCACCGCCGCCGCGCCCGTGTCGTTCCAGGCGAGCTTGAGCCACAGCTCCGACGACTGGTGCACGACCTGGAACAGCAGCTCGTCCCGATGCACCCATTCATCGGGGCCCTTCTGCAGCGCCAGAAGTTCCTCGGAGTTGAGGTAGCGCTCGTAGTCGGTTCGCGCCTCACCCGCGAGGACGGGTTGACTCAGTGGCGGCTCCCAGGAGTCCTGTGACATGGCACAGAGCATATCGCTCGGGCTCCGCGTCGCACTGCGTCGCCGTAGGCCCTACTCGCGCGGCCGGAGACAGACGCCGAACGTCCGCTCCTCCTCCTCGAAACCGAGTGACTCGTAGAGCCCCAGGGCGTGGTAGCCGGCGTCGGCGACGATTACGAAGCGCTCGGCTCGGTAGAGGTCGACGGACAGTCGCGCCGCGTCCACGACGAGCCGCGAACAGATGCCACGCCGCCGGTAGTCGAGAGCCGTGTCTACTGCCTGAAACCGACCGCGCCCATCGGTCACGACCACGCCGCAGCCTGCAACGATCTCGCCCCTCGCAGGCTCGACGGCCACGAACCAGGCGCCGCGTCCGGCCCGGAAGAGGGCCCGGAGATCGTCGAGGCGGGCGCGGCTATAGGCGCGGTAACCCGGCTCGTCTTGCCCCTGCTCGCGCCCTGCGACCTGTAACTCCACGATCGCAGACCACTGTTCCTCGTCCGCGTCGGCCGCAGGATCGAGCGCTCGCACGACCACCTGCCGGTTCTCTCGCGGGTGCGCACGAACACGATCTGCGCGTGCGACGAGCCCGACACTCTCCTCGCTGACGTAGCCGCGGCGGGCAAACTCGTCGAGTGCAGCCTCGCTTCCACTCCCGGTTCGGTCCCACGTGAAGGCACGGTGGCGCACGCGCGGCTCCTGGCCGAACTCTGCATCGAACCGGGCCTCCCAGCGGGGTGCGTCTCCCGGAGACGGGGCTTCGTCGAACAGAAGGTAGTTGCCCCAGTAGTGGGCAGGGTTGCTCGGCGAACGCACCAGCAGGTAGCCGTCCCGCTGCTCGATCACGCGATCCTCGGGCAGCACGTCGATGTCGGTAGCTGCGACGAGCGATCTCGGAGCCGACATCTCGGCCACGTTACTCGACCGCCGATAACCACCTGCGGCGGCGACGTAGAGCCCCGGGAACACAGCGATCGCTCGGCGTGGGAGCTTGAATACCACCTCAGCTGTGGTCTGGGCCAAGCAAGAGTGAGGGAGCGTGGCGGTTGCGCCCTACACTCACACCATGACCGACCTCTTCGCGGACGCGGCGACAACGCACCAGAGCCGGACCGCGCCGCTCGCACAGCGCGTCCGGCCGCGGTCGCTCGACGAGCTCGTCGGTCAACGGCACGTGCTGGCCGAGGGCTCTGCGCTCCGGCTCGCGATCGAGGGCGACAGGCCACCGTCGATGATCCTCTACGGCCCCCCCGGCGTCGGCAAGACGACGCTGGCGCGCATCGTCGCCGAGACAACGGACGCCACATTCGAAGAGCTCTCCGCCGTCTCCGCGCGTGTCGACGACGTCCGCGGCGTTCTCCACCGAGCCCGCGATAGACTCGGGTCGAACGGCGCGCGAACGATCCTCTTCCTCGACGAGATCCACCGTTTCAACAAGGGTCAGCAGGATGCGTTGCTCCCCGGGGTCGAGAGCGGGCTGCTGACGCTGATCGGCGCCACGACCGAGAATCCGTACTTCGAGGTCAACGCAGCTCTGCTCTCTCGCTGCGCCGTCGTCGAGCTCGAGCCCCTCACCGACGATGAGGTCGCAGCCGTTGTCGCGCGGGGCGCAGCAGAGCTCGGGATCGAGGTGCCCACCGATGTTGTCGAGGCGATCGTGCGCAAGACCGGCGGCGACGCCCGCAGCGCCCTCAGCACCCTCGAACTCTCATGGCAGACGGCGACGGCGGAGGGGTCGCCGCTCGAGGCCCGCCACGTCGCCGACGCCGCCCGCAAGCGCCCACTCCGCTACGACCGGGCCGGCGACCAGCACTACGACATCGTCTCCGCCTTCATCAAGTCGATGCGCGGCAGCGATCCCGACGCCAGCGTCTACTACCTCGCTGCAATGCTCGAGGGTGGAGAGGACGCCCGCTTCATCGCCCGGCGCATGGTGATCCTCGCCTCCGAGGACATCGGCAACGCCGACCCGCGCGCACTGCTCGTCGCCGTTGCGGCGGCGCAAGCGCTCGAGCACGTCGGGTTGCCCGAGGCGCAGCTGAACCTGTCGCAGGCTGCGATCTACCTGGCGAACGCGCCGAAGTCGAATGCCTCGGCGAAGGCCATCTGGGAGGCGCGGGCCGAGGTGCGGGAGCGAGGCATCCAACCGCCTCCGCCGGCGCTGCGCGATGCACACTACGCGGGCGCTCGCACGAGGGGCCACGGCGAGGGCTACGTCTCCCCTCACGACGACCCAGAGCGGGCGACATCGACCTATCTCCCCGACGGGCTCGAAGGCCGAACGTACTATGTGCCCTCGGGCAACGGAGAGGAGACGGGTGATGGCAGTCGGGACGGGTGATCGTGCACCGGAGTTCGATCTCGAGGACGCATACGGGCAGCCGCGCCTGAACCTGGCGTCCTTCCGCGGCAAGCGCAACGTGCTCCTCGTCTTCCATCCGTTCGCCTTCACGCCCGTCTGTCGCGAAGAGGCCCTCGATCTCCAGGCCAACCTCGAGTCGTTCGACAACGCCGAGACCGACGTGATCTTCGTCTCGTGCGATTCGTCCGCCGCCCGCCAGGCATGGAAAGAGGAGCTCGGAGCGACATACGCGTTTGCCTCTGACTTCTGGCAGCACGGAGCGGCGGCGCAAGCGTACGGCGTCTTCGACGAGGAGGAAGGCGCCCCGCTGCGCGGGACGTTCCTGATCGACAAGGAAGGGATCGTGATCTGGTCGCTGATCAAGGAAGGCCGCCGTACCGAGATGGTCCCGGAGTCGCTCGAGACTCTGCACAAGCACCCGTGAGTCGGGCGCTCCACGTTGAAGCGTGGGGTGATCCGGAGGCGCCAAGGATCATCTACCTTCACGGCGTCACTGGACAGGGACGCCACGCGCAGGCGCTCGCGCAGGGGTGGCTTCGGGATTACCACGTGCTCGCCCCGGATCTTCTCGGCCACGGCTCGTCGCCGTACGAGCCACCGTGGAGCATCGCCAGCCACGTCAGCCTGCTCCTCGACAGCCTCGGGTCACAGCCTGCGGTCTGGATCGGACACTCGTTCAGCGGCCGGCTCGCGATCGAGATTGCCGCCCTGCACCCGGGTCTCGTCAACCGCCTCGTACTCCTCGACCCCGCAATCCTGCTCGACCCAGCCATTGCCTTGCATGTGGCCGAAAGTGCCCGAGCGGATCGTTCGTACGCATCCTTCGAGGATGGTGTGGATCGGCGCTTCGAGGAGAGTGCGCTCCACAATGCGCCAAGAGAGCTCGTTGCCGACGATCTTCGCGGTTTCCTCGTTGCAGACGCCGATGGCCGCTGGCGCTATCGCTACTGCCAGGCGGCAGTGATCGCGGCCTACGGCGAGATGGCCAGCAAGCCACCGCCCTTCGAGGCCGTTCGCATCCCGACGCTGCTCGTGCTCGGGGAGGACTCGTACATCAGGTACGACGATCTCCTCGAAGACCACCAGGCCGCACTAGGCGACCTGCTTCAGGTCGTCACCGTACCCGGCGGTCACACCGTGTTGTGGGACGCCCTCGAGGAGACGGCAAACGCAATTTCAGCGTTTCTCCGCACCTGAGTTCGACACGAGCTTCCACCCCGGATGACAGGCTGAAGCCTGTCACCGAACGCTCGCTTCACACGACGTATTCGTCGGTGATCGAGAGGACGTCGTCGAGGATAGAGATGCCTTCCTCGGCTTCCTCTCGCGTGACCGTCAGGGGCGGCACCACCATGACGATATTCCAGTGCGTCATCAGGTAGAGGCCTCGATCGAGCGCTGCCTTCGCCATGCGCGCGACCGGAGCTGCGGCCTCGCCCGAAGCATTGAACGGCACCAGCATCTCGCGCGTCTCGCGGTTCTTGACGAGCTCGATCCCCTGGAAGCACCCGAGCCCACGCACCTCGCCGATCGAGGGGTGCTTTGCCTGCAGCGCGCCAAGCGCATCCTTGAAGTAGTCACCCATTGCGGCTGCGTTCTCGACAATCTCCTCCTCGCGAAAGGCCTCGATCGAGGCGACCGCCGAGGCGCAGGCGATCGGATGCCCGGCGTAGGTGAGGCCGCCCGGAAAGAACTTGTCTCGCACCTGATCGACGATCTCGCCCCGCGCGATCATGGCCCCGAGCGGCACGTAGCCGGAGTTGATGCCCTTCGCGACACAGAGGATGTCGGGGACGACGTCCCAGTGCTCGCAGGCAAACCACTTGCCCGTGCGACCGAAGCCCGCCATCACCTCGTCGAGGATCAGCAGGATGCCGTGCCGGTCGCAGACCTCACGGATGCTCTGGAGGTAGCCGTCGGGTGGCACGATGATCCCGTTCGTACCCGTGACGGTCTCGAGGATGATAGCGGCCACGGTGTGGGCGCCCTCGTACTGGAGGATCTCCTCGATGTGCGGCGCACCGGTGCACACAGGGCACGGGTCGGGGTGCCCGGCGGGGCAGCGGTACGTGTATGGGTCGAAGGCGCGAACGATCCCCGACATCCCGGGCTCGACGGGCCAGCGGCGCGGGTCGCCCGTCAGCGAGACGGCACCGTGAGTGGCGCCGTGGTAGGAGCGATAGCGCGCGATGATCTTGTGGCGGCCCGTGACCATGCGGGCGAGCTTGATCGCGTTCTCGTTCGCCTCGGCACCGCCGTTCGTGAAAAAGGAGACGGAAAGGTCACCAGGCGTGACCTCGGAGAGCATTCGCCCGAGTTGTGACCTTGACTCGTTCGCCATCGGCGGGCCAATCGTGCACAGCTTGTCGGCCTGATCCTTGATCGCCTGGATGATCTTCGGATGCTGGTGCCCGATGTTGACGTTGACGAGCTGAGAGGCGAAGTCGAGGTACCGCTTCCCGTCGTAGTCCCAGAAGTGGCGACCCTCTGCCCCTGCGACCGCGATCGGGTTGATCGCGCTCTGCACGGACCACGAGTAGAGAACGTGCTCCTTGGCATCGGCGACGATCCGCGCGCCGAGATTCGGGTCTGCCTCGATCGTGGTCATCCGGGTCTCCTTCGTGGTCGCTCGTTCGCCTGATCGTAGCGCGCCCACGACCTGGGTCAACCGGCCAGCAGCTCGGTCGGCGCCGACCGCTTGCGCGAGCGGTCATCCGCGGTCATGATCGGTTGAACGGGGATCGCATTCGACACATCCCGCGGCGTTGATGTGCTCCTCGAGCGCGACGCCGCCCTGACGGAACTTCACGATGCCCTCGACGGAACTCGCACCGGCCAGGGAGCTGCGCTCTTCATCTCCGGGGAGGCCGGCGTCGGAAAGACGTCACTGGTGAGGACGTTCTGCCAGGACATCGGCCCGCGGACCCGAGTGCTCCTCGGACCGTGCGACGCACTCTCGACGCCGCGTCCACTTGGGCCGCTGCTCGACCTCGCCGAGGAAGGCAGCGAGCTCTCCGACCTCGTCCAGCTCGGCGCGCCGCCCTCCGACGTCTTCGCGGCGCTCCACGACGAGCTCGCGAAGCAACCGGCCATCCTCGTGGTCGAGGACATCCATTGGACAGACGAGGCCACGCTCGACGTGCTGCGCCTCCTCGTGCGACGGGTTGAGACGCTCCCCGTCCTCGTCGTCCTGACGTACCGCGACGACGAGCGCGACCGTGCACATCCGGTGCGTATCCTCCTCGGAGATCTGGCAAACGTGGCCGCGGTCGAACGTGTCCAGCTCGACGTGCTTTCGGCGGACGGCGTCGCTCGACTCGCGGCCGGGCACGCGGTCGATCCGCGCGAACTTCACCGCCGAACCGGCGGCAACCCGTTCTTTGCAAAGGAAGACCGGATTCAATCGGTCGTCGCAACACTGGTTTGTTGACTTGATAGTAGATATTCGTTCAGTGCTTCTGCCGGTGTTCTCCAGCCGAGGGTCTTGCGGGGTCTGCTGTTGAGGGCGGTAGCGACGGCTTCGACCTCGTCGGCGCTCCAGCGAGCGAGGTCGGTTCCCTTTGGGAAGTACTGGCGGAGCAGGCCGTTGGTGTTCTCGTTGGTGCCGCGCTGCCAGGGGCTGTGGGGGTCGGCGAAGTAGACCGGGATCCCGGTCTCAACCTTGAACGCTGCGTGCTGGGCGAGTTCTTTGCCTCGGTCCCAGGTCAGCGACCGGCGCAGCTGCTCGGGCAGCGTCGTCATCGTCGACGCCAAAGCGTTCTTCATTGTGACCGCGCCGTAGCCGGCCAGCGGAGGGCCGTTTTTCGTGCGCGGGATCGTGCCGTGGCCGTCCTCGCGTGGCAGGTGGATCAGCATCGTGAACCTGGTTGTGCGCTCGACCAGCGTCCCGATCGCCGAGCGCTCGAGTCCGATCAGCAGGTCGCCTTCCCAGTGGCCGGGCACGGCACGATCGTCGGCCTCGACGGGCCGTTGGCTGATCATCACCTCGGGTGTGACGTGCGCCCAGGCCGTCCGTTTCGTCCGTGCTCGAGGCACGCGCAGGGCGCGGCCGGTGCGCAGGCATGCGACCAGTTCCCGCTTCAGCACGCCACGGCCTTGCACGTAAAGGGCCTGGTAGATCGCCTCGTGGCTGATCCGCATCGACTCATCATCGGGGAAGTCGATCTTGAGCCGGTTTGCGATCTGCTCGGGGCTCCACGCGTGCACCCAGCCGCGGTCACCTCGATGCGGCTTGTTTCGACCGATCCACGTCGGCCCCGCCGGGCCGACGATCTCGCCGTTGGAACCGCGAACGAGCCCGGACAGTCGATCCTGCACGTACTCGCGCAGTCGTGGGCTCTCG
>SHVL01000025.1 GCA_009694305.1 Thermoleophilia bacterium
GCCTGGCACCGCCGACCAGGGGCCTGACACCGCCGAGGAGCCCGACAACAGAGCGCCGGCCCGCAGACCGTGCACGTGCCTTGCCCTGGAGGGGCTACGCAGCCAGGCGTTCTGCGAGCACACCCGAACGATCGAGCGCCGCGAGCTCGTCGTAGCCGCCGACAGGGTCGCCGTCGATCATCACGAGGGGAACCGTCCACCGGCGGCCGAGGTCATACACCCGTTGCCGGAAGCCGGGGTCATCGTCGAGCGATACGTCCTCGTAGGCGAGGTCGAGGGCATCGAGCAGCGACCTGGCGCGAGCGCAGTAGCTGCACCATGTCGTCGTGTAGAGGAGAATCCTGGGCACAGGCCCATAAACGACCGCAACCGCCTCCGTATTCCGTGCCGGACAGACCCCGGTCATGGCTGCTCCGGCCATGGCCACTCGTACACTGAGGCCATGGCTCGATCGACCACGACCGAGGCGGTCGTCCTCCGCTCGTTCCGGCTTGGCGAGGCCGACCGCATCCTGCACCTCTACACGCAGGAACGGGGGCGTGTCGGCGCAGTTGCCAAGGGCGTCCGGAAGACGAAGTCCCGGTTCGGCGGGCGGCTCGAGCCGTTCTCCCACGTCGAGCTCGTCCTGCATCAGGGCCGTGGCGACCTCGACACCGTCACCGGAGCTTCTCTCATCCGCTCTCACGACCGCATCCGCTCGGAGCCGTATCGGCTTCAGGTCGGGATGATCGGGCTCGAGGCGATGCTGAAGCTCTTCACCGAGCAGGAGGCGAACGAGAAAGCCTTCCTGGCGTTGACGCGCTTTCTCGATGTGCTCGACGAGTCTCCGCTGCGGCCCGGCTCCCGCGCCGCGCTCGACCCGGTCGTGCTCTCTTTCCAGCTCAAGTTGCTGTGGGTATCCGGCTACATGCCCCATCTCGAGACGTGCGTCGAATGTGGATCCACCGAGCCACTTGTCGCATTCCTTCCCGCAGCGGGCGGCGGCGTCTGCGCGTCGTGCGGCCACGGTGGCATCTCTCTGTCGCCCGAGGGGGTGCACGGTATGCGCCTGCTCCTCCACTCGCCGATCGCGGCTGCGCCGACGGCGGGCCTCGGTGAGAGGGCGCAGCGCGACGCATTAGCGGTCGTCACCGCATCGTACGAGCACCACGGCGGGTTCCGGCTGAAGACGCTGTCGGCGTGACGCTCGGCCCGGATGCACCGTTGTGCGCCGGCGTTGCATCTCGTCGAACCCACCAGACCGCTTCGCGCCCCGGTTACAGCGCTCTGCCCTTTCTCGGGGGCTTCACCCGGACGAGGCGTTCCTCATGGAGATGGACATCGGGACATCGGCCTGCTCGGCCCCAAACCCGGCCGTCCCGACGGCCCTGACGAGCGCCTCGCGATCACGCGCAACGGTGCATCCAGTCCTAGTGCACCGTTCCGGAAGTCACTCGGGCCCTGGGTGGCTGCAAAGCGGCGCCGGGCCACGTCCTCGGTCACCCCGGTATGACCCGATATCGGGGCTCCCTACGTCCTTGCCCGGCTTGCTTTTCGCGCGCCAGGATCACCAAGCGACTTCCCGAAACGGCGTACTAGCGGAGCTCGAAAGGTTCGGGCGCTCTGCCCGCAATGACCTCGAGTAACCCACGCAGGGCACGGGCCGGATAGCCGTTGCTCTCGCCTGCCGCGAACCCGGCGACCGTGATCGGGGCGACGATCACGGCGATGCTGCCTCGCCGGAGCTCGACACCCTGCACCGCCTCCTGCCGGCCTTCGAAGAGATCGAGGGCGGCAGCTAGCGGAACCGAGACGACCGCATCTACCTCGTCCGGATGGAGACGGTAGGCATCGAGTGGAAGATCCGAGCGAAGCGCGAAGACCTCCTGCACCTCGTTGTCCGACCCGGTGGCTCCGGGTGCGAAGCGGCGGCCGAGCCGGGTGACATCTCCGAGATCGACCAGAATGCCGATCTCCTCCTCGGCCTCGCGAACTGCCTCGGAGAGCGTCTCGCCGGCGCGAAGGTGCCCGCCCACAGCGACGTCGAGGGAGCCGGGCCAGGTGTCCTTCGTCTGCGATCGCCTCTGGAAGAGGGCGAAGGGCAGTCCGTCTGCATCGACGCCCCCGACCCAGATGTGGAGCGCCCCGTGCCAGTCCCCATCGCGATGGACGTCGCAACGGCGCTTGTGGGCACCCGTGGGCTCGCCGTTCCCATTGAGGACGTCGAACAGCTCGTCCTGTGGGTCGGTGGTAGTGGGGCCGCTCAGAATCGCTCGAGCACGCCGTCGAGCGCACCCTCGGAGACCAGCTGCTCGGTGAGCTCGTTGCGTCCGGGCCGCACGTCGCGTTGAACGACGCCGTCCTCGCCGACCCGGTACTGGCCGACCCAGTCGAGACGTGGTGAGTAGACGTGCACCGTCACCGCCGGCAGGCCGTCGTGGTGACCGACGCGGTGGATGTAGCCGGGACCGCCCTGGCGCGACTCACCGACCTGGAGCTGTCGGGACACGTGCTGCGCGTCGTAGGCCATCAGATCCTCCTGCACGGCCCCGCGTGCCACGCAGAGACCGACCCCCGAGATGTAGTGGTCGTGAAAGCCCGTTCCCTGACCGGGCATCCAGGACAGGATCCAGGCATCCATGCGGTCGTCCTCGTAAAGGAGCTCGTACCGACGATGCGCGGTGTCTTCGTGGAGGAGCGGCTCCCAGATGTCGGTGCGCGCTGCGACTCGACGGGCTACGTCCTCCAGTTCGCCGGGTGTCAAAAACCCGTCGTGGGGCACGACGTCGCCGAGCGAAGCGAGAACCGGAACGAAAAGTGGCTTGACCTTCACAGTCATATCTTCATAATACCTTGCACCGCAGAAGTCATGTCGAGGTAATGTCCATCAGGCAATCCCGCCGGACGTTTGCGAGTGGATCAGCCAGAAGGCCACAGGGGCGCACGCCTCGGCCGATGGGTGCCTACGGCGACGAGACCCTGGGTGAGGTCCATGGCTCCGCGAGCCGGTCGAGCACGTGCTCCCGGGCGCGGGCGATCGAGATTCGCTCCTGGGCGAGCGAGTCGCGCTCGCGGATCGTGACCGTGCCGTCCTCGAGTGTCTGCTCGTCGATCGTGAGCGCGTAGGGCGTTCCGATCTCGTCCTGTCGGCGGTAGCGCCGGCCGATCTGGCCACCGTCGTCGTACTCGACCGAGATCACCTGGCGTAGCTCCTCGTAGAGCTTCCGCGCCCGGCCCGTCATATCCTCGCTCTTGCCGATCAGCGGCAAGATGGCCGCCTTCACCGGCGCGAGTTGCGGGTGCAGGCGCAGCACGGTGCGGTCGCGCTCGGCGACGACTTCTTCGTCGTAGGCATCCACGAGGAACGCGAGCATCGACCGGTTCACACCGAGGGCCGGCTCGATCACGTGCGGCGTGTAGCGGCTACCGTCCTGCTCGACCCACTCGAGCTTCGTCCCGGAAGCTGCCGTATGCGCCGTGAGATCGAAGTTGCCGCGATTCGCCACGCCCTCGAGCTCAGACCAGCCGATCGGGAACAGGTACTCGATGTCGCTCGTTCCGCTCGAATAGTGAGAGAGCTCGTCGGCGTCGTGCGGGCGAATCCGTAGATGGCTCTCCCTGATGCCGTACTTCCGGTGCCAGGCGTATCGCTCGTCAACCCAGTAGCGGTACCACTCGTCGGCCTGATCCGGCGGAACGAAGAACTCCATCTCCATCTGCTCGAACTCGAGCGTACGGAAGATGAAATTGCCCGGCGTGATCTCGTTACGGAACGATTTTCCCACCTGTGCGATGCCGAACGGCGGCTTGCGCCGCGCGATTCCGGCAACGTTCTTGAAGTTGATGAAGATGCCCTGCGCCGTCTCGGGCCGCAGGTATACGGGCACGCCCGTCTCCTCCATCGCTCCAACGCGCGTCTCGAACATGAGGTTGAACTGTCGGGCGTCGGTGAGGTCGCAGTCGGCCGCCTCGCCGGGCCGCTTGCTCGGCCGTTGGCCGCACTGGGCATCCTCGAGATGGTCGGCGCGATAGCGCTTCTTGCAGAACTTGCAGTCAACCAGCGGATCCGAAAACCCGCCCACGTGGCCCGACGACTTCCACACCTCGGGGTGCAGGATGATCGAGGAGTCGAGGGCGACGATGTCGTCTCGCTCCTGCACCATCGCCGACAGCCAGCGCTGCTTGATGTTGTCCTTCAGCAGCACGCCGTAGTGGCCGTAGTCGTACGAGGAGCCGAGCCCGCCGTAGATCTCGGATGACGGGAACACGAAGCCACGCCGCTTACAGAGAGAGACGATCTTGTCCATCGTGACGGCGTCGGCCATGAGCCTGACCCTAGCCGCGCCCACCTACCGACGTTCCCGGTAGCGTCACGGCTGGTGGCGACCACGGTACCGGGCTCACGACTCGTCTCGGCTGGCCTCGAGGCTCGCGCGATCGCGTGGCGCCGAACTGCGCGGCACCCCAATCCCGAGCGGTCGTTCGAGGAGCACGACCTCGAGGGGCTGCCGATCCCGGAGGGAAATGACGCTCCGTCCGCCTTCACGCGTCCCGGCGTGATGCACGCCTGCGCGAGTGACGGTCCCGCTGCAGTACACGCAGCGACGGCTGTAGAACAGGGCGAATGCGCATTCGGCACGATGGTCGCCCATCACCATCTGCGGTGCGCCATCGACGAGGCAGCGTTGCGGGGCGGAACCGCCGTCTCTGTCCGACCGGCGCTCGACGCGCTCGGCTAGTCGGCCCGTGGCGGGAAAGGGCACGCCGGCCGTTGTCGCGGCAGAGCGGGCGGGTATCGCGTTCGAGTTGCACGAGTACGTGCACGACCCGAAAGCCTCCTCGTACGGTCTCGAAGCCGCCGAGAAACTCGGGGTCGATCCGGCCACGGTCTTCAAGACACTCGTCGCGGACGTGGACGGCACGTTGACCGTTGCGATCGTGCCGGTCGAGGCTCAGCTCGACCTCAGGGCCCTTGGCAAGCGCGTTTCCATGGCCGATCCGACACTTGCCGAGAGGGCGACGGGATACGTCACCGGTGGAATCAGCCCGCTCGGGCAAAGAAAGCGGCTCCCGACGGTGCTAGACGAGGCGGCGCTCGCATACGAGACGATCCACGTGAGCGCCGGCCGTCGTGGTCTCGAGATCGAGCTTGCTCCCGGCGATCTCGTTCTCCTGACGGGCGCGCGCGTGTGCTCGATCGCCGTGCGCCGCTGACCCTGTCCAGGCCGAGATCCTCGTAGGTTGTGACCGTGGGCCGGTGATTGTCGTGCGGCCCGGGAGGGAGCGTGGCGGCTACCGTACCACCGTGCTCGAGCTCTTCCAGATCACCGGGTCGGCCAGCTTCGCCGTCCGCGCGGCCCTCGAGGAGGCAGGGGCCGACTACGTCACGATCGACGTTCATCCTCGTCGTCGTGACGACAACGCCGACTTCGCGGTGGTGAACCCGCTGCGGGGTGTGCCATCACTTCGAGACGGCAGCTCGACCGTCTACGAAACGGGAGCCGTCCTTCTCTACCTCGTCGAGCGCCTGCCCGGATGCGGGCTGGGCCCTCTCCCTGGCGAGCCGTTGCGTGCCGACCTGCTCCGCTGGGTGGCGTGGCTCGCAAACGTGCTCCACGGCTCCCACCAGACGCTCCGCAGTCCACAGTCCTATACGGACGACCCGGAGGGGCATGAGGGCGTCACGCGCCGGGGTCGAGAGAAGCTCACTGCCCACGGGGACTACCTCGAGCGTGAGCTCGCCGGCGGTGCATGGTGCCTCGGCGACAGGTTCTCGGTTGCCGATATCTACCTCTACATGCTCAAGGGATGGGAGCACTACACCGAGGGGTACGTCCTCGGTGGTGAGATGCTTACGGCCCACTACGCTCGCGTTGGTGCCCGGCCCGCTATCACCCGGACGCGCGAGCTCGACGGCCTCGACGAGCGGCTGATGCGGTACCACCCCGAGCTCCGGGCAGGCAAGCCGATCGCCTGACGGGCTCGCCGCCCGGCTCAGCTGCGCGTGAGGACGCTCGCGGCGAGAGCCGGATCGACGTTGCCGCCCGAGATGACGAGCACCGTCGGCCCGTCGGCCGTCACCGCACCCGTCTGGATTGCCGCGAGCGTGAGCGCACCCGTCGGCTCGACGAGCAGCTTCGCCTCGAGCGCAAGCCAGCGCATCGCCTCGAGAACGGCGTCGTCAGAGACGGTGACGATCTCATCGACAAGGGCAGAGATGATGGCGAAGTTCCGTGCTCCGATCTCCTGGGTGCGCACGCCGTCGCAGATCGTCCGCGTCACGTCGGCCGCCGGCCAGCTCACGACGCGCCCCTGCCGGAGCGACTCCTGCGCGTCGGCGGCCAACTCGGGCTCGACCCCGACGACGCGAGCGTTGGGGCAGAGGGCTTTGACGGCCGTCGCGACACCCGAGATGAGGCCGCCGCCACCGATGCAGACGACGACCGTCGCGACATCAGGCAGCGCGTGGGCGATCTCGAGGCCGACCGTTCCCTGCCCCGCGATGATCCGCGCATCGTCGAACGGCGGGATGTACTCGAGCGAGCGGGCGTCGCGGATCTCGGCGGCCACGCGCTGCCGCTCGTCGGTCGAGTTGGCGCAGCGAATGACCTCGGCGCCCCACCCGGCAGTCCGTTCGACCTTCACGGGAGTTGCATTCTCCGGCATCACAATCGTCGCCGGCACCCCGAGCAGTGCGGCCGCTGCCGCGACGCCCTGGGCGTGATTCCCGCTCGAGTCCGCGACGACACCACGCTCGATCAGCGCGAACGGCGTCGAGACAAGGGCGTTGTACGCGCCACGGAACTTGAAGGAGCCGGTGCGCTGGAGGCTCTCCGGCTTCACGTAGACGTCGCCATCGAGCGGCAGACGCAGGAGCGGCGTGCGCAGGGCCACGCCGTCGATCCGGTGTGCTGCCGCTTCGATGTCACGAAGCGAAACAGGAAGCGTCCGGGTGGTCACGCTGCGATCGTAGCCCGAGGACTGGCGTGAGCCGGGTACCTGACCCTGACCCGCGCGCGGATGAGATGCCGGTCAATCCCGTCTGCACCGGATACGCTCCGGGATGTGACCACGGACCAGACGCCCGTCGAGCTCCACATCGTCTCGGACTCGACCGGGGAGACTGCCGCTCGTCTCGTCCTTGCTCTCGAGGCCCAGTTTCCCGAGCAGGTGTTCTCCGAGATCCGGCACCCGCGCGTCGAGTCCGTCGATGATCTGGAGGTCGCTGTTAGTACGGCCCGGGGCCGCCCCGCCGTGATGGTGTACACGCTTGTCGAGCCCGCACTGCGGGAAGCCATGCGTCAGCTTTGCCGACGAGCACGTGTGCACTACTGCGATCTGCTCGGCCCCCCGATCGACTCGATCGCAAGGGTTTCAGGGGTTGCAGCCCGGATGATGCCCGGTGCGAGGCCGCCGCTCGACCAGACGTACTTCAAGCGGATCGAGGCGATCGAGTTTGCCGTCAAGTACGACGACGGCGTGGGGAGTGGGCTCGACGAGGCCGACATCGTTCTCGTCGGTGTCTCGCGCACCTCGAAGACGCCGCTCTCGATCTACCTCGGCTATCTCGGTCACAAGGCGGCGAACGTGCCGATCGTGAAAGGGATCAAGCCCCCCGCTTTGCTCTTCGAGATCGATCCCGCGAAGGTGGTCGGACTCACGATCAAGGCCGAGCGGTTAGCGGAGATCCGGGCGAACCGGGCGGCCACGATGGGTGGCCCGAAGAAGAGGTACGCCGGCCTGCACGGCGTCTACGAGGAGCTCGACGAGGCTGCGGCGATCCACCGGCGCCTTGCCTGCCCGGTGCTCGACGTCTCCGACCTCTCGGTCGAGGAGACTGCGATGCGCGCGATCAGGGCCGTCGCCGACAGACAACGTGAGAGGCGCGTGTCGGTGTGAGTGAGCGGAGCCTCTGGCGGGCGGAAGGCCGGTCGCTCGAGGACAGGGGCTGGGTGCCACTCCGCTTCTTGGCGCTATGGACAGCCCTGCTCGGCGTTGCCGTGTTGCTCTTCTACGTGCTTTTGACGCCGTTCTGGATCGGCCTGCGGGCGGTCGCCTGGCTCGCCGAGTTCGGGGCACGCCGCCGGAGCTGACCAGGGCCTCCACCTCCGCCCGGGTGCGAAGACGCACGACGGGGTACGCCGCGATCTCTACCGCAGAGCCAGGCCTTCTTCAGCGCAAGCAGCGCGTCTCTATCGGCTCGACTGCGGCGGCGGAGACCCGGTAGCCACGAGCCCCGGCGCGGTCGCTCACCATCTCGACGAACTCGGTGCCCCGGTAGACGGCTGCAGCCCCGTCGTCGCACGCGATCCCACCCGGGAACCCGTCGGCGACGAGGCGGGTGTAGACGGGACGGCGGCGGTCCTCGCCGTCGAAGTGCGGGCAGAAGCTGCCGGCCAGGAAGCCGAGACCGTCACCGAGACCGTCGAGGTCGGCGGAGAACGAGTCGGTCACGCAGGCCTCGAACCAGCAGTTCGCGCCGGCCGAGACGCCACCGAGCGCCGCTCCACCTTGCCAGGCGTGACGGAGAGCGGCGTCGATCTCGTGGAGACGCCAGAGCGCGAGCAGGTTCGCGGTGTTTCCGCCCGAGACCACGATCACGTCGGCGGCTGCGACGCGCTCGGCGGGATGATCGGGGATCCCGAAGAGCGCCACGGTCTCGGGCTCGCACTCGCGGGTCGCAAAGGCCTCCCGGAATGCGCCGACCGCTCGCTCGGAGTCTCCGACGGCCGTCGGCAGAAAGACGATCCGTGGTTGCGGTCGAGGCGAGAAGGAGAGGAGCAGATCGTCGAGCGGCGACCGTGTGTCGCCGGCGAGGAAGCCCCCGCCGCCCATCGCAACGACATATCCCTCCATGGATTCCATTGTTGCAGCCGCGTCCAGGGAGGCGATTCCGACCGCCGGTTGACCGGTCTCGCTTCGCGCACGGCCCGGCTTGTGCAAGGATCGCGGCTTGCGCTACGTCTACGACTACGCCGAGGAGGCTCCGGGGGGCCGCGAGCTTCTGGGAGGCAAGGGAATCGGCCTTGCCGAGATGACGGCGCTCGGGGTTCCGGTTCCCGCGGGATTCACGATCACGACCGACGCGTGCCGCGCCTACATGGTGAGCGGCAAGCAGGTGCCGGAGGGTCTCGACGAGGAGGTCGGAGAGCACATCGCGGCACTCGAACGGCAGTCCGGCAAGCGGTTTGGCGACCCGTCCGACCCGCTGCTCGTCTCGGTGCGCTCTGGCGCTTCGGTGTCGATGCCGGGGATGATGGACACGATCCTCAACCTCGGCTTGAACGACGTGGCCGTCGAGGGCCAGGCGGCAACGACCGGGAACCCCCGCTTCGCGTACGACTCCTACCGACGACTGATCCAGATGTACGGCGAGGTCGTGGACGGCGTCGGAGGACATCGGTTCGAGAGCGCCCTCGCCGACCTGAAGGCGACGCGCGGAGTGGCAAACGATGTAGACCTCGGTGCCGAAGACCTGCGCGAAGTAATCGGCACCTTCCAGCGGATCTACGAGGAGGAGGTCGGCTCCGGATTTCCGCAGGATCCACGCGAGCAGCTTCGCCGGGCCTACCGGGCCGTCTTCGACTCCTGGGACGCCCCCCGGGCACAGGTCTACAGGCGCCACCACCGGCTTCCCGACGACATAGGCACGGCGGTGAACGTCGTGCAGATGGTGTTCGGCAACAAGGGCGCAAGCTCCGGGACAGGCGTGTGCTTCACCCGTGACCCATCGACGGGTGAGGCGGTGCTGTACGGCGAGTTCCTGGTCAACGCCCAGGGCGAAGACGTGGTTTCGGGCATCCGCACACCCGAGCCGATCTCCGCCATGCGCGAGCAGATGCCGGGGACCTATGGGCAGTTGCTCACGACGCTCGACCGACTCGAGGCGCATTACCGCGACATGCAGGACATCGAGTTCACCGTCGAGGAAGGCAGGCTGTTCCTGCTCCAGACCCGGACCGGGAAGCGTACGGCCACGGCGGCGCTACGGGTTGCGGTCGAGATGGTCTCCGAGGGGGTGATCTCGCGTGAGGAGGCGGTGGCACGGATCGACCCCGAGCAACTCGACCAACTGCTGCACCCGATGCTCGACCCGACGGTCGAGGTCGAGGTGGCGGCGCAGGGGCTGAACGCTTCGCCGGGTGCGGCGTCGGGAGAGATCGTGCTCGATGCCGACACGGCCGAGATGCGCGGCAAGGAGGGCGACGACGTCATCCTCGTTCGCTGGGAGACGACGCCGGACGACATACACGGTCTCATCAGGGCGCGGGGAGTGCTCACCGCGCATGGGGGTATGACCTCGCACGCCGCCGTCGTCGCGAGGGGCATGGGAAAGCCGTGTGTGGCGGGCTGCGAAGGGCTCTCGATCGACGTGCGCGCAGGCACCGTGACGATCGGGGAGCACACGCTGAAGGCCGGAGATGTGATCACGATCGACGGCGGTACCGGGCGCGTGATCGTCGGTCCCGTACGGCTCGTGCCGCCGGCCATCGACGAGAATTTCGACATCATCCTCGACTGGGCCGACGACGTGCGCAGGCTGCGTGTTCGTGCCAACGCCGATACGCCGGAGGATGCCGCGAGGGCGCGGGAGTTCGGGGCCGAGGGCATCGGTCTTTGCCGTACCGAGCACATGTTCATGGCGCCCGACCGGCTGCCGGTCGTGCAGGAGATGATCCTGTCGCGCGACGAGACCGCGCGTCGCGTTGCGCTCGACAGACTGCTCCCCGTCCAGCAGTCCGACTTCGAGGGAATCTTCGAGGCGATGGTGGGGTTCCCAGTGACGATCCGCCTCCTCGACCCACCGTTGCACGAGTTTCTGCCTGCCCTCGAGGACGCGACCTCGGACGAGATGCGCCAGCGGATCTTCTCGCTGCACGAGGCGAACCCGATGCTCGGCACGCGCGGCTGTCGGCTCGGGCTCCAGTTTCCGGAGATCTACGAGATGCAGGTGCGCGCGATCGTGCGTGCAGCTGCCGCGGTCGAGGCCCGCACCGGTGAGGCGCCGCTCGTGGAGATCATGCATCCGCTTGTCGGCTTTCGAGAGGAACTGTCTCGTCTTCGCGCGTTGACGGAGCGCGTGGCAGCGGAGGTGCCGTCGGTGGCGTACATTTGCGGCACCATGATCGAGCTTCCGCGCGCGTGTATTCGGGCCGACGAGATCGCCGAGGTGGCGGACTTCTGCTCGTTCGGCACGAACGATCTCACCCAGACGGCGCTCGGATTCTCGCGTGACGACGCAGAGGGCAAGTTCCTCACGTACTACCTCGAGCACGGGATCCTGGAGCGCAACCCGTTCGAGGTGCTCGACCAGGAAGGTGTCGGCGAGCTGATGCGGATCGGGATCGAGCGAGCTCGCAGTGTCAAGCCCGAACTCAAGATGGGCATCTGCGGCGAGCATGGCGGTGAGCCGGCGTCGGTCGCCTTCTGCCACCGCATCGGGCTCGACTACGTGAGCTGCTCGCCGTATCGCGTGCCACTGGCGCGGTTGGCCGCGGCGCAGGCTGCGCTCGTCGATTCCGGCGTGACGGCACTCGTGATCGGCGGCTGAGCCCGTACGGCCGTCGGGTTACAGCACGTAGCTCTGGACGCGGACGTAGGCGAGCACGAGGCTGAGAACGCCGACACCGACCGCGAGGAGCACGCCGACCTTCTGTCGCGGGCCCTCGCGGTACTGCTCCAGGGCGTAGGTTGCGGCGATGCCCCCGATCAGCCCGCCGATATGGCCGCCTTTGGAGATTCCGGGAACGGCGAAGGTGAAAGCGAAGTTGACGAGGATCAGGATCATCGCCTGCCCCATGAATGACCCGGTTGCGCGGTACTCGAGAATCAGGAGGGCACCGATCAGCCCGAAGATTGCCCCGGAAGCACCGACCGTGACGGCAAATGCCGCGCTGAACCAGAGAGCCCCTGCGGAGCCCGCAAGTCCCGAGACGACGTAGAGGAGAACAAAGCGTGGCGTCCCGAGCGCCTGCTCGATGACGTTGCCGAGCCAGTACAACGCGAACATGTTGAACGCGAGATGCAGGAGGCTGCCGTGCAGGAACATCGCAGTCACGAGCCGCCACCCGTCACCGTTTGCAACGGACGCCCCCTGAAGTGCCCAGTCGGCGAAGAGTTGACCGCCCGGGAGATTTGGCCCGCCACCCTGCGCCGCGGTGATCACGTAGACGAGCGCGTTGATCGCGATCAGGACCATCGTCGCCGGGGCTGCGGCGGCACGCGTCCGCCGACGAACGCTCTGGACGGTGCGGGCGGGAGTGGGCTTGACCGCACCGACGTTCGCGTGGTCAGGGCAGCGGATCCCGACGGGGGCAAACGTCATGCAGTCCTCACAGATAGGACGGCCGCACTCCGAGCACGACACGCGGGTCTCGCGGCCCGCATGGCGGTAGCAGTGAGGTGTGTCCGACATGGACGGCTAGCGTAGCGGCGTGCACGTTCATGTTGCCTTCACTCCGGACGAGATCGCCGCGGCGCCGACCGGTGTCGTGATCGACGTCATCCGCGCTACTTCCACGATCTGCCAGGCACTCGCAAGCGGGTACGAGCGCGTGCTGTGTGCGGCGGAGGTCGAGGATGCGCGCGCGCTCGTTGCCCTCGGAGGCGTGACCCTCGGGGGCGAGCGTCTCGGCGTGCTGATCGACGGCTTCGACCTCGGGAACTCGCCGTGCGAGTACCTGACCGTCCGCACGCCCACTCTGGCCATGTCCACCACGAACGGCACGCGGGCGATCGTCACCGCGGCCGAGCGCTGCGAGCGCGTTCTCATTGCCTCGCTTCTCAACCTGGACGCAGTCACGGAGGCGGCGCGTGCCCACGATGACGACGTGGCGATCTTCTGCGCGGGCGTCAAGGGCTCGTTTGCGCTCGACGACAGCTACGTGGCAGGCCGGATCGTCGGACAACTCGGCGACGACCGCAGTGACGCAGCCGAGTCTGCAGCCCGGCTAGCTGCGTCCTATGCGACCGCCGAGGAGGCGCTCCGTGCCTCGCGCAGCGGCCGGAACCTGATCAACCACGGGCCGGAACTCGAGGCCGACATTCCGTATTGCGCGCGTGAGAGCGTGCTCGACGTCGTTCCGCGCCTCGTCGAGATGCACGGGGTCGCAGCCGAGATCCGGGTGTAGGGAGAGCCCGTGCAGGTCGCGGTCGTCCTGTTCACGCGCGACCTTCGCGTCCACGACAACCCCGCGCTCGCGGCGGCCGTCGAAGAGGCCGAGACGGTGCTGCCGCTGTTTGTGCTCGACGACGGGATCGGCCGCACACGCTACGGCGCGGCAGAGAACCGCAGGGCCTTTCTTCTCGAGGCGCTGGCCGACCTCGATCTCTCTCTCCGTTCCCTCGGCGGTGCGCTCGACGTGCGCCGCGGCGAGGTGGTCACCGAGACCGTGCGTGCCATGCGCGAGGTCGGGGCCGTCACCGTCTTTGCGAACACGGATGTCAGCCCGTACGCGATCGCGCGAGAGAGGCGGCTCGGTGCCGAGGTAGACCTTCGGCTGCTCGACGGCAACTTCGTCGTTCCCGCAGGCGAGGTCACCCCGATGGGCAACGACTACTACCAGGTGTTCTCTCCCTACCATCGCGCCTGGTCACAGGTGCCGCCAGGGCTCCCCGTTGCGACGCCCGCCGTGATCCGCCTGCCACCCGGCGTCGAGCCGGGCCCGGTGCCTGTCTCCCGGGTCGTAGCACCGGTGCGAGGAGGCGAGAGCACGGGTATCGAGCGAGCCGGATCATGGCTCCGCACGCACCTGGACGGCTATGGCTCCGGCGGCCACGACGCGCTCGCTGCCGACACGACCTCGCGGCTCTCGCCCTATCTGCACTTCGGGTGCGTCTCGCCACGTTCCCTCGCAGTGCGGGCACAGGAGCAAGGGGGCGACGCATTCGTGCGGCAACTCTGCTGGCGCGACTTCTACGCACAGATCCTCTTTGCCCGGCCAGGCACACAGGTTGACGACATGCGGCCGCGCGGGGACCGCTGGCTCGACGATCCCGAGGGTCTCGCCGCCTGGAAGGAGGGGATGACGGGATACCCGCTCGTCGATGCCGGGATGCGGCAGTTGCGCCAGGAAGGCTGGATGCACAACCGGGCCCGCATGGTGACTGCCTCGTTCCTCGTCAAGGATCTCGGGATCGACTGGAGGGAGGGCGCGCGACACTTCTTCGACCTCCTTCTCGACGGTGACGTGGCACAGAACATCGGCAACTGGCAGTGGGTCGCCGGCACGGGTGTGGACACCCGCCCGAACCGCATCTACAACCCGACCGCGCAACTCAGGAAGCTCGATCCCGAAGGGGGCTATGTCAGACGGTATGTGCCGGAACTCGCGGACGTGCCCGCGCGGGCCATCGCCGAGCCGGGGTTGCTGGCGCCGTCGTACCCGGGCCCGATCGTCGATCACTCTCTCGCGGTGGAGGCGTTCCGACGCCGACGCGGCCTCGGCTAGCGGGCCGCAAACATCGCCTCTCGTGACGAGAGGCGGGGTCGTGCGCGGATGTCGCCGATGCGTACGATCTCTCGCGGCCAGACACCGTTGTCGTAGCTGGTAGGAGCCCGGGCCCGTCTGAGGGGAGACGCCCATCGTCTCCTGGGCCCGTGTCCGGCAGCCGAGAAAGCCGATCCCGCGGACCCCCGGTGGCTTCCCCTGTCCGTTTCGGTCATCTTGACAGTCGAACATATGTTCGTATAGAATAGAGAATTCAATGGTCGCCTGTCTCCTCATCCCCGGATTTGCACTGCGGGCCGCCTTGCGCGCCCGGCCGGGTCTCGCGCTCGTGCCGGCAGCACTTGCACCGGATCCGGGCAGGGAGGCGCGCATCGGGCCTGTCACGTCGGCCGCCGAGGCCGCCGGCGTGCAGGCCGGTATGCGCATGGGCGAGGCTCTTGCGACGTGCCCCGCCCTCGTGCTCGTCGCACAGGACCCGGCTGCGGTCGAGCAGGAGTGGGAGGGAGTGCTGCGTCGTCTCGAGGGTGCGGGATTCTCGGTGGAGTCGGCCGAGCCGGGCAGGGTCACGTTCGAGACCGGCGGTGTCGAACGGCTCTACGGTGGAGTGGAGGCGGCGCTTGCCAAGGCGCTCGCCTCCGTCGGATCTGCCTGGGACCCCCGTGCAGGCGTGGGTGAGCGCCGCTTCGTCGCCCTCGCGGCGGCAAGTGTGGCACGGCCCGGGCAGGCAGTGATCGTCGAGGGGAAGGAGGAGCAGGGCTTTCTGGAGCCACTCCCTCTCTCGCTCTTGCCGCTCGCGTCGAACCGGTACGCCGAGCTCGAAGGGCTCGGGGTGCGTCGGCTCGGCGAGTTGACGTCGCTTCCCGGCGGCGCTGTCGAGGAGCGGTTGGGGCCAGAGGGGAAGCGGGCGTGGAGCCTCGCAGGCGGGGAGCGTCACAGTGCTCATCAATCCCGCGTGCGTGGGCGATCACCTGCGGCAGAGCTGGTGGAGGCCCTCTCCTTCCCCGAGGCGGTTGCGAACGAGTTGACGTTACGGAGGGCGTTCGGGGCGTTGCTCGACCGGCTGCTTGCAAGGCCAGAGCGGGCGGGACGACCATTGCGCAAGGTGGCAGTGTCGGCCCGGCTCGTGGGTGGAGGCTCATGGCGGCGGGCAACGACGCTGCGTGAGGCCACCGCAGATCGCGGCCGGTTGCGGGCAGCGCTCGGGCCCAAGCTGCTCGAGGTCACGGCCCCGGTGACGGAGTTACGGCTGGAGGTGGTGGAGTTCGCCGACCACGTCGGACATCAACTCGCGCTCGTTCCTCCGGAGGGAGAGGAGATGGATGCGCGGCTACGCGAGGGCTTGAGGCAGGTGCGGGCCAGCACGGGCACGGGATCGGTATGCGCGGTGGTGGAGGTGGCGCCGTGGTCGCGTATTCCGGAGGCACGTGCTCTCGTTGTGCCCCTCGACGTGTGACGTGTGTCCGTGTGCTCGTGCCTGTTGCCTGGTGGCCGGGCTGGCTGGCTTCCCGGCGGCCGTCTTCAGCCGGCCGCCAGGGTTGCACCCGCCGGGCCGAGCGGTGTTAGCCGCCACGTCCCCCACCGAAGCTGGAGGAGGCCCGTGAGTGCCGTCGGCGGATCATGGGCCAGTCGCGCACATACGCTGTCGCGTGCGACTGCCGGACGTCTCAACGTTCCCCGGCCGGCGCTTGTGGAGAACAGTGTCGACGGCACTCCCTGCGTCGTCAACCGCCAGCACGTCGTCTGCGTGCGCGAGGAATGGCGCGTCGTTGACCGCTGGTGGACGGAGGAGCCGATCGACCGTCGCTACTACGAGGTCGTGCTCGAATCGGGGCAGAACGTGTGTGTCTATCGCGACCGTGAGCGTGGCTGCTGGTTCACGCAGAGAGGATGAAGCCCTTCACCTTCCGGCTCGAGCAGACCGTCCGGCAGCGTGACACGGGAGTACGCGCCGGCAAGCACGCCGGCAAGCACGCCGGCAAGCACGCCCGTCAATACGCCGGCAAGCACACCGGTGTCCTGACAGAAGCAGAAGGCCAGCGTCCCGGTCGCGCGCTTCGCCCCCGACGTGGCGAGCATCCGGGGTGGCTTCACGTCGAGATGAGCGAGGGTGGCCAGCTTGGCAGGCCTGCCCCGCCGCACCTACATGAGCTTCATGTCATAGCGAGAGGCGATCTCTGCCATCGTCGCCGGATCGTGCAGGCCGTTGGCGGCGGCGGCGCATTCGCGGAAGAAGCGCTCGAAGCCACCGGGTGCATGCACGTCGAGCAACCGTGCCTGCGTGTCGGTCGCGTTGGAGAGCCCGTACACGATGCCGGGAGGAACGACGGCACCGTCACCGGCCTCGAGCACGTGGTGTCCGTCGCCGCTGCGGACGGCGACCTGACCCTCGAGCACGTACAGGACATGGCAGGTGTCGGCATGGACGCGTGCCGGGAGGCCAGGAGAGGACGGCGGCATCGTGAGCTCGATCAGCCCGATTGCGCCGAGCGTCTCGTCGGCATCCAGGAGGAAGCCGACCTCGAGGCCCTCCACACAAACCGCGTCCGTCCGGGCGGTACGCACGATCACCGCTGCCGGATCGAGGCTTCCACTCTCTGGTGCCGGGTACTGGTCGTACCGTTCAGCGAGCACGATCTGGTCGGTTTCACCCAGGCCCTGGCTCTCCCTGAGATAGCGGTCGAAGCTCACTCCAGGGGCATGGATGTTGAGGAAAAGAACCTCGTCGGGGCCGTCATTGCGAAATGTGTGGACGACGTTTGGCGGGATGAACACCGTCGTTCCGGGGCCGACTGTCCGGTCGCCGTCGGCAAGAGAGAGCGTGAGCGCACCGCGGATGACGTAGAAGCAGTCGGTATGCAGCCGGTGCACGTGCGGGTTGGGACCCTGTTTGCCGGCGGCGTAGAGCCATTCGAAGAGAACCATGTGCTCGAGCGCAGCCCGGACGCTCGCCTTTTGCCCGGGCCTGTCGATGATGACGATCGATTCGAGCACGGGGAAAGTCTATGACGTACGTCGAGTTGCACTGCCACTCGTCGTACTCGTTCCTCGACGGTGCGTCGCTGCCGGAGGAGCTTGCAGCGCGTGCCGCCGAACTCGGCTATCCGGCACTCGCGCTCACCGATCACGACGGCGTCTACGGCTCGCTCGAGTTCGCCCACGCGGCGAAATCTCTTGGCGTGCGACCGATAACCGGCGCGGAGGTGACGGTCGGTAGCGCCTCCTCGCCGGACACGGCCGGGTGCGGAGGTGCCGGCTTTGCCGGGGCCGGAGCGGGAATCGACTCGCATGTGACGTTGCTCGTCGAGTCGAGCCGTGGCTACGCAAATCTCTGCCGTATTCTCACCGAGGCGCACGCGGATACCCGTAGCGTCGGCCGTGAGCAGCACGAACTGCTCGCACCTTCCGTGGGCCAGGCATTCATCGAGGAGCACGCTGACGGCCTCGTCTGCCTCTCCGGCTGTGCCCGTAACGGCCTCGGCGTTCGTGACCCGGACGCCACCGCCCGTCTCATGCGTGCGTTTGGCCGCAGGAACTTCCTCGTCGAGCTGCAGCGTCCCTACGAGCGTGGTGACGTCCGCCGCAACGCCGCCCTCCGCGACCTCGCCGAGCATCTCGGTGCCGACACCGTCGCCACCGGCAACGTGCACTCGCACGCTCCACGGCGCACGCTCCTTCAGGACACGCTCGTCGCCATCCGCGGCCGCACGTCACTCGACGGCTGTGAGCGGGAACGACGCGGTAATCGTGAGAGCGTCCTGCGTGCCCCAAACGAAGCTGCCGGGCGCTTCGCGGATATCGACCCCGCTGCCGCTGCCCGCACCGTCGAGATCGCAGAGCGCCTGCAGTTCGACATCACCCTGGAGCTCGGCTACCGCTATCCGGACTTCTCCGGCGGTAGCGAACCGGCGATCCGCCAGCTTGCTGCAATCTGCAACGACGCGTTCGCAGACCGCTACCCGCCGAGCGACCAGAAGCTGCTCCGACGAGCGCGCATCCGCCTGGAGAAGGAGATCTCACTCATCGACGAGCTCGGGCTCGCCGGGTTCTTCCTGCTCCACTGGGAGGTGCTCGAGATCGCCAGAGACTGTGCCTTCCGGATACGGGGGCGCAACTCCCCTCGCCGGTTCCTGCCACCCGGGCGTGGGCGCGGCAGTTCCGTCGGTTCGATCGTCTGTTACCTCACCGGCCTCTCGCACGTTGACCCTGTCGCGAACGATCTCTCGCTCGGCCGCTTCCTCAACCGGGAGCTGGCCTCCGTCCCGGACATCGATCTCGACTTCCCGCGTGATATCCGCGAGAAGCTGATCGTCGCAGTCACGGAGCGGTATGGCAACGATCACGCTGCGCTCGTCGCCAGCTTCTCCACCTACCGTTCGCGTGGCGCTATTCGCGATGTCGGGAAGGCGCTCGGGCTGCCACAGGCGGAGCTCGAACGACTCGCCCGGCTGACCGACGGCCGGGACGCCACCGGTATCGCCGAAGAGGTTGCGGGCCTGCCGGATGCAGAGCAAAAGCTGGTCTCGAAACGGTGGCGGGCGTTCGGGTTCCTCACGACCGAGATCGCCGGCCTGCCACGGCACATCTCCCAGCATCCGGGCGGCATGGTGATCTCGACGCGGCCCCTGATCGACCTCGTCCCGATACAGCCCGCCGCGATGGCGGGGCGACAGCTCTGCCAGTGGGACAAGGACTCCTGCGCCGATGCAGGGTTCCTCAAGATCGACCTGCTCGGGCTGGGGATGCTCTCCGCCGTCGAGGAGTGCGTCGAGAGCATCGCCGAGGCCTACGGCTCACCGATCGACCTCTCACGCATCCCGCTCGACGACCGCGAAGTGTTTGCCGAAATCCAGCGGGCGGACACGGTCGGAACCTTTCAGATCGAGAGTCGGGCCCAGATGCAGAGCCTGCTGCGCACGAAGCCGGAGACGATCGACGATCTCACCGTGCAGGTCGCGCTCGTGCGGCCGGGCCCGATCCAGGGCAAGGCAGTCCATCCCTATATCGAGAACCGGCGACGGCTGCGCGAGAATCCGGCGTTCGTCTACCCGGTAGACCACGAGGCGTTGCGGGAGCCGCTCCGTTCGACGCTCGGCGTCATCGTCTTCCAGGATCAGGTGCTCGACGTGGCAATGGCGCTCGCAGGCTTCACGGTGGGAGAAGCGGAGGGTCTGCGTCGCGCGATGAGCCGCAAGCGCGGCCGGGCCGCGCTCGAATCTCACCGGGTGCGGTTCGTCGAGGGTGCTGTCCGTAACGGTGTCGCCGAGGAGGCCGCAGACCGCGTCTACGACAAGCTCGTCGGCTTCTCGGGCTTCGGCTTCCCGAAGTCACACGCCGCGGCATTCGGGCTGCTCGCCTACCAGTCGCAGTGGCTACGCCATCACTATCCGGCCGAGTTTCTCTGCTCGCTGCTGAACGCCCGGCCGATGGGCTTCTATCCGCCGGCAAGCCTCGTCCGCGACGCCCAGCGGCGAGGGATAGAGGTGCTTTCCCCCGATGTGAACCAGAGCGATGCCCGGTGCTCCCTTACCCCGGGCACCGAGCAGAGTGGCGATGCGACACAGGCCCCTCGGGCCGTGCGCATCGGCCTCTCGTACGTCGAGTCGGTCGGGGAGAACGATGCCGCGGCCGTGGTCGTGGAGCGCGATCTGAATGGCCCCTACCGGGATGTCGGCGACCTCGCACGGCGTGTGTCGCTCTCGAAGAGCGGTCTCGTGGCGCTCGTCGAGTGTGGCGCGTGCGACGGCTTCGGCTCCGAGCCTTCGAGGGCGAAGCGCCGGGACATCCTCTGGGAGCTCGGGCTGGCAACGCGTCCGGCATCTGTTCCGGGAACGAACGGCGCTGCAAAGCAGCTCACGCTCTCGCTCGGCCCGACGGCTGCGACCCCTGCGCTTCGCGACCTGACGCGGTGGGAGCAGATGGCGGCCGACTACCGCCTCACGGGACTATCGGTCGGAACCCATCCGCTCGTGCTTCTGCGGCCCCACCTGCCTGGCGGCACGGTCTCGAGCTGCGAGCTGCACCGTTTGCCGCACGGATCCGCAGTGGCCTATGCGGGCCTTGCAATCGCTAGGCAGAGACCTTCCACGGCGAAAGGAATCGTCTTCATGCTGCTCGAGGACGAGCACGGCCAGGTGAATCTGATCATCCCGAAGCTCGTCTACGAGCAGTACCGGGCGATCATCCGTAACGAGCCACTGCTCCTTGCACGCGGCCGCTACGAGCGGGTGGGCGAGAACCGCAACATCCTCGTCACCTCGGCCGAGGCCCTCGGGGCGCTTGCCCGCCGTGTCGCAGATCTCGACGTTGGCGCAGCGCTCCCGCGCGCACATCACTTCGGGCGCCGGTGACCGGGGGCCGCTATCGCGCGACGAGCGTCGCCTCCGTGTACACCGCAGCGGCCTCGAATCCGAGCCGCGCATAGGCCTGGAGCGCGGCGGCGTTGTCGGCCTGGACGTTGAGAGCTATCGTTTCGGCCCCGTCGGCGAGCAGGAGCAGGCAGAGGGCCGCGCAGGTGCCTCTCGCGAGACCCTGTCCGCGGAGTTCCGGCAGGGTCGCGATGTTCCCGAGTGCCGCCACACGCCATGTGGGGGAATAGACGTGTACGCCCACCACGCAGACGAGTTGCCCGTTTTGCCGGATCCCCACATACCGCCCCGTTTCGAGCATCCGTGGCACGAACCAGGTGCCCGGGTACGCGGCAGCGTAGAACGTCTCGATCTCGTCCAGGTCGGCCGGCCCGAGGATCTCGACCGGAACGGCATACCCGGCGAGGAGGTCGCTGCGCATGAGCGCCAGTTTCAGGTGAGGCCTGGCCGCTTCTATCCTCCACCGCTCCGCGAGCGTGTCGAGTAGCGGCGCCGTCACGTGCGCGTGGAGCACGGGTGGGAGCAGGTCGCGAGCGGCCCGGAGCAGGTCGGCCATTGCACCGAGAGGTTTCTCGGCGATCGCAATCACTACCGGAACCGCCGGAGCGGTGTAGAGCAGCGCGATCTGCTCCAGTCGTCCGTCGCGCGTCCAGCCGAACCACCGGGTGTGAGGCCAGTCGAAGTCGTCGAGGTCTCCGAGCTCGTAGACGTGCGCATGCGCGTTGCGTCGAAGGAACGCGGCGATCGTGTTCCTGTCCTCGAGTTCGACGAAGGCCATCTAACCGGGAGCGGAGTGCGCTGCGCGTCGGACGGGAATGGGTGAGACTGCGCCCATGCGCGCCGTGATCCAGCGAGTCAGTCGGGCAGAGGTCACCGTTGACGGGGTAACGGTCGGTGCGTGTGGGGCAGGCCTGCTCGTTCTTCTGGGCATCGTGACGGATGACGGCCCGACCGAGGCTGCCAGGCTGGCGGCCAGGGTTGCGCGCCTGCGGATCTTCGAGAACGACGACGGCAGGTTCGACCGGTCTGTCGTGGACGTGGCCGGGGAAGTTCTTGTCGTGAGCCAGTTCACACTCGCCTCCGACAGCGGGCGCCAGAAGGGCACGCGACCCGACTTCTCGAAGGCGGCGAGGCCCGAGGTAGCCGAGCCGCTCTACGCACGGTTCTGCGAGGAGCTTCGCGGTCTCGGAGTGCCTGTCTCGACGGGTGCGTTCGGGGCTCGGATGGAGGTCTCGCTCGTCAACGACGGCCCGGTGACGATCGTCCTCGATGTCGAGACGGGAAGTGCCGGGACTGCGGCGCGCTCGGCCCCTGACCCGGAGGGCACGCGGGGATGAGACAGGGGCCGCTCCTCGTGCTGTCTGAGGCGTAGGCTGTGCTCCCTGACTCGTGTGGTGCTATTCTCTTCCTACCGCATTTCTTGGTTTGACGAAATGGGCGCAAGAGCGCCCATTTTTGTTGAGGGAACAGGGTTGTTGAGGGAACACCGCTCTTGGTGGAACACGGTTTGGCGACGAGGAGAACAGCAGTGGCTGACATGCTCGCAACGGAACGGAAGCTCTCCCGGGATATCGTCCCGGCGGTCGAGCGCGCCGTTCCAGGGGTCGAGGTGCTGGCAGTCGAGTTGCTCTCGCCAAGCCGATTCTGCGTCTATGTCGATCACGCCGAGGGTGTCGATCACGCGCTCTGCTCGCGCGTCACCGAGATTCTTGCCGACTACCGGGAGGCGTACACGGTCGATGTCTCGTCCCCCGGGCTCGACCGTCCCCTCCGCACCGCCGAGCACTTTCGGGCTGCAATAGGCCGTGACGTGCAGATCCGTACCGTCGGCGAGATCTCCGGCACACAACGTTTTCGTGGCCATGTCGTGGCCGCTGCGCAACAGAGCCTCCGGATCGCAGTAGGCGAGACGGAACTCGACATCCCGTACGAGGCAATCGTGCGGGGCAACCTGATCGACGAGGGATAGGTGACGTCATGACCCAGGAAATCATGGAAGGCATTCACACGATCGAGCGCGAGAAGGGCATCGAGGCCGGCACGCTCGTGGCGGCGCTCGAGGACGCACTCCTCGCCGCGTACAAGAAGACGCCGGGTGCCTCTCGCCACGCCGAGGTCATCCTCGACGACGAGGGCGACTTCAAGGTCTTCTCGATCGAGATTCCCGCCGACCTCGAGGAGCGACTCGTCAGCGAGGCGCGCGAGGCCGCGATCGACGAGCTCGAGCGGATCGAGGAGGAAACGGGCGAGCGGCAGCACACCCTCGTCACCGACACCGACCTGGAGCTCGACTGGACGCAGGTGCCCGAGGAGCTGATGGTTCGTGCCGATGCAACACCCGACGGCTTCGGGCGCATCGCTGCCATGACCGCAAAGCAGGTCATCCAGCAGCGCATTCGCGAGGCCGAGAGGGCGATGATGTACGACGAGTACATCGACCGGCAGGGGGAGGTCGTCACCGGCATCGTGCAACAGGCCGGCGACCGCAACAACGTGCTCGTCGATCTCGGTCGGGTCGAGGCCCTGCTGCCGCGCTCGGAGCAGGTGGATGGTGAGCGGTACGAGCAGGGATCCCGGATCAAGGCGGTGATCACCGAGGTTCGGTCGGGCACGAAGGGGCCACAGGTGATTCTCTCGCGGCGTGACCCGGAGCTGATCAAGACCCTCTTCGAGCTCGAGGTGCCCGAGATCGCGGATGGCCTGGTGGAGATTCGAGGCGTCGCGCGCGAGCCGGGTTACCGGTCGAAGATCGCCGTCGAGTCGCACACGCAGGGCGTCGATCCCGTCGGTGCGTGCGTTGGCCCGCGCGGTTCGCGCGTCCGGATGGTCGTCTCCGAGTTGCGCGGCGAGAAGATTGACATCATCCCGTGGAACTCGGAGCCCGCACGGTTCGTGGCCAAGGCACTGTCACCCGCACGTGTGCGGGAGGTCTACATCGACGACGACACCCGCGAGGCGACCGTGATCGTGCCCGACGATCAGCTTGCCCTCGCGATCGGCAAGGACGGCCTGAACGCCCGGCTCGCAGCGCGCCTCACCGGCTGGAAGGTCGACATCCAGTCCGACAGCGAGTTTGCCAAGGCCGAGGCCGAGGCTGCGTATGCGGGCGAGGATGACACGCAGGAGTTCTCCGGTCGTTGTGCGGCGATGCTGTCGAACGGGAAACGGTGCCCGAATGCCGCCCTGCCAGGCTCTCACTACTGTGGCGTGTCGGCACATCAGGCACTGCACGGAACGGCACCTCCTGCGGCACTTCCGGAGGATGACGGAGCCGGCGAGATCGACGAGAGCATGGAGGGTGAGGTGATCGAGGCGATCGAGGAGATCGTTGCAGAGGTCGCCATGGCAGAGGTCATGCTCGACGCGGCCGTCGAGGACGCGGTGATGGCCGGGGAGATAACCGTTGCCGAGGGTGCCGCTCTAGAAGACGCGATCGACGAGGTGGCCGTCGAGGTCGCCGCAGAGGAGATCGCAGAGGCAATCATCGAGATCGCGCAGGAGGACGAGTCTGCTGAGGCATGACCGCTGCGCCGGAGAGAACGTGCGTGGGTTGTGGGCGCAGGGCTCCGCAGGCCGAGCTACTGCGCTTCGGCTCCGTCGAGGGCCTGTTGACGGCCGGCCGAACGCTCCCGGGCAGAGGTGCGTACACGTGTCGGCGGCTCGTCTGCTTCGAGAGAGCGGTAGCGTCTCGCGGCTTCAACCGGGTGTTACGTTCCACGGTGGTCGTGGAGTCGGGCCTCGCGAGCCACTACACTGACAGCTGATGGCAGACGAACCCAACAAGTCAAGCCGCCCGCTCCGCCCCCGTGTGGGCCAGTCCGGGCGTAAGCGCAGGGTCGTGATCGACGGCGGGAACACGCGCGGGCGCGACGGGCGCCAGGCACGCGATCGAGGCGCGTCGGCGGAGACGCAGTCGCGTCAGCAGCCGGTCGTAGCAGCCACGGGACCGGTGACCGTCCCCTCGGGTGTGAGTGTCAAGGATCTCTCCGCCGCCCTGGGTATCACGGTTGTCCAGATCATCAAGATCATGATGGGGCTCGGCGAAATGGTCACGATCACGCAGTCACTGAGCGACGACTCCGTGATGCTGATCGCCACCGAGGTCGAGCGGGAGGTCGTGATCAAGCATGCGGCCGATGACGACTCGGAGCCCGAGATGTTCGAGGATGCCGACGACGACCTGACTCCACGGCCGCCCGTCGTCACGATCATGGGGCACGTCGATCACGGCAAGACCACGCTTCTCGACGCTATCCGCCAGACATCTGTCGTCGATACCGAGGCCGGCGGAATCACGCAGCACATCGGTGCGTACCAGGTCGTCATCGGCGGACGCCGGATCACCTTTCTCGACACGCCCGGCCACGAGGCCTTCACGGCGATGCGTGCGCGCGGTGCCAAGGTCACCGATATCGCGATTCTCGTTGTCGCTGCCGACGACGGCGTGATGCCGCAGACGCGCGAGTCCATCTCGCACGCGCGCGCAGCAGGAGTGCCGATCGTCGTTGCGGTCAACAAGATCGACGTCCCGAATGCCAATCTCGACCGCGTCCGTTCGGAGCTTGCAACCGAGGGGTTGCAGCCCGAGGAGTGGGGAGGAACGACCCAGTTCGCAGAGGTATCTGCGAAGCAGAGGCTCAATCTCGACGAGTTGCTCGAGAAGCTGTTGCTCGTCGCCGACGCAGAGCTCGACCTGCGCGCCAATGCTTCGGTGGAGGCGTCGGGGCCAATCATCGAGTCGCGCCTCGACGTGGGCCGCGGCCCGGTTGCGACCATGCTCGTCCATCGCGGAACCCTGCGTGTCGGAGATGCGATCGTCGCGGGTGACGCCTCGGGCAAGGTACGGGCGCTCCACGACTACAAGGGCGACAAGGTCAAGGAGGCACGTCCCGGCGAGCCAGTGGAGATCCTTGGTTTCGACCGGCCTCCGCCGGCTGGTGAGCTTGGTCGCGTCGTCGAGCACGAGCGCCTCGCCAAGGACATGGCTCAGAAGCGAGCAGGCCGCCTTCGGCGGGAGCAGCTCGCGCAGCGTTCCAAGCGCGGCGTTTCCCTCGAGAGCCTGTTCACCCAGATGCAGGAGGGTGTCGTCCAGGACCTGAACATCGTGCTCAAGGGCGATGTCCAGGGCTCGGTCGAGGCTCTGCTCGGCGAGCTCGGGAAGATCCAGCACTCCGAGGTGCGGGTCAACGTGATCCACACGGGCGTCGGGGGAATCACCGAGAACGACATCAACCTCGCGTCTGCCTCGAATGCCCTTGTGATCGGCTTCAACGTGCGGCCGAGCGCGGAGTCGAGAGCGCTCGCCGACCGCGAAGGCGTCGATATCCGAACCTACCGCGTCATCTACCAGTTGACCGACGACATCCAGAAGGCTCTCGTGGGCATGCTCTCCCCGGTCGAGACCGAGGAGACGATGGGCGAGGCGGAGGTGCGCGCGCTGTTCAAGGTCTCGCGGCTCGGCACGATTGCTGGCTGCATGGTCACGAACGGCACGATTCGTCGCAATGCCCAGGTGCGGGTGGTGCGCGACGGAACCGAGATCTATGACACGTCGATCTCGCAGTTGAGGCGGTTCAAGGACGATGCGCGCGAGGTCAGCGAGGGGTTCGAGTGCGGGATCCTGCTCGACGGGTACAACGACCTCAAGGAGGGCGATATCCTCGAGGCCTACGAGACGAGACAGATCGAGCGTACCGATCTCGCCGAGACCGTCCGGGCTCCGGCCGCTTCAGACGAGCCAGACGAGTTAGACGGATTAGACGGATTAGACGGATTAGGCGAATTAGACGAAGCACCGGCTGACGCCGAAGCAGAGTGACCCGGCAGGCCGTCGCGGCCGTCGGTTGCCCGGTGGTGGCGGAGTCTCGTCGTGGGTGGCGTCGGCATCCCGCTTCTCCGCGCAGAGGCCAGAGGGCGTACTCTCCGGCGCCGGAGAGTACGAATGACCGCCGCGAACGCTTCAATGGGGACGTGGCAACGGGTTTCATCGGCATCTACTCCTTCGAGCTGCTCTTCCCGGAGAGCCACTCGCTGAAGGAGAAGCGCATGCATCTCCGATCGGTGAAGGCCCAGTTGACGAGACGCGTAGCCTGCTCTATCGCAGAGGTAGACCACCATGAGGTGTGGCAGCGGACACGCCTGACCCTGGCGTGTGTCACCCGTGAGGCCGGTGAGGCCCATCGTCTCCTCGACGAAGCGGAGCGGTGGCTTGCCGGACAGGATTTCGACCTGATCGCCCACGAGCGCGACCTCGTGACGCTCGATGACTAGAAACCCGTCACGCTCACCGCGGATGCGCCGGGTGGACGAGGCGATCAAGGCGGTCGTCTCGGAGACGATCCCGACCCTGAAGGATCCACGAATCGGCTTCGTCACCGTCACGGGAGTCGTCACGACCTCCGACCTAGCGCAGGCCACCGTGTGGCTCAGCGTCTACGGTGGAGAGAAGCGGCGGCAGGCGACGCTGACTGCGCTCGAAGGGGCTGCCGGCGTGCTCCAGGCACGGGTGAACCACGACCTCCGCCTGCGGCGCACCCCGCAGATCATCTTTCAATACGATCCTTCGGTCGAGGATGGCGTACGCATGTCGAAGCTGATCGACGATCTCGACCCGGGGCCTGCAGAGGCGAGTGACGATGAGGGTGCTGCCGACGGCGGCGGTGACGATGACGGCGCCTGAGATCACAGCCGTCCTGGACGTGCTGCGTGCGAACGACCGTTTTCTCGTCACCTCCCACGAAAATCCGGATGGGGACGCTCTCGGGTCGCTTCTGGCGATGCACCTGTCTCTGGTCGAACTCGGGAAGGACAGCGTCATGGTGCTGGCCGGAGACGGGCCGGTTCCGGGTGAGTACGCGTTCCTCGACCTCGACGGTGCCGGTCTTCTCCGCGAGTTGCCGTCTGACCGGCTCGGCCGGGTGCTCGTGGCTGTGGACTGTGCGCAGGAGATGCGATTGACCGATGTCCGCCTGCTCGAGGCCCCGGTCGTCGTCAACATCGACCACCATCACGACAACACCCTCTTCGGCTCCGTGAACCTCGTCGTCGGCGAGGCGTCGTCCACGGCGGAACTGCTTGCCGATGTCATCGCCGGGGCGGGGATCGTGCCCACACCGGCTATTGCCAGAGCGCTCTATACGGGGCTTGTCACCGATACGGGGCGCTTTCAGTACGCGAATACCACGCCGAAGGCGCTTCGCCTGGCTGCAGACCTCGTCGAGGCAGGCGCAGACACCGAGAGCGTCTTCCGGAATGTCTACGAGTCGATGCACTTCGCCAAGCTGAAGCTCCTCGCCCGGGCCCTCGACCGGGCGTCTCTCCACGCAGACGGGCACGTTGTGATCTCGTTCCTGCTCCGCGAAGATTTCGGGGACGTTGGAGCGGTAGAGCCCTATTCGGAGGGAATCATCGACGTTCTGCGCGCGGTCGAGGGGGCCGAGCTAGCAGCGTTGATCCGGGAGCCACTGCGCGACGGCGGCCCTGCACGGAAGGTCTCGTTGCGGTCGTCTACCGATCGGGTGGATGTCTCTGCTATTGCGCGGAAGTCGAGTGGTGGCGGACACCGTCAGGCTGCCGGATTCTCCAGCGATCGCTCGCTCGAGGAGCTCATCACCTTCATCGTGGACGAGTTCGCGGTGCAATCGGCGATGACGGCCTGAGGGCGCGTAGAGCGTGATGGCGATTCCGAGGGGACTCGATCCGACAGGGGTGATCCTCGTGGACAAGCCCGCGGGGCCATCGTCGTTTGCCGTCCTCGCGGGCGTGCGTGCGCGTACCCGGGCAAAGACCGGCCATGCGGGCACACTCGACCCTTTCGCAACCGGGCTCTTGCTTCTGTTGTCCGGTGGGGCAACTACACTTGCGTCGTGCTTTGTCGGATTGCCCAAGCGGTATCTCACCGATGTAGACCTGTCACGCCGGACCACTACCGGCGACCCCGAGGGCGACCTGCTCGAGGAGCACGACCCTCCGAGTCCTGCCGAGCTCGAGGCATCGCTCGCGGGCCTCCGTGGTGACGTCGAGCTTCCGATCCCGACGGCGTCAGCCGTCAAGATCGGTGGCGAGCGCGCCTACCGCCTGCACCGCCGGGGTATCGCCGTGGAGATGCCCCTGCGCCGCTCGCGCGTAGACACGCTCGACGTCATCGCGTATAGCGACGGCATCGCAACACTCGACGTGCTGGTCAGCTCCGGGACGTACGTCCGTTCCATCGCCGACGTGCTCGGCGGTCACTGCGCAGCCCTGCGGCGAACGGAGGTCGGGCCGTTCGCGGTCGCAGAGGCCGACGCCGACCGGGTGCTGGCAATCGGCGACGCCCTCGGCCGCATCGGGATGACGGTGGCCGAGGCCGAGGCCGATCGGCAGAGCCGCGCTGAGGCTGACCGCAGCCGTGCCGAGCACGGTCGGAGTCAGGCCGAGGACGAGCGCCATCGGGTCGCCTTGCAGCAGTCAGGCGAAATGGTCGAGGGATCGGCGGCAGGCAGCTGATGCGGATCGCGCACGCGCCGGGACAACTCGAGAGACAGCCGCGTGCGGTCGCGATCGGCACCTTCGACGGAGTGCACAGGGGCCACCGGAGCGTCGTCCAGGCGGCGATCGACACCGGCCTCGCGCCGACGGTGATCACGTTCGACCCGCACCCGCGGATCGCGCTCGGGAACCACGTCGAGCTGATCGCCACGCTCGAGCGGAGGCTCGAGCTCCTCGGAGAAGCCGGTGTCGAGGCAACGCTCGTCGCATCGTTCACGCCGGAGCTGATGGCGCTCGAGGCCGAGGTGTTTGCGGAGCGGTATCTGCGTGGGATCGGAGCCGAGGCGGTCGCAGCCGGAGCGGATTTCCGTTTTGGCGCGCGGCGGCGGGGCGATCTTGCGTTGCTCGAGCGGCTTGGCTTCGACGTGCTCGAGGTCGAGACGGTGCCGGGCGTCTCGTCATCGGGGATCAGGAATGCCCTGCACGAGGGCGATATGGTTGCAGCAGCCACCATGCTCGGCCGGCCCTACGAGCTCGACGGCGTCGTCGTCGCCGGCGACCAGCGTGGAGGAACGCTTGGATACCCGACGGCGAACCTCGCGCCCGAGCCCCAGCTCGTCTGTCCGCGCAACGGCATTTACGCCGGTGCGGCGCTCGGCCACCGGGCCGCAGTCTCGATCGGGACGAACCCGCACTACGGGGGAACGGAACGGCGGATCGAGCCCTACCTGCTCGACTTCGACGGTGACCTGTACGGCAAGCGACTCGTCGTCGAGGTGTGGCAGAGGCTCCGAGACGAGGAGGTGTTTGCCTCCGAGGCCGACCTCGTCGCCCAGATCGGTCGAGACGTGGACGCAACGAGGTCGGCCGTGCGGCCGACACGTCCCGTCTGACGGCGATGGGCGGCGTGCCGCGGCCTGTCTGACAGAGAGGCGCAGTCGTGCCAGCAGGTCGATCCGCGGCCGTCTGTAGGGGTTTACTCGCACAAGCACGAGCGGCCTCGGTGCCATCAGTCGGGGCGGCCCTTTCGGCGCGGTCGGAGGGCGTAGAGGATAGGTTTTGACCGCTCCGCAGCAGCCAGAGTACGGTGAAATCCCGATGGGTGCTACGATTCCGGCGGACCCTCTCTCGGCTGGCCGTGCCTTCCTTCACGCCGCGCTTGGAGTGTGGAACCTCAACGCAAGGAGGACGTATGCCCCTCACCAAGGAAGTCAAGCAGGAACTGATCGACAAACACGGCCGCGCATCGACCGACACGGGTTCGCCCGAGGTGCAGGTCGCAATGCTGACGAAGCGCATCAACGACCTCACCGAGCACCTTCGAGCTCACTCGAAGGATCACCACTCGCGGCGTGGTCTGCTGAAGCTCGTCGGGCGCCGCCGCCGGTTCCTCGCCTACATGCAGAAGCACGACATCGAGGGCTATCGCGCACTCATCAAAGAACTGGGCCTGCGCCGCTAGGTCAACGACCTGGGCGCACGTCCCACTGGCAGAAGGTGGGTGTTTGATCGAGCCGTGCGGCGCAGCACGGTTGGCTCAAACTTCCACCTTCTGAAATAGAAAGACGGAAGGAACACACATATGAGCATCGCAACCGGGCGTCAAGCCACGGTGTCGATCGAGATCGGTGGTCGCGAGATCACCTTCGAGACCGGCAAGCTCGCCAAGCAGGCCGACGGCGCTGTCGTCGTCCGCTCCGGCGACACGATGATCCTCGCGACGGCCGTTGGCCGGCAGGAAGCTCGCGCAGACGCGGACTTCTTCCCGCTGACGATCGACGTCGAGGAGCGGATGTACGCCGCCGGCAAGATTCCGGGCGGCTTCTTCAAGCGCGAGGGGAAGGCGTCCGAGCGGGCGACCCTCACGGCGCGAATGATCGACCGCCCGATCCGGCCGCTCTGGCCCAAGGGCTTCCGCAACGAGGTACAGGTGATCTGCACCGTCCTCTCCGCGGACATGGTTCATGCGCACGACGTGCTCTGCATCAACGGCGCGTCTGCCGCGCTCGCCATCTCACCGCTGCCGTTCCTCGGCCCGGTCGGGGCGGTTCGCGTGGCACGCATCGACGGTGAACTGGTTCTCAACCCGACCCTCATCGAGGCCGACGAGGACTCCGATCTCGACCTGATCGTTGTCGGAACACGGAATGCGCTCACGATGATCGAGGCCGGCGCAGACCAGATCCCCGAGGACGTGATGCTGCAGGCGTTCGAGCTCGCCCACGGCGAGATCAAGCGCATCTGCGACGTGATCGACAACCTGCGTGAGCAGGTAGGCAAGCCGAAGTGGGTCGATCCGGCCCTCACCGCCGAGCTCGAGGAAACCCATGGCGGTGCGATCCGGCAGCGCATCCAGGATCAGGGCCTCAAGGCAGTCGCCTCGATCGTGGACGAGATCGTGGACGAGGTGTGCACCGACATCACGCTCGACTCCACCGAGGACGACATGGTGCAGGAGATGCAGGTCAAGGGTGGACTCGCCCTCGTGCTCGACAAGCTGCGGCTCGCCGCAGTCGAGGCGCCGGTGCGTGACCAGTTCGAGACCCAGTTGCGGGCACTGACCGACGCGGAGTCGGACTCCAAGTACCTGAAGTCACGCAAGCGCGGCATCCTCTTCGACAGCATCGTCGAGGGCGTGAACCTGCCCTTCCCGAGCTCCGACGGAGACTCGGACGGCAAGGATGCCACGACGAAGACTTGGGTCAAGAAAGCGGCAGACGCGGTCTACAAGGACATCGTCCGCAAGAACATCGCCGTTGACAAGCGTCGTCTTGACGGACGGGGTACCGAGGAGATCCGCCCGATCAACGTCGAGGTCGGTTTCGCACCACGGACGCACGGCTCCGGCCTGTTTACGCGTGGCGAGACGCAGATCCTGACGCTCTGCACGCTCGGTACCGCCAAGGAAGGTCAGCGGATCGACGACCTTTCCCTCGAGCAGGATCGCCACTACATCCATCACTACAACTTCCCGCCCTACTCGGTCGGCGAGACCGGGTTCATGCGGGGGCCGAAGCGCCGCGACATCGGTCACGGTGCACTCGCGCAGCGGGCGCTCCAGGCGGTCATCCCGTCTCCGGAGGACTTCCCGTACACGATTCGCCTCGTCTCGGAGACGCTCGAGTCGAACGGCTCGTCGTCGATGGGATCCGTCTGCGGCTCGACGATGTCGATGATGGATGCAGGTGTGCCGATCAAGGCTCCGGTTTCCGGGATCGCGATGGGCCTCGTCAAGGAGGGCGACGACTACGTCATCCTCACCGACATCCAGGGTGCCGAGGATCATCTCGGTGACATGGACTTCAAGGTCGCGGGCACCGAAGCGGGCATCACCGCCCTGCAGATGGACATCAAGATCACCGGCGTCACGCAGGAGATCATGCGCGACGCGCTCCAGCAGGCGAAGCGGGCTCGCACGGAGATCCTCGCCAAGATGGCAGAGGCGATCTCCGAGCCGAGGGCCGAGCTTGCAGATCACGCGCCGCGTATCTCGGTAGTGCAAATCAGCCCCGAGTTCATCGGCATGGTGATCGGCAAGGGCGGCGAGACGATCCGTGGCCTCGAGGCCGACTACGACGTGCAGATCGACATCGGCGAGGACGGAACGATCCTCGTTTACGCGACCGAGGGCACGAAGGGTGACGCGGCAGTCGCGGCGATCACCGCACTCACGAAGTCGCCCGAGGTGGGCGACACCTACACCGGCAAGGTCGTCAAGACGACCGAGTTCGGTGCCTTCGTCGAGCTGAAGAAGGGCACGGACGGCCTGCTCCACGTCTCGAACGTCGGGCCGGGCCGCGTCGCGCACATCGAGGACGTTCTGGCCCGAGGCGACGTCGTAGACGTGATCGTGCAGGAGGTGGACAAGGACCGGGGCCGCATCGGCCTCAAGCTCGTCGCCAAGCACGAGGACGGCGGGCTCGTGATGCCGGACGTGCTGATCGAGCGGGCAAAGGATGCCCCGCCGCGTGAGCCGCGTCCGCCGCGCGACGACCGTGGCGGCCGTGGCGGCCGCCGCTAGCGATCTCGTCTGTGGGCTCGCGGTGGAAGAGCGTACCGCGAGCCCACAGACTCATCGCCTAGCCTTTCCTTTCCAGGGAAGAGCAAGATCCCTGAAGGAAGAGCAAGTCTCTAGGGCTGTCCGTCTGGTCGGGCGAGAGGACGCTGGTGCAGGCGGGCGCGCGATCACCACGGCTTTGATACGACTCGACTCGCCTTGAATTACGTATATGCCGCTCTCGCTGCCGCTTGGGGTCTCTGGGGCATTTGGGACATCCCCAACGAGTGGACGCGGAGGTCGGACGAGTGGCCTTCCGTAACGCCGAGCTTCTGGCTTTGGGGTAGTGCAACCTGGAAGGCTCTACGCCGAACCGGCGTTCTCTCGTCGCCCACCCTCGTCGTAGTGGCCGTCGTCCTCATTTCGTCAGGCGCCGTCTTCACCGTGGCTACTTACGCCTTGGTATCGCTCTCGGTCCTCTGTCTTGCAGCTGCAGTCTTCAATCGACCGCCCTTCCTTACATATCCAGGACTGCGCCATGAGCCGGGATTGGCGCAGGAGGCATTTCGCTCGCTACGCAAAAGGCTTTGACAGTTCGCCGTCGGGTGACATTCCTGAACGGTGGCGCATCCCTCCGTCCTCGGTCTCGGGCGGTCGTCAGTCGACGCGCAGCCGAGCCTGGAGACCGCCCTGGGTTGATCTGACGGGGGTTCTGGGCGGGTTCGCGGCCGGGGTTCTGACCACTGCGGTGATCACCCTGATTGGGAGCCTCTGGTCAGGCTCTCGCAGGCACTGAGGCACACTGGGCGTACGCGTGGCGCAATCGACCCTCGACGAATGGTGTCAGGGCGTGCAATCACCAAGCGCACGGTCGCCGTGTCGCGAGGCCTGGCGCCGATCGCGCGAATACCGGCGCATGCGAAGGGGGGGTCGCGCCCAGCCGGCCGTCGATCTAGGCGACCGCCGTGATCACGTGTGCCTGGATCTTTGCGGCAACAGGGCCCCGTCCGTGTTGGCGCGCGATCTCGGCTGCAGCATGGTTCGTCGCCGCCTCGAGCCCGCCCGGAGCTCGGGCCTCGATCTCGTTGCGCAAAGGCGTCCCCTGGCAGTACGCGCGGGCGACGACCTGCGGCGACGGTGCGCGGCTCTCGGCAGCCCTCGTCTCGATCACGACGTCCGTAAAACCGACGGCTTCCAACTCGCTCCGGATCAGCGCGATGTCGTGGTAGCCGTGAGGCGTGCGCGCCAGAAACCGTGGCGGGTCGTTCGGGAAGGCGTCTGCCAGTGCGTTCGTGACGTCGTTCGCGAACACATTCTCCTCGATGCGATCCCAGACGTTGAACAGAAACCGTCCGCCGGCCCTGAGCACCCGCCGTGCTTCTCGGTAGCCCTGGTGGCGCTCGGGGAGGAACATGACGCCGAACTGGCAGCACACGAGATCGAAGGTAGCATCGCCGAACGGGAGCGCCTGTGCGTCCGCCGTACTCCAGCTGATGCGCGGGTCGGCGCCCTGCTGTGCGGAAGCGTAGTCGAGCATCGGCTGGTTCAGGTCGGTGACGACGTACGTTGCGTTCGGCGGAAGCATCGGGGCCAACGCTCGAGTGACGACTCCGCTGCCGGCCGCCGTCTCGAGGACGAACGCGGGGGACAGCGCGGCTGCCCGTCGCGCGATGTCCTGGGCGTACCCCTCGAAGATCAGCGGGACGATGTACCGGTCGTAGTTCTCCGGGATCGAGCCCGCGAATTCTGCGTCGGCCTCAGGCATCAATCGTCTCCGGCGCATGGACACGTCTCACGACGCATCAGCCCACCAGTCGCGCTGTCCATCGGCGTCGTCGCGCGGATCCTCGCCGAGGTTGGGCGCACCGATAACGAGGATCTCGCCGTGGCACGGTCGAGTGCCTCGAACGCTGCCAGCACGGCATCGACGTCGTTGCTCATGCGGACAGATTACTCCCGGGTTCAGCGCGGTCGCGCGTGATAGCCTCGCCGCGTGGGTGGTGTCAGCGAAGCACCGCTCGAGGACGCAGGCGCCGGCCTCGCGCCGACCGGCAACGGTTGGTTCGTGGTCAACGTCCGCGACACGGAGTGGATGACCTCGCAGAGCTTCGGCTCGGGCTGCATGTTCGAGAGCCGCGATGATTCGTGCCCGCAGTTCGGGATCAACGTGAGCGTGCTCGAGCCGGGCCGCCCGAATTGCCTCTACCACTCCGAGGAGGCGCAGGAGGCCTTCCTCGTGCTCTCCGGCGAGTGCAAGTTGCTCGTCGAAGGGGAGGAACGCGAGCTGAAGGCGCGGGAGACGGCCCGTGCGTCGTCCTCATGATGGGTGCGCGCGTCGAGGACGAGAAGCTCTTCTACCCGGTCTCCGGGCTAGCCCAACGGTACGACGCTAGCGCCGAGGTGGACACCCCCGACCCGGGTGTTGCCTACGCGCGGTTCGAGCGCCCCGCGAAGGCCAGGCCGTCGTACTGGGCCGAGCTTCCCTGGGCCTGACCGCTCGTGGCCAAACCGCCGGTCGCGCCGTATCCACCGGACGTCGATGACGACGCGCCGGGCGAGATCGAGTTCGGCGACCTCGTCAACGCCGTCGTGCGGGAGGCGACCTTCTCGAGCGCCCGTCTGGAGCGGGTCGAGCTTCGCGGCTGCGATCTCGCCGGCCTGCGGGGCGGGGAGGCGCTGCGCGGCGCGAGAATGTAGCCCGGGCGCCTGCCCGGCGTTCCGCATACTGGACGGGATGGACGACGATCGCCCTCCGATCTGCCCCGTCTGCGGCGTGACGATGATCCCGGCCGAGCTGAGTGGGCTGGACGCGCGTTCAGACGACTGGATCTGCGCGGAATGCGAGGAGACCAGCGAGTCCGAAATGACGTGAGGCCCGCGCGCTGCACGACCCAGCCGGTTGCCAGAGGACAGGGTTCCGGCCGGCGCCCTCCCCGGCCGGGAACAACGTTGCCTGCCGTCAGCGCGCGTGGTTGCAGCCTGCATGGGGCGCTCTCGGGGCGCTGCCCCCGCACCCGCGATTAGGGTGCAGAATATGAAATCCCATCGACTGACGACCTTTCCCGGCGGCGAACGCGTGATAACCGAGCGCATCGACGGCGTCCGCTCCGCGGCGATCGGTCTCTGGATCGGCGCAGGATCGCGCGACGAGCCCCTGGCCAAGGCCGGCGCCTCGCACTTCATCGAGCACCTGCTCTTCAAGGGAACGGAGCGGTACGACGCAGTCAAGATCGCCGAGCTCTTCGACACGATGGGCGGCGAGCTCAATGCCGCAACGTCACGCGAGACGACCGTCGTCTACACCCGTGTCCCCGACGACCACCTCGACGTCGCCCTCGACGTGATGACCGACATGGTCTTCTCGCCGGCCCTCACCGACCTCGACTCGGAGCGGGAGGTGGTGCTCGAGGAGATCGCGATGGTTGACGACAACCCACAAGATCTCGTCCACGATCTCGCCGCCGAAGCCGTGTTCGGCGACCATCCGCTCGGGCGCCCCGTGATCGGTCGCGCCGAGGTGATCTCGTCGATCTCGCGTCGGTCGCTGCTCGGCTACCACCGCAGCGCGTACAGGGGGCCGAACGTCGTCCTCGCCGCCGCGGGCAACGTCGATCACAAGTGCATCGTCGCCGCGCTGAGGAAGAGCCGAAAGGGGGCCGGAGGCCCGGCGCCGGCGCTGCCCCGCAAGCCCGCAGGTCGGATCGCTGCTCCCGGCGCCCGGTTCCTG
>SHVL01000085.1 GCA_009694305.1 Thermoleophilia bacterium
AGCGTCCCGAACACCCCGCTACCGAACGAGGTGGCCGCGAAGCCGTTCTCGTCGACCTTCCTCAGCGACCGGTCGATCCCGCCGTGACCCTTGTTGGGCAGGACGACAATCGACGTCGATCCCGTCGGGAGCTTCGCCAGCTCCCGCAACGGCTTCGAGACGTCGAAGGCCTTCGCCTCCGAGAAGGTCGGGCCCTTCGCATTCGGGCTCGCGCCGGCCTGGGCCGTTCCGGCGGCGATCGCCGCGATGGCTGCGGCGACGAATAGAGCGAACATGGAGACGACGAGAACCGACCGTCTCCCTCGGTGACGGAACACAGAAATGTGAATCCCTCCCCTTCTTCCTGGTGGATACGAACAACAGCCGACGCTACACCCCCCTCAACCACCGAGCATTAGGGAAACAGTGTACTCCCCGCACTGCCGGGAGTGCCGACAGCGGGAGATCGGTAGTCCCGACGAGCTGCGCGGGCGTGTTTCTCACGTCAACGACGTGCAACCATAACCCGTTGTGCGCTACCGTGGAGGCATGCGCCGCTTCGTCCTCACCGCTGTTGCGCTGGCCCTGCTCGTGCCGACCACCGCCGTCGTAGCGTCGACCACACCGAGCGGGCTGCGCGGCACGGTGGTGCGCTCGCCGGCGCGTCCGGTGTGCATCGAGGACGAGCCGTGCACGAAGCCCGCCGCCGGCTTCCTGCTCGTCTTCTCCCGGGCGGGCGCCGTCGTCGCGCGCACGACGACCCGGGTCGACGGGAGCTATCGGGTTCCACTGCGACCCGGTATCTACACGGTGCGGGCGCCCGCGGCGCCGCGTGTCGGCGCAGGCCTCACGCCGCGCCTCGTCCGTGTCCCCACCGGGCGCTTCGCGCGCATCGACTTCGTCATCGACACCGGCCTCCAGTAGGTCGGCCCTTCGACGTCGCGAACCCCGTCGTCGCGCCCGGCGCACTCGGGCTAGTTCTACCCGAACTCCCGCCGCCAACGAGTCGGGCAAAACACGAGCAACTCACCGACACCGTCCGACACGGCCCGCCAGTCGTCAGCAGCGTTCTCGTCGGCACGCGGTCGGCGCGCGCACTCGACGCACTCGAGGGTTTCGCGGTCGGCCGGCTGCTCAGCCACCACCGAACCGTATCGCCTTCGGGCTCGAGCACTGTCGGCGCCTCCAGGTGGATTGCCGCGTTCGCGTGTCAGGCAACAGAAAAACGGTGCTTTTCGATTTGGGTTGCAGTTTGGGTTGCAGACAGCGATATTCACACTGATCCTGGCAACAAAAAAACCCCTGTTTCCAGGGTCTTTCTTGAGCGGGAGCGACGGGACTCGAACCCGCGACCTCCGGCGTGACAGGCCGGCATTCTAACCAACTGAACTACGCCCCCGTGGGCCGGGACAGTGTAGCGGCACCGCTAGCGTTCGGCACTGCAACCTGCGTCGGGCCGATGCCGGGCGTCTGATCTCCGCGCAGGGGTGCGCCGCTCCCCTGCGAATCTAGGAGCGTGTCGGCCGTTGACCTGATCGCTCTTGCACTCATTGCCCTGATCGCTCTTGGCGGCTTTCGGCGCGGTCTCGTAGTCGGCGTCTTCTCGTTTGGCGGGCTCCTCCTCGGCTTCTATGTCAGCTCGCGCATCGGCCCTTTCCTCTTCGGCGGCGGCGCACGCTGGGTCCCGCTCTTCGGGATCGGCCTGGCCCTCGTCTGCGCGGCCGTCGGGCGGACGATCGGTGCGATCGCCGGTCGGAGCATTCGTGGGACGCTCCTCGTGTTCGGCCCGTTGCGCCTGCTCGACTCGGTCGGGGGTGGACTGCTCGGCGCCGCACTCGGAATCGCTCTCTGCTGGGTCGTCGGCGTCATCATTCTCTACCTTCCGGCCGACGTTGGCCTCTCCCGTTACGCTCGTGAATCGACGATCATCTCCACGCTCAACACCGAGGTTCCACCGACCCGGCTGTTGGGCGCACTCGATGCGGAGGACCTTGCCGACAAACTGATTGGCCCCGAGCTGGTGAAAGGCGAGCCAGACCCGAAGGTGCTCGATTCGCGGCGCGTCAGCGCCGCTTCTCTCAGCGTCGTACGCGTCATCGGCGAAGCGTGCGGGCGCCGAATCGAGGGCTCGGGTTGGGTTGCGGGACGACGCCTTGTCGTGACGAACGCCCACGTTGTCGCAGGTATCGACGTACCTCGCGTCGATCGGAACGACGGTAATCTGCTCGAAGCCCGCGTCGTCTCGTTCGACAGGAAGAATGACATTGCCGTCCTACGGGTTCCCGGGCTGACGGCTCGGCCACTGCCGCTCGCCGACGCTGTCGAGGGGACATCGGGCGGCATGCTCGGGTATCCCGGCAACGGCCCATACACCGAGACCGCCGTCCGGGTCGGCGGTATCGCCTCGGCCATCGATCGTGATATCTACGGGAAGTTCCCCACGCTCCGGCGGGTGACGACGGTGCGAGGCCGGGTGCGCAGCGGAAACTCGGGCGGACCGGTCGTGGACGCACGCGGTCGCGTGATCACGACCGTCTTTGCACAGAGAGCCGGAGGGGACGGGGGATACGGGGTGCCGACGAGCCTCGTGCGGGCAGCGATTGCCCGGGCCGGGACGAAGGCTCTCGAAACGGCCTGTGTCGGGGGGTGAGCGCCAGCCATCGGGATCCGGGAGGCAGGCAGAGAGGTCTTCTGTCCGAATGTGGTAATGCAAAGCCCGCAGACAACGGTAGATCAGGGCTAAAGATCGACCCGGGTGTGCCGAGAGAGAAGGAACTCCGGGTCGGGGGCTGACGGCAATCATCTCTGACACTGGCAGTAGAGAAGGGGCGGCACATACCGTGCCGCCCCTTCTCGATTTCCCGCCCGTGAACCTGGCTCAGCCTTCTTCGTGGACGACGCGGCCTTCCATGCCTCCTGCGACCGTCACGAGTTGGCCGCTCACGTGACCCGAGAGAACGTCCGAGGCAAGGATCACGACCTGCGCCGCGACGTCCTCGGGTTGGCCCACCTTCCGCAATGCCATCGTCCGCGAGATGCGACGGACAGCTTCGGGGTCAACGAGGCCCCGTGTCATCGACGACTCCGTCCAACCCGGGGCGACGGCGTTGACGCGGGCGCGCGGGGCAACCCGCGCCACCTCGTTCTTCAACGAGAGAAGCAACCCACCCTGGAGCGCGGACTTCGCCGCCGCATAGTCGGCGTGACCCGCTTCACCAAAGAGGCCCGCGGTCGAGCCGACGAGCACGAGCGATCCGTGCCCCGTGTGGGCTACCTCCTGCAGGAAGGCGCGTGCAGTGAGAAAGGTCGCTGTCAGGTTCTGGCGTACCGTCTCCTCCCACCGCTCGAGCGGAAGCTCCCAGACCGGGAGGTCTTCGGTCGGCCAGACGCCGGCGACCGCTGCGCACACGTCGATGGAGCCGAGCGTGTCACGCGCTGTCGCGAAGAGCCGGTCTACATCTGCCTCGACGGTCAGGTCGGCGCGGGCGATGGGCGCGCCGCCGATCTCGGCTGCGACGGCCTTTGCTCGTTCCTCTCCATGGTTGTAATGGACGAGCACCTTCGCTCCCTCGGCCGCAAACAGACGGGCGCACGCCGAGCCGATTCCCCCCGACGCGCCGGTGACCACGACTCCCTTGCCTGCAAGACCTGTCTCCATGAAGGCGTAGGCTATCGAGATGAAGGTGTTCATCGTCAGTGACCTCGAGGGCGTGTCCGGCATCACCAAGGAGGGACAGACCGAGGGTGGGGCGCCGATGTACGAGGAGAGCCGTCGCCTCTACACCGAGGAGATCAACGCGGCCGTCCGTGGCGCGAAGGCAGCGGGCGCATCCGAGATCGTCGTGATGGACTGCCATGGTGCAGGGAAGGAGTGGGATTTCAACTCGCTGATCCCCGAACTGCTCGAGGAGGCGTGCGACTTCGTCGTCCAGGACGAGTGGACGGAGTACACCGCATTCCTCGAAAGCGGCGTCGATGCGGCGCTGTTTGTCGGGATGCATGCAATGGCCGGCACGCGCCACGGTGTGATGAACCACACCGTCTCCGGCCAGGCGTGGCAGAACCTGTGGTTCAACGGTGTCCTTGTGGGCGAGACCGGAATCAACGCGGCCCTCTGCGGTACCTGGGGCTGCCCGGTGCTGATGGTCACGGGCGACGATGCCGCCTGCGACGAGGCATGCGAGCTCCTCGGCCAGTCGCTCGTCACCGTTGCGGTCAAGCGGGGCTTCGGTGCACAGTCGGCCCGCAACATCGCGCCGCTCCGGGCGCGGGGAATGATCGAGGAGGGGGCACGCCGCGCCCTTGCCAGTCTCTCCGCTGTCGATCCCTACCTCCCCGGAAGCCCGTGCGAGATCCAGGTCGAGTACAAGAACACGCGTGCTCCGGATGTGCTGCGCCACCGGCAGGGGGTCGAGCGGGTGAGCGACCGGATGATCGTCTCGCGTGCGGAGACCTGGTGGGACGCGTGGCGACAGTTCTTCTTCTAGGCGGAAAGGAGCCGAGATGACGACCGCTGCGTGGTCGGCGCTCGAGGAGCATTTCAGCGCGGTCGAGGAACGGCATCTTCGCGACATCTTCGCGGCCGATCCGGGACGCGCCGAGCGGCTGACGGCGGAAGCGGCCGGGATCTTCCTCGACTACTCGAAGAACCGTGTCACCGACGAGACCCTCACGTTGCTACTCGACCTCGCAGTCGAGTCGGGAGTCGCCGCCCGGCGCGACGCGATGTTCGCCGGCGAGCCGATCAACACCACCGAGGACCGGCCGGTGCTTCACGTCGCGCTGCGCATGCCGCGCGGGAGCTCGCTCGTCGTAGACGGCGTTGACGTGGTCGCGGAGGTGCACGCTGTGCTCGATCGGATGGCCGCATTCTCGGACGCAGTTCGCTCGGGCGAACGGAAGGGCTTCACGGGCGCGCCGATCCGCAACGTCGTCAACATCGGCATCGGCGGCTCGGATCTCGGCCCCGTGATGGCCTATTGCGCCCTTCGCCACTACAGCCGACGCGACATGACCTTCCGCTTCGTCTCCAACATCGACGGAACCGACTTCGCCGAGGCGACCCACGACCTCGACCCGGCCGAAACGCTCTTCATCGTCTGCTCCAAGACATTCACGACGCTCGAGACGATGACGAACGCGGCGACGGCGCGCGCCTGGCTGCTCGACGGCCTCGGCGGCGACGAGGCCGCGACCGCACGGCACTTCGCCGCCGTCTCGACGAACCTCGACGCGGTAGCCGAGTTCGGGATCGACCCGGCGAACGCGTTTGGCTTCTGGGACTGGGTCGGCGGTCGCTACTCGATGGGCTCGGCTGTTGGCCTCTCGACGATGCTCGCGATCGGGCCGGGGGGCTTCGCACAGCTTCTTGCGGGGTTCCACGCGATGGACGAGCACTTCCGGACGGCGCCGCTGGCCGAGAACATGCCGGTGCTGATGGGTCTGCTCGGCGTCTGGTATTCCGACTTCTTCGGCTCCCAGACGACTGCCGTGCTCCCGTACGACCAGTACCTCGAACGGTTTCCGGCATACCTGCAGCAGTTGACTATGGAGTCGAACGGAAAGAGCACGCGGATCGACTCCAAGCCCGTCGACGCCGACACCGCTCCCATCTACTGGGGCGAGCCCGGGACGAACGGCCAGCACAGCTTCTACCAGCTGATTCACCAGGGCACGCGGCTGATCCCGTGCGATTTCATCTGCTTTGCCTCGAGCCTCAACCCGGTCGGGAACCACCACGAACTGCTCGTCGCGAACGTGTTCGCGCAGGCCGAGGCGCTCGCCTTCGGGAAGACGGCAGAGGAGGTGGCCGCCGAAGGCACTCCGGAGTGGCTCGTCCCGCACCGCACGTTCGCGGGCAACCGGCCGTCGAACGTGCTCATGGCGGATCGCCTTACCCCAGAGGTGCTCGGCGCCCTCGTTGCGCTGTACGAACACAGCGTGTTCGTGCAGGGCGTGATCTGGTCGATCAACTCGTTCGATCAGTGGGGCGTCGAGCTCGGGAAAGTGCTCGCACAGCGGATCGTGCCGGAGCTCGAGGCGACGGAGGAGCCGAAGCTCGCGCACGACACGTCAACGAACGCGCTGATCCGGCGCTATCGCGGGCTGCGGAAGTTGCAGTGAAAAGCGTACGGCGACTTCGGTAGGCCGGAGTTTTCTGGGCGCTTCGCGTGATGTGTGGGTTCCGCGACCCGGTGGCGCCCGTGTACCCGACGCCGACGATCGCCACGTCGATATCGACGTTCCCCGTGCGCTGCGGGCAGGGCATGAACTCGGCGAGTGCCCTATCACCCCGTAGGGGCGAGACCTGTTCCGCCCTCACGAAGCAGGGATGCGGCAGCCTCATCGAGAATCACGGTCGTCCTGCCTTCCCGGGAGCGCACGAGGCTCGCAGGCGTCGAGTGCGACGGCTCCTCGCCGAACGCATTGCGAACGGCGATCGCCTTCCCTTCACCGACCGCGAGGAAGACGACGTGCCGGCCCGCCTCCAGTGCAGGGATCGTGAGTGTGATCCGTTGTACGAAGGGCTCGAGCCCTGGTTCCGCGACGACCGCGAGGCGATCGGTGACCGAGAGCGACGGCGCATCGGGGAAGAGCGCCGCCGTGTGCCCATCAGGGCCGAGGCCGAGGAGGACGAGGTCGAGGGTCTCACCGGTGAGAGCGGCGTCATAGAGCGCAGCTGCAGCCTCCGGGATGAGCGCAGTCGGTATCGCGCGTACGGTCGGCGGGACGACGAGTCGTTCGAGCAACGCCTCGCGCACGAGCAGCTGGTTCGAGCGAGGATCGGCGGGCGGCACGCAGCGGTCGTCTCCGAACCAGACCTCTGCGTCACCCCAGTCGGAATGCAGCTCCGCCGCGAGCTCGTACGCGCGGCGAGGGGTAGACCCGCCTGCGAGGACGATCGACCCGCCCGCAACAACCACCTCGACGACCAGCGCAGCGGCCGCGGCCGCTGCTGCTTCGGCGTCCTCCGTCACGACGAATTCGACAGTCATGGCCGCATCGTCTCTCATCTACCCTCCCTGGTGTGAATCTGACCATCGTCCGTCGGTCGTACGACGCCTTCGCCCGGGGAGACACGGACGCCGTCGTCGCGGACATGGACGACGCGATCGAGTGGCAGCAGGCGCAGGGCCTCCCTCACGGCGGGACGTATCGCGGCCTCGCCGAGGTCAGGGCGAACGTGTTCGACCCACTCGACCGTGACTGGTAGTCGGAGTTCTCCGCCGTGCCTGTCGAATTCCTGGATGC
>SHVL01000086.1 GCA_009694305.1 Thermoleophilia bacterium
AACAACCAATAAACACCCCTATTTGGACAACACCAAACCCCACATTTCAAAAGCGTTGCACGTTCCCGCCGAGAGGAGCGGGCTGAAGCCGTGAAGCGATTCGCCGTAGCCGTACTCGCCGCGCTCACCGTCGCCATCGTTGCCGCGCCCGCTCGGGCGCAGGTCACGACCTACCACGGCCAGTGGCTCTGCGACGACCGCGGCATCGTGATGGCGCTCGGCGGGATCGAGACGCAGCTGTGGCGTCGCGGCAGTCCCGACTACTTCCCGGTCGAGTGGGTCGGCGGCATCGCCGACAGCGGCTTCGCCAACCCCGACGGAACGTTCTCGCTGAGATCCGGAGACGGTGAGGACAACCACTTCATCCGCATGGCACTGCGTGACTCTGCCGGTGTCCGGCTCAAGGACTGGGGCGGCATCAACGACTGGTCGATCGACCTCGAGGGCTACCGAAACAACACCCCCGATCGCGATCTCTTCGGGCGGCTGTTCATCACGGAAGGCCAGTCGCACAAGTGCGCAATCTGGAGAGGCCTGCACCTCGCGCACCGCGACTTCCGCGACCTGATGGGATTCCCGCCGCCCACCGGCAGCGGCGGACTCCTGATCCAGGCGGACGCACCCGGCCAGACGCCGCTCGCCGACGACGTCGAGATCTGGTGGACGCCGGGCTATGTGACCGGGTATGCCGGCGGCGGGGACGACAGCCTCACGCGGCACGAGTTCGGCCACGTGATCCGCCACGGCTACGACGGCGACGCGACGCACTTCTTCGGGGACGTCGCTGCCCACGGGTACCTCAGGGGACATGACTCCTGCCTGCGATCCGGAGGGATGGGGTACGCCTTCAACGAGGGCTGGGCCGAGTACTGGGCCCATGACTACTATCCGGCGCCCAACTGTGAGGGCGCCGCCCCGGACGACTACACGATCGAGGGAAACGTGGCCGCTGCTCTCGCGGATGTCGAAGCGCGATGTTACTACGGCAATCGCGTACCGATGGTCAACATCCTGCGGTCGAATCGCGGCACGATCCACTCGTTCCCGGAGTTCTTCTCCCACGTCGTCTGCCCGGCACCTCTTCTCGTGTACGCGTTCCCGCCCATGTTGGCGCCTCCACCTCCGATCGAGCTCACCCCGAGCGAACGTGCTGCCCTCGCACGTACGGATGTGCGAGAGCTCGACAGCCAGATCGGGCGCCTTCGCGGAGCGCTGCAAGTCGCTGAGAGCAAGGCGGCGAAGCCGCTCGAGTGCAAGAAGACGCCGTGCGAGGCCGCGCTGAAGCGCGCGGTGCTTCCGGCAGTCCTGCGGACCGAGATCGCGCTGGCTCAGCTGGCACGAAACGCCGCGGACGACGGCGACACCGCAGCGGAGCAGGCGGCCATGGACAAGCTTTCCTTCAAGCGGCTCAACGACATGGAGAAGGCGAGGGAGCGGGCCGATCGGATCAAGGCCGCGAGGATCTCGGCGGACGGGATCCGCGATGCGCTGAAGGCCGGCAGAGCCGTGTTCGCCAAGGACAAGAGCGCGAAGACCCGGCGGCTGCGGTCGCTACTGGGATCCCGGCTGGCGTCGTTCCGCAAGGCCCAGCGTGGCGCGACCGGCGTACCCGGTCTTATTCTCGACCAGGCGCTCGCCGGCCGGATCAAGAAGATGCCTCCGATCCCGTTCCCGAATCCGGAGCCGCCGCCGCCCCCGTGGACCCCGATCCCGATCCCGACCACACCCCCGACCACACCCCCGATCACACCCCCGCCGGGGCTTTTACCATCGGCCCTCACCCTCGTGTGCCCGCCGACCGGCAAGCCGGGGGTCTACGCGATCACCGGCGGCCTGACGCCGGCGCGACCGGGTGTGAAGGTCGAGGTGCACGTGGCGCCACCGAGCAACTCCGTGACGGGCCCATCCGTCCAGACGACGACGACCGACGGGTCGGCCAACTACTCGATCGGGATCTCGATGAACACGGCCGGAACGTGGAAGCTCTACGCGCACTGGGAGGGCGACCTCCAGACGCAGAGCGACGACTCGCCGACCTGCCAGACCGTCGTCTCCTGACCTTCGCCGTCGCCCCTCGCCGAGGGCGGATCGCCCTGATCAGAGCCCGGCGGAGGCCCGGAGCAAGGCCTGCAGCCCGGTGGCTGCAGGACCGATCTCGAAGCGACGGCCGTCGACGGAGACGACGGGCATCAGCTCCCTGACCGACGACGACGTGAACACCTCGTCTGCGGCGAGCAGGCGCTCGAGCGTGAAACCGCCCTCCTCGACCTCCTGGCCATCCTCCGCAGCAAGCTCGAGCAAGGCGGCCCGCGTCTCCCCGGCGAGAATGCCGAGTTCGCGAGATGGCGTCAGCAGCAGGTCGCCCTCGCGCCACCAGATGTTCGAGACCGGTCCTTCGAGAACGATCCCGTCCGCATCGACGAAGACCGCGTCGTCGGCACCTCGGGACTTCGCCTCGGCCTCTGCCGCCATGCTCATCGCGTAGCTCGTCGATTTCGTCGCCGGCAGGAGCCATGGCACAGACCGTCGTTGCTGCAGAAGGGAAACCAGCCGCTGCCCCCTGCTACGGGCCTCCTCGATCCAGTCGGGAATCGTGCTGACGAGTGCGATCGCGCGATGCTCTCCTCCAGGCGAGCCGGGAGTCCAGTACAACCGAAGGACTGCGTCGGCAAGGCCTGCGTGCTCGAGCGCCATCGCCGCGAGGCGTGCGACCTCGCCCCGATCGGGCGCCTCGAGACCGATCCGCTCGGCCGATACCGCGAGCCGTGAGAGGTGCTGCTCGAGGCGAAACGGGCGCCCGTCGTAGACCCGCATCGTCTCGAAGGCGGCACGGCCGCGCGCGAAGCCCTCGTCGTCGGCGGCGAGCACGGGAGCGCCCGGGTCTACGAGACCGCGACCCGACACGGCCACCGCGCGGAGGGACGGAGAGCTCAGCTTCCAGCCACCGTTCGTGACTCGACCAGAGGGGGAATGCACGCCGCCCCGGCGTCGAGCGGCGCACCGATCGCGCGTAGAAGCGGGTCGGCCTTGAGCCACGACTCGTCGATCTCGGCCTGCGGGTCGGAGTCCCAGACGATGCCGCCGCCGACCCAGAGATGGATGCGCCCCTCGGCGACGGCGAACGTCCTGATCGTCAGCGCGAGATCGAGGTCGCCGTTGCCGTAGACCTGGCCGAGTGCGCCCATCGAGGCCCCGCGGCCGACAGGCTCGAGCTCGGCGATCAGGTCAACGGCGGCGATCTTCGGGGCGCCCGTGATCGACCCACCCGGGAACGTTGCCCCGAGGAGCTCCGCGAGACCCACGCCCTCTCGCAACGTCCCCTCGACCGTCGAGACCATGTGCTCGACACCCGCGAGTGCCCGGGTCTCCATCAGCTCGGGCCAGCGCACGCTCCCCGGCTCGCAGACGCGTGCAAGGTCATTGCGCTCGAGATCGACGATCATCACGTGCTCGGCCGCGTCCTTGGCCGAGCCTGCCAACTCGCGCGCAGCTCCCGCCGGCCGCGTCCCCTTGATCGGGCACGTCCACACACGGCGGCCGCGCCGCGCGAGGAAGAGCTCCGGTGAGCCGGAGACGATCGTCCAGCCGTTGCCCCGGTAGGGCTCTGGATTGTGTGGCGTCAGCGCAGAGAGGCGGGAGGCGAGCGCGACCGGGTCGCCCGTAAACGGGGCCGAGAGATGCTGCACGAGATTGACCTGGTAGACATCGCCGCGCTCGATCGCACTCCGCACATGCGCCACCGCGGCTGCATATTCCGCAGCACTCCAGGTCTGCCGCCAGGCCCCGATCGCAAAGTCGCTGTGACTGCCGGTGTCACCGTCGCTACTGCTGCCGCCACCGCTGCCATTATTGCGGTCATCGCTACCGTTGTCATTGTTGACAATATACTCCGCGCTCCGGACAGAGCATGCAACGAGAGGCAAAGGACATGGCTCGGGTGGGGCGGGCGAAAGCTGCCGGCGGATCTTGGCTGACAGCCCGTAGCCGAGATAGAGATCGGCGACAAGGTGCTCACCGCCCGGCACGAAGAAGCCGTGGCCTCGCAGCCAGGCTTCGAGCGTGTCCAGTGCGCCGTCTGCCTCGCAGATCTCGATAGCCGTCACCTGTTCGACTCCAGGGCCGACACCGTTACAGAGCCCATGTCGGGCACCGCGCTCATCGGGACGACCGTGTCCACAAGACCGAGCGTATAGGCTCCGGCCATGCAGCTCGGGATGATCGGTCTTGGCCGAATGGGTGCCAACATCGTCCGGCGGCTCATGCGTGACGGCCACACGTGCGTCGTCTACGACGTCAGCCCCGATGCCGTGGCCACACTCGTGGCCGAGGGAGCAACGGGTGCCGGCTCGCTCGACGACTTTGTCGCGCTCCTCGACATGCCACGCCGAGCGTGGATCATGGTGCCGGCAGGCGAGCTCACCGAGTCGGCCGTGAGTGGTCTCGCGTCACGCATGAGCGAAGGCGACACGATCATCGACGGAGGCAACTCCTACTATCGCGACGATATCCGGCGCGCCGCGGAGTTGGCTGAAAGTGGAATCCGCTACCTCGACTGCGGGACGAGTGGTGGCATCTTCGGTCTCGAACGCGGCTTCTGCCTGATGGTCGGTGGCTCCGAAGGCGCTTTCACCGACCTCGAGCCGATCTTCGCGACGCTCTCGCCCGGCATCGAAGCTGCGGAGCGAACGCCGGGTCGCGAGGGAGAGCCTCGCGACGAGGAACGCGGCTATCTCCACTGTGGCCCCCCCGGGGCCGGGCACTTCGTGAAGATGGTGCACAACGGGATCGAGTACGGAATGATGGCCGCAATGGCCGAGGGGCTCAACATCCTGCACGGCGCAGACGCCGGTCTTCGCCCGCGGGCGAATGATGCCGAGACCGCGCCCCTCGACCACCCCGAGTTCTACTCCTACACCCTCGACATCCCTGCCATCACCGAGGTCTGGCGCCGCGGCAGCGTCGTCGAGTCGTGGCTCCTCGATCTCACCGCCACCGCTCTGCACGAAGAGCCGACCCTCGACGGCTTCGCAGGCAGGGTCTCCGACTCCGGAGAGGGGCGCTGGACAGCGATCGCCGCGATCGAGGAAGGTGTACCCGCAGACGTGCTGACCGCCGCCCTGTACTCGCGCTACTCGTCACGTGACAAGGGCCTGTTCGCCAACAGAGTGCTGTCGGCGATACGGAAGGGAGTCGGCGGCCACAACGAGAAGCCGTCGTCCTGACCGGTCGCGGCCGAGAGCCGCTTCAGGCCGGCGGGCCGTCGTCGTCCAGGAACTCGCCCTCGTCGGCTGCTGCGAGGATGGCGAGAGCTGCTTCGAGATCGGGCTGTGCAACGACAACTTCCCGGGCGCCGCCCATGTTCGGGACACCGTCCCACGATCCGGCCCCGACGTTCGTGACCCGATGGGCGCACCTGATGCCCTCTGCCCGCAGGAACGTACAGACGACATCGGCAGCGACCTCGTTCGGGACGATCGTGACACGTACGAGATCGTCCATCATCCTTCGCCCGAGGCTACCACGGCGCGCAAGGCGTGGACACCGAGTTCGAGATCGTCAACGGGAATCCGCTCATCGGCCGAGTGGATGAGGCGGGCGGCAAGCTCGCTGTCCATCGCTTTCTGGGGGAAGAAGCCGTAGCTGACGGTGCCGAATGCCTCCCGCATCCAGTGAGAGTCCGTGAAACCGGCACAGACGACCGGGGCGAGGCGCGCGCCCGGATCCTGCTGATCGGCCCACGCCTCGAGAACCGACCAGAGCGGCGTCACCATCGGAGAACGCGTTCCGCCGTCGCTCGCGAGCCACTCGAGCTCATAGTCTCCCGGCCCGATCGCCGCTCGAACGAGCGGATCCACGTCAGCGGGGGTCATGCCGGGAGGGAGGCGGCAGTCCACCGTGACAATGCACTCCGCCGGGATCACGTTGATCTGCTGCGAAGCCTTGACCATCGTCGGAGCAAGCGTGAAGGACAACAGCGGCTCGACGAGCTCGGCTGCCAACGGGTGAAGCGCGCGCGCACGGCTGAGTGCCTCGTCGAGCGGCGGAAGCTCTCCGAGCACGAGCTCGAGAAAGCGGGCTATCTCGGGGATGATCGCCTGAGGCGGCCGATAGCGGCCGAGAGCCTCTATGATCGGCGCAGCCTTCACGAGCGCGTTGTCGGCAATCGAAGGAACGGAGGCGTGGCCGCTGCGGCCGTTGACCCGGACGCGAAACGGGGCGCTCATCTTCTCGCCGACGGCGCAGAGGTAGAACACCTCGCCGCCGAACACGCATCTCTCGCCGCCGCCTTCGTTGATCGAGTAGTCCGCACGCACGAGCTCCGGGTGCTCCGTGACAAGCCACGAGAGGCCGAAGTCCTCGTTGACCTCCTCGTCGGCTGTGAGCGCGAGAATGACGTCTCCTGCGGGCTTGAACCCTTCGCGCCAGAGCGACGCGAAGGCGACCGCACTCGCGGCCACCTGGCTTTTCATGTCGAGCGCGCCACGGCCCCAGATCTCGCCGTCAACGAGGTCACCCGACCACGGATCGCGCGACCATTCATCCGGATCGGCACGCACGGTGTCCGTGTGTGCGAGGAGTGCCAGAGTCGGGCCGTCACCGCCCTTCAAACGAGCGACAAGATTGAGTCGATCGGGTGATCGACCGACGAGCTCGCAGGGAACGTCATTGGCCGCGAGGTAGTCGCGTAACAGCTCCGCCGCGACCGTCTCGTTTCCCGGCGGGTTGACCGTGTTCGCCCGCAACAGTTCCTGCAGGAGCACCGTCACCTCCTCCCGGAGGCTCACCCCTCTGCCTGCGACTTCGCCGTCAGCTCGTTGCGAACGTCCCACAGCTCCTGGTACTCGACCCGGTGGATCAGTCGCCCGAGCACCTCGACGGGGGTGCCCTGTGTCCCGATCACGTGCTCGCCGATGATCCTCGCAACGACCCGGTAATGACGGATCCGCCACGTCTGCAACCACTCGTCGAGCTCCATCATCGCCTCGGC
>SHVL01000087.1 GCA_009694305.1 Thermoleophilia bacterium
GAGCTGCTGGAGCTCGTGCTGCAGCGCAGCGGCTACCTCGACGCGCTGGAGGCCGAGCGGACGATCGAGGCGCGCGGCCGCATCGAGAACCTGCAGGAGCTCGTCGGCGTCGCGCAGGAGTACCAGGCGCAGACCGAGGGCGCGACGCTGTCGGGGTTCCTCCAGGAGATCTCCCTCTTCTCCGACCAGGACGAGCTGGTGGGCGAGCGCACCGGCACCGTGACCCTGATGACGCTGCACAACGCGAAGGGGCTCGAGTACCGCGCCGTGTTCATGATCGGCATGGAGGAGGGGATCTTCCCGCACTCGCGCTCGATCGAGGATCAGGAGATCGAGGAGGAGCGGCGCCTCGCCTACGTCGGCATGACGCGCGCGATGGAGCGGCTGACCCTGACTCACGCCTCGACGCGGACGCTGTACGGGACGCGCTCGTACAACCTCGCGTCGCGCTTCCTCGATGAGCTGCCCGCGGGCGAGGTCGAGCGGGAGCGGCTGCGCAAGAGCGCGTGGGAGGGCTACCAGGCGCCTGGGGGGTCGCGCTTCGGCGACGGCGGCGGGGGCGGGGCCGCCGGTTACGGGAGCGGGGCGGGTGCGGGCTACGGCGGCGCGGCCGGCGCGGGCGTCGGGCCGGGCGCCGCCGCGGCCGCCTACCCCGACCTCTCGACGGGCGACTCCGTCCGCCACAAGACGCTGGGCGAGGGCGTCATCACGCGCATCGAGCCGGGCGGCGTCGTCACCGTGCGCTTCGCCGGTGAGAGCGCCGACCGCAAGCTGATGCTCGACTACGCGCCGCTCGAGCGGATCTGAAGCCCGACCGGGGCCGGGCTTGATCGGCCGACCGCTCCCGCTGTAAGGTACATGATGCTCCGCTACGTGAAGCGGTCGGTTTACGTCCCGGCGTCGTAGCGCCCGCCGCGTCGTGATCAAGATCGTCTCGCTCGTGCGCCCGCTAGCGGCGCTGCCGCTGGAGGAGTGCGAGCGGCACTACCGCGACGTGCACATGCTCTTCGTGCGCGCGAGGGCGCGCTCGCTACCGGGCTTTCTCACCTACCACAACGACCTCGTGCTCACCCGCTACGACGTCGCGGGCGGCTGGAACCAGCGGCCCGACATCTGGCGCATCGCGACCGCCCGCTTCGAGGGCGACCCCCGGCTGCCGCTGGAGCCGATGGCGGACGGGATGAACGAGGACCACCGGCACTTCCTCAGCCACTACCGCTTCTTCAAGGCCGCCGAGGAAGCCCTCGTCGACAGGCTGAGCGGGCAGACTGCGCTGGCGAAGTTCGCGCTGCACATCGATCGCAGCCCGGAGCTGACGCGGGAGGAGGCCGAGCGCGAGCTGCAGCCGTGGGTCGAGCGCCTGGCCGAGCCGGCCGACGGTGCGTTCGGGCTGCGGCTGCTCGTCCGCGACCGGGTGCTGGCCGAGTGCGAGACCCGGCCGCTCGACGAGCCGGGGCAGGAGTGCCTGCCCCACGTCGAGCTGCCCGACACGCCGCGCATCGCGCACCTCGACCTCGACTTCGATCACCACCAGTGGGGGCGGGAGTTCTTTGCGGCACACCGGCAGGAGCTGCTGCCGCTGCTCGGCTTTCAGGCGTTCCGTCACGTGAAGCTCTACGAGCTGGACGAGACCGGCGGGGTCGACAAGCGGTAGCGGCCCGGCGTCAGCTCGCCACGGCTCTACCGGCAGGGCGGAGTGGGCGAGGTGGCTGCGTCTCGGTGCCGCTCTCGAGGCTCTCGGCCTCTACCGGGCTCTCGTCCATCTCCAGGCGGATCTCACGCCGGATGAGAGCGCGCCCGATGTCGGCCTGGTCGGCCGCCAGCTCCGCCAGCTCGGCGGCTGGCTCGGGCAAGGTGCCCGTCGCCGGCCGCCGCTGCGTCGTCGCTGCCGCGAGACTCGCGGGGGCCGACGGGCCTTCGTCTTCGCCGCGGAGCCAGGCGCTGCTCCTGCCGGTCGCCTCGGCGATCTGCTCGACGAGCTCCTCCGGCGGCGTCGCGCTGCCGGCCTCGATCCGGTCGACCAGCCACAGGCGGATTCCGACCCGCGCGCCGAGGGCGCCTTTCGACAGCCCCGCGGCCCGGCGTGCCTCCGCGATGCGCTCCGCGACCAGTCGTCTCCGGTCTGTCTCCACCACCGTCTCCGTCGACAGTGTGCAGGCTCGGCAGCACCCCTCGCACAGGGGATCGCCGGGCTGCGCTGCCGGCGAGGGCTAGCATGCTCTCGTGCCGTGGCCGCAAACCCGTGTCGCGCACCTCCTGGGGGTGAGCCTCCCGATCGTTCAGGCGGGCATGGCGGGTGGCATCACGCCGCCCGTGCTCGTCGCTGCCGTCTCTGCAGCCGGCGGGTTCGGCACCGTCGGCGCCGGCACGCTCTCGCCGGACCGGCTGCGCGAGGTCGTTGCCGAGATCCGCGCGCGCACCGATCGGCCCTTCGGCGTCAACCTGCTGTTCCCGCCGGCCCGCGCTCACGCGGCCGCCGCCGCCGACGCGGTCAACGCCGTGCTCGCGCCGTTTCGCGCGGACGCGGGCGTGGTCGCGCCGCCGCGCCCGCACCCGATGCCGCCCGGACTGGTCGAGGCGCAGCTCCAGGTGGCGATCGACGAGCGCGTCTCGATGGTCACCTTCGCGTTCGGCCTGCCGCCGGCCGGTGCGATCGAGGCGTTGCACGCGGTCGGCGCGGTGGTGTTCGGCACGGCGAACACCGTTGACGAGGCACGGGCGGTCGCGGCCGCCGGGGCCGACGCCGTTGTCGCGCAGGGCTCGGAGGCGGGCGGCCACCGTGCCGGGCTCGACAGCGAGGCCCTGGTCGGGCTCGTCGCGCTCGTGCCCGCCGTCGTCGACGCGGTCGATGTGCCGGTGGTGGCGGCCGGCGGCATCATGGACGGCCGCGGCATCGCCGCCGCGCTGATGCTGGGCGCCGAGGGTGTGCAGCTGGGCACCGCCTTCCTGCTGGCCCACGAGAGCACCGCGCCCGAGGCGTACAAGGCCGCGCTCGCCGCCGCCCGCGAGGACGCTTCGGTCACGACCCGCGCCTTCACCGGGCGCCGCGCCCGCGCGTTGCCGACCCCCATGATCGAGGCGCTCGAGGCCGCCGGCGCCGACCTACTCCCGTATCCGCAGCAGGCCTCCCTCACCGCACCCATCCGCGAGCGCGGCATCGAGGCCGATCGCGCCGAGTGGCTGTTGCTGCTGGGCGGCCAGGGCACGCGGCTCGCCCGTCGCCTGCCGGTCGCCGAGCTCGTCGCCGCCCTCGACGCCGAAACCCGCGCGACCCTCGCGCGCGTCGGCTAGAATCCCGGCTCCTGGTACGCCAGGGCGGTTAGCTCAGTTGGGAGAGCACTAGCTCGACAAGCTAGGGGTCACTGGTTCGAGCCCAGTACCGCCCACTTCACGAAAGCCCTGGAAACGGGGCTTTCTCTATTCCTGAGAGACAGGGGAGGGGCCTTTCGGCCCCCCTCATGTCAGCGATATGTCAGCAGCGAGACCCTAGACCGCCCCGAACCCTGCCTGGTCGATCCTTGCCCGCAGGTCATCGCGGTGGAGCGCCTTGTCGAATTCCTCAGCGTAGGTGTTCAGTGTCACGCTGACGTTGGAGTGTCCGGCGATCTTCGCAACCCTCACCGGGTCAAGTCCGAGACCCAGAATCAGATGAGAGATGAACGTCCGCCGGAGATCGTGCGTGGTGACGGTCGTGCTGCCAACGTCATGCAGTCCCGCCTTGTCGGCCGCAGCGACTATGCCCTGATTCCGTACGTTATGGCGGTCGAGCGGCCTCCCAGTGGCGGTGGTGAAGACGAACTGCTCCCCGCCTGCGTATCCGAGAGCCAGCTGCTCCTTCCTGTGCGCCCGAAGCGTCTGTTCCAGGAGCGGGAGGAGGGGAACGCTGCGTACACCTGCCCGGGTCTTGGGCCGCTTCAACACGCCCTTCGCATTGAGTTGGAAGCGAACACGAACCTCGCGTTCCTCGAAGTCGATGTCCTCCCACCGGAGAGCGAGCGCCTCGGAGACCCGGAGGCCCGTCCATGCCAGCGCAGTCACGATTGGCTGGTAGCGAGGAGTTGCTTCGCTACAGAGCCGTCGAAGCTCCTCGTCACTGAGCCGCCTCGGCTCTCTCTGGGTGACCTGCCGGGGCTTTTCTATCCGTGCCAGCCTTGCGAGTGGGTTGGCAACGATGTAGCCGCGAGATAGGGAGAACGTCAGGATCGCGGAGATGATCGTCTGCGTTCCTGAGATCGACCACGCCGCGAGCCCTGCGTGACGTTGTCGCGAGAAGATCGCCCCGATGTGTTCGGGGCGCACGTCCTGTATCCGGCGGTTTCCGATCACCGGGGAGATGTGCTTGCCGTACCGCTGTCGGTAGAGGTCGAGTGTCCCCTGAGATCGTTCCCCTGTCGCGACGAGAGCCTCCGTGATCCCGAAGAACTCCTCAGCGACCTCGGAAACGGTTAGGCGGGAGGGCGCAATCACCTCCCCCCGCCTGACCTGTGTCCGGTACGCCTCGGCCTCTGCAATAGCCCGTTGAATCGTGCGTGCGTCCAGTGTCTTCTGCCGCTGTGCGCCTGTCTCGTCGCGGTAGATGACCTCGAACGTCTCTCCTTCGCGGCGATCTGTTGGAGGCTTCGGTCGCCGGTAGAGGTTTGGCACTCGTTGGCCTCGATGCGTCACGCAAAGACGCCGTTTGCGATGATCTGCGCACATCAGGACTGACCTCCTGGTGTCAAGGCCCCGGAGGCTCGAACCTCGCGGGGCCATTCTGTCGTTAGTGGTCATCATAGGACCGCGAAGCCGGGAGGTCCAGTACCGCGTTGATCTCGTCGCGGCGGAGCATGATCCGAGACCCCTCGGGGCGGTGGGAGCGCAACTGCCCACGACTGATCCGCTTGTAGACCGCACCAGATGTCGTCCGAAGGTGTGTTGCCGTCTCCGCTACCGTCATCCACGGGGAAGCGGGGGTGGTGGTCAAGGAAGAACTGAGCAGCAGAGCGACACGTTCGTCGATGTGCTTGGTCAATTCCGCCCGTGCTTCTGAGCTAAGCAGCACTAGCAACACCCTCGCCCCGCTTGACGCTCGATCCCTCTGAACTGCCTGCAACCGTGCAACTGGCCCACTGTGCTCCCAGCGCGTCTACCGAGGGCAGGATGCTGCGATCTTCGGGCAGAGGGTCGCCTAGCGTGAGTTGTGCCTGTCGATTCGGTCTTACCTGGCGGTTCTCAAGGAACCCTCTCTCGACTGCTACCTGGACGCGCCTCCAGCCTGCGCTCTTGTCGAGTCCGAGCTTGTCAGCGACCTGGGTCACGGAGACCCCCTGCTGGCCGAATTGAACTGACGCCCCGATCAGGATCTCGACTGCATTGACAGTCTCCCGGACAGTTGCCGGAACCGTTGCCTCCACTCCAGCGGCAACAAGGTCTGCGATCAACTCGTGCACGATCCGGTAGTCGTCAAGCTCGGCAACGACCCGGCCACGGTTGTCCTTCGAGCGCTGTGCTTGGTGGATGAGCGCGTGGGTATGGATCAGAGTGAGCAGCGTGCCGAAGTCGCGGCGGAGGCGTACGGCGGCAGGCGGGATGAGATCCACCAGGGCATCTGCGTACGGAATGTAGACATCCCGTACCTCACCTTCTAGCCAGCGCTGGAACTCGTGCCACGGTGCTACGTCGATGGACGTGTCCGACTCGCCTGTCGCCATCCTTCGGAGGATGTCTTGCGTCTGAGCAGGAGTGTCAGCGACCGTCACGGATAAGTAGCGCGCCTCGTTCTCCGGGTGCATCGACACGAGTGTCGTGGTGACGATGAGACCCGTCGGGCCTTCACGCTCGATCAAGCGAGGCTGGAGCCCAGCGGGGGTTTTCTCGACCGTCTCGTACCGCAGCCGCCCTTCGGACAGCAGCGTTCGAATCAGATACTCCGCATACTCGCCCTTCATGCCCGCGGCCTCGCAGACGACAAGAAAGCGATGTTTGAGCGGCTCCTCGGAGTAGACGAGCGCCTTATTGGACATCGCCGACAGCTCGTAGAAGGCATGGGCGGGAAAGAACTCGAGCACCTTCTTCACGAGGTACGACTTGCCGCCTGAAGACGGCCCCTTCACAGCGACCGAGACCGGCCGGTCGAGTAGCCGACTTGTAACGGCGAGGAAGAGCAGCTTCGATACCCGCTCCTCACCCACAACTCCCGCCCGCCCTAGCTCGTCCGCGAAGCGGTCGAGGACGTTGGGACTCCTTGCGACTGCAGGGCAATCGCCCTCCGGCCGCTGCTGGGGTTGCGCGGTTGCGGCAGTTACCGACGTCATAACGCTTGCAGAAACCGATGTGATGACCACGGCCTCCTTGTCGATCGGATGCTGCTCATTGCTGAGCAGTGCCCCGCGGCTATCCGCGGAATGTGTGTCAGTGGACATGTCTCTCCTCTTCTAGTAGGGGTGATGAGAAGAGGCCTCACAGTCCCTCGTGTCCCGAAAGGACGGAAGACGGTGTGCTCTCTCGGGGTTTCAGCCAGTTTGAAATCTCTGTCCGAAGAACCCTTGCAAGGGAATACCCCGTTGGGGGTGCATTTGTTGCAGAGATCGTGCAAGTGTTCCTCTCAGGCGCCCTCGTTTGATTGCCTCTGGGCGGGGCGTAGGACAGCATCAGTGCCCTTTTAGGGGTCATCAAGCGTCGATCCGCGGTGTCCCCTGGACTTCACAGGGCGCGGCTCTCATGCGCGATGGAACCCTTTAGGGATCGTGAAATCAGCATCCGCGTTCAAGGCCGCAGGGAGTACTCCCCCAACGGGGGGCTGGGGCGAAACCGCCGGACGGGGCCACCGCACAAAGACCGCGCCGAGTGAACTACTGAACCGCTCCGGGTTTCATGCAGGCTGTTTGGTTTGAGTGTCGGCCTGCTGGCCTGAGCGCTCTTGACGGTAGTAGATCTCTTCGAATTCCGCCGGTGGGATGTGGCCGTGGGCTTCGAAGAGGCGGCGGTGGTTGAACCAGTCGA
>SHVL01000088.1 GCA_009694305.1 Thermoleophilia bacterium
AACGGCGAAGCTCCGCCCGGGCCGGCAGTCTCTGACCTGGACGCCCGATCTCGACACCCCCGTCGGCTCGTACGTCATGCGTCTGACGATCATGCCGAAGAACGGGCACACGACCGTACTCGGAGATCGTCGTCCGGCAACGGTCGCCCGGCAACGGGCCCCCGCGGTTCGCGTGCTCGGCATCGAGGCCGCTTTTCTCCGCCGCTCGTACCTGCCCGGAGAGCTAACGGAGTTGCGGATCACGGCCGACGTACCGGCTCTGAGCCTCCAGTTCCTCCGCTGCGGACCGGAGATGGTGCGCACGGAACGCAACGACGAACTCGCCGGAGCGCCGAAGGGCGACTTGGTGTCGATCGACTGGACAGGCAAGCGCTCGGGGCCCGTGACGATCACCGTGCAAACCGGAGGCTGGCCGCCGGGCGTCTATGCCGCCCGACTGACAGCCGAGGATGGCCGCATCGGATTTGCCCCCTTCGTGCTGCGGGCAGCGCTGCCGAATATCCCGCGGCAACTCATCGTGATGCCGACCAACACCTGGCAGGCCTACAACTTCTACGACAGGAACGGCGACGGTTGGGGCGACACCTGGTATGCGGGAGGAAACCCGGCCGTCGAACTCGACCGCCCCTACCGTGACCGCGGCGTGCCACCCCGGTTCAAGAGCTACGACCGGGCTTTCCTGCGCTGGCTCGAGCGCACCGGCAAGACCCCCGACTTCGCCGCCGACGACGACCTCGAGACCTTCGTAACGGGCGACGCATTGCGCGCGGCGTACGACCTCGTCGTCTTCCCGGGGCACAGCGAATACATGACCGCCCATGCCTACGACGTCATCGCGCGCTACCGCGACCTCGGTGGCAGGCTCGTGTTTCTCTCCGCAAACAACTTCTTCTGGAAGGTCGAGACCACCGGGTCGTCGCTGCGCCGGGTCAAGCTCTGGCGTGACGATGGTCGTCCCGAGGCAAGCCTCTGCGGTGTCCAGTACCGCGCCAACGACGACGGCAGACGACAGGGGTCGTATGTCGTCGTCGCAGCCGAATCCGCGCCGTGGCTCTTCGCCTTGACCGGACTCGTGACCGGATCGACGTTTGGCGAGACGGTGGGTGGGTTCGGGATCGAGATCGACGCCACGACTCCTGACTCCCCTCCCGGCACAACGGTGCTGGCGCGGGTTCCAGATCTGTTCGGGCCGGGCCGCAGCGGCGAGATGACGTACTACGAGACGCCCGCCGGCTCCCGTGTCTTCTCGGCCGGCACGCTCGACTTCGGCGGCGTGGCGACGGCGTGGCCGATCACCCGGATGCTCGAAAACCTCTGGAACCACATGCTGGCAGACCTCCCCGCCCCGGAGTCGGACAAGACGGTCGCGCCCCCTGCGTGACCGCGAGCAGGGATCCGGAGGTTTCCCCGGCTTCACGATCTCGCGTAGCGAATAGACAGATCGCCTGCCTCAGGATACGAGCCAGCCCCCGTCGCGCTGGACGACAACTCCGTCGAGCTCGAGCCTCGACCCGGCAGGACGAAGATCCTTGACGAGATCCCAGTGGATGGCCGACTCGTTGACTCCACCGACGTCCGTGTAGCTGTTCCCGAGGGCGAGATGTACCGTCCCGTTCATCTTCTCGTCGAAGAGCGTGTTCTTCATGTACCGAGTGATTCCGGGATTGCAGCCGATCCCGAGCTCACCCAGGCGGCGGGCGCCATCGTCGGTATCGAGGGTCTCGATCAGGTACGCCTCGTTTGTGTTCGCGGAAGCATCGGTCACGCGCCCTCCTGCGAAGACGAGCCGAATACCCGTGATCTCCCGGCCGTGGTAGATCGCCGGGAAGTCCGCGAACGAGATCACGCCCTCGGCAGAATCCTCGACCGGGGCCCCGAAGAACTCGCCGCCGGGCAGGTTGGCGCCGAGGGCGTCAACCTTCATCGACCGCCCCTCGAGCGAGAGGCGCAGATCCGTGCCCTCACCCACGATCCGTACCTCCGAGGCGGCATCGAAGTGGGCCGAGATGGCGCGCATTCGCTCACCCTCGGCGGCCCAGTCGAGCAGGACGGAGCCGTAGAGCAACTCCGCGAACTCGCCGGTACCGAGGCCGGCCTCCTGGGCGAGTGCCGCCGTCGGATACTGACACGCGACCCACCGGACATCATGGTTCATCATCCGCTCGCGGGCGGGTCTGTAGGCCGCCTGGAGCGCGCCCATCCGCTCGCTCTCGATAGCGGCCGAAGCGCGTGTGTTGTCCGGGGCCGAGACGAACAGCAATGCGTCAACGGTCCCAAGTTCGTGGACGACGAGCGAGGCAGGCCGAGCGAGCAGCTCCGGCGGTGCATCCTTGACCCAGCTCAACGACTGGGCCAGGAATCCCTCGAACGAGACGCGCAGCAAGGCATACGCACCGCGTCGGGCGACGGCGCCGCACACCTCTTCGAGTAGGGGGCGTGCCTGCGGGTTCCCACCCACGAGAACCTGCCAGCCGGGCTGAACACCGAGACAGTCCTCGACGATGAGCTCCGCGTAGTCACGGTCGCGGGGGTCGGACACGAGAGACAGGCTAGCGCAGCCCCAGCTCGTCGGCATACGTGTCGGCGTAGATGGTTTTCGCGTGCTCGACGTCGGCGACGTAGGCCTGCGTTTCGGGAAACTGGATCCCGACTCCCCGTTTCTTCCACCGGTCTACGTTGCCCGGCCCGGCGTGATACGCAGCGAGGGCCGTGCGCTCGTCGCCGTACCGGTCGATCAGGTTCCGCAGGTACCAGGCGCCGTAGCGGATGTTGATCTCCGGCACGTAGAGGTCGCCGACGACAAAGGCGTGCCCGCCCGTCCGGACGGCGATTGCGCGTGCGGTCGTTGGCAGGAGTTGCATGAGCCCGATCGCTCCTGCGCTGGACTTGGCACGGGCATTGAAGCGACTCTCGCTGTAGATCACGGCCGCAAGGAGCGCCGGATCGAGATCGTAGTTTCGCGCGTGGCTGCGCACGATCTGCTCGTAACGCAACGGGTAGAGGAGGCGATCGACCACCTCGGGTGCGCCGCAGCCGAGCGTGGCCGACACGATTCCGACGACCACGACCATGGTGGGAACGATGACCGCGCGTCTGGCGGTAGAGCGAAGGCTCACGCGCACGGGGGCTGTGTCGTCTGCACGCCGGGAGCCGCACGTGCGCCTAATCCACATCAGACCTCTCGCTCGTCAGATCCGCCATGACGCCCTCGACCCAGGTCTCGAGGTCGTCGAATGTCCCGGTGTTGACGTAGTGGAAATCAGCCTTCGCAATCTTCTCACCGTCGTCGAGGAGACGATCCTCACGACTGTCCTGTGGCGCATGACGCCGCTGCTCGCGAAGTTGCCGCGGCGCGGTGACGACGACAACGCGGTCGAAGCGGCTCTCACCCCCTGACTCGTACAGCAGAGGAACCTCGGTGGCACAGACGAGTGGCGGCTCGTCGAGCCGCCCAAGCTGTTCGTACCAGGTCAGGTATTCCCGCGAGACGAGCGGGTGCAGCAGGCCCTCGAGAAACGCCAGCGCGTCGGCGTCGGCGAATACGATCGCTGCAATAGCCGGCCTGTCGGGAATCCCCTCCTCGTCGAGGATCTCCTCACCGAGACGCTCGACGAGTGCGGCTCGCACCGCAAGATCTGAGCGAAGGAGGTGGTGAACGATCTCGTCACTCGAGACGGTGGCGGCACCGCACCCGCGAAAGGCCGCGAGCACGGTGCTCTTGCCAGCGCCGATACCACCAGTGATCGCGACTGCGACCGGCTGTGACATTGGTCTGGACGATTGACTCAGGCGGCCGAGTCTTCGTCAGCGAGTGCGACGGCTTCCTCGGCGAGCTCCTCCGCCACGGCCTCCTCGACGATTGCCTCCTCGGCAAGCTCGATCGCAACCACATCCGCGACGATTGCCTCCTCGGCAAGCTCGATCGCAACCACATCCGCGACGATTGCCTCCTCGGCAAGCTCGATCGCAACCGCATCCGCGACGATTGCCTCCTCGGCAAGCTCGATCGCGATCTCCTCGACGACGATTGCCTCCTCGGCAAGCTCGACGGCTGCCTCGATGTCACCGGCTGCATCGGCCTCGAGCGCCTCGATGGCTAGCTCCTGGGCGACCGCGTCTGCAACGACGGCCTCCTCGGCCAACTCGATGGCAACGGCCTCGACGATCACGGCCTCCTCGGCCAACTCGATCGCGATCTCCTCGGCGATAACGGCCTCCTCGGCCAACTCGATGGCAACGGCCTCGACGATCACAGCCTCCTCGGCCAACTCGATCGCGATCTCCTCCGCCACGACGGCCGCAACAACTCTGTCCTCTGCGTCCGCATCGAGCGCCAGGGCTGCCTCGGCCAGCTCCACTACCTCGTTCTCCGTATCACTCATCGCTTCTCCTTCCCTTCGTTCGTCATCAACATCGGCTCCCTCGGGAAACGCTTCCTCCGAGAGCCGCAGATTCGGTGTCAGATGGACGGATTCGCCACCGTCGGCACGCGGAAGTGGTTCCGCACCTTCCTCGACGCGCTTCAGCGACAACGAGAGCCGCCGCCGGTCGCCGTCGATCTCGAGGATCAACACGTTGACCGGATCGCCCTGCGAGACGACCTCCCTCGGGTTCTCGACATGATGCTGGGCAAGCTCGGAGATGTGAACGAGGCCCTCCACGCCGGGCAGGATCTCGACGAAGGCACCGAACGTGACGACCTTCGTCACGCGGCCTTCGACGACATCCTCCTCGTGGTAGCTCTCGAGCACCTGCTGCCACGGATCCGACTGGGTCTGCTTGAGGCCGAGCGAGATCCGCTGGCGTTCGCGGTCGATGTCGAGCACCTTGACCTTCACCGCCTGACCGATCTCGAGAATCTCGGACGGGTGGTTGACGTGACTCCACGAAAGCTCCGAGATGTGGATGAGGCCGTCCATCCCGTCGAGATCGACAAACGCGCCGAAGTCCACGATGTTCGAGATCTGGCCGTCAACGACGTCACCCGGGTTCAGCCGGTCGAGAATCCCCTGGCGCATTTCCTTGCGCTCGTCCTCGAGGATCGCGCGGCGGGAGAGCACGACGTTGTTACGGGAACGGTTGAGCTCGATCACCTTGCAGCGGAGCTCCTGGCCCGTGAACTCGTCGAGATCCTGGACACGCCGGATGTCGATGAGCGACGCAGGCAGGAATCCGCGCACCCCGAGGTCGAGGATGAGACCACCCTTGACGACCTCGATCACACGCCCGTTGACGGGTTCCCCACTCTCGGCGGCCGCCTCGATCGCCTTCCAGGCGAGCTCGAAGCGTGCGCGCTTCTTGGAGAGGATGAGACGCCCGTCGGCATCTTCCTTCGTCATCACGAGCGCGTCGATCTCTTCGCCCAGCGACACCTCGTCGGCCGGGTTGACCGCGCGTCTGATCGACAGCTCGGCGAGCGGGATCACGCCCTCGGACTTGTAGCCGATGTCAACGAGCACCTCGTCCTTGTCAACGCGCACGACCGTGCCGTGCACGACCTCGCCCTCGTTGATGGTCGGAAAGGTTGCGTCGTAGTCGGGAATCAGCTCGCCATCGGGGCCGACGATCCAGACACCGTCTTCGAGGACGGGAATTTCGATAGTGGACATGTGGGTGCTCTCGGTAGGTTGGTTGGCCATGGGCGAACGGAGAGTATAGCGAGGAATAGTCGAATTTCCGATGCTTGACGGTCAGCGGCCAGGAAGGCCGAGCAGGAGGAGCGTCAGGCCTTCGCGTCGGCCCAGTTCTCGCCTGCACCCACGTCAACTGCGAGGGGCGGATCGAGTGGATAGGCCCCGACCATCTCCTCACGCACGAGGTCGCGCACTGCGCCGACCTCCGTGTCCGGGACCTCGAGCAGCAGTTCGTCGTGAACCTGGAGGACGAGACGGGCGCTTCTGCCCTCGGCCCGCAGACGGTCGTGGGTGCGGATCATCGCAACCTTGATCACGTCGGCGGCTGTTCCCTGCATCACCGTGTTCACCGCGAGTCGCTCGCCGAGCGACCGTGTCTGGCGGTTCGAGGCGCGGAGCTCCGGGATCGGGCGGCGTCTCCCGAGCAACGTCGTCACGTAGCCGTCGGCCGCGGCCTGCGCGATCGTCCGCGCAATGAACTCCTGCACCCGCGGGAACCGCGCCAGATACGTGTCGATGTACGTCTGCGCCTCGTCTCGCGGGATCTCGAGGTTTTCCGCGAGCCCGAACGACGAGATCCCGTAGATGATCCCGAAGTTGACCATCTTCGCAATGTCACGCTCGGACCGGGTGAGCACCGCAGCGTCCTTTCCAAGCACCTCCGCCGCGGTGCGTGCGTGGATGTCCTCCCCCCGCTCGAACGCCTCGCGCAGGACGGGCTCACCGGAGACGTGCGCGAGAATCCGCAGCTCGACCTGGCTGTAGTCGGCGGAGAGCAGCCGGTGGCCGTCCTCGGCGATGAAGGCCGAGCGAATCTGACGCCCGATGTCGGTGCGCACCGGGATCGACTGGAGGTTCGGGTTGGAGGTCGAAAGGCGTCCAGTTGCCGCGACTGCCTGGTTGAAGGTCGTGTGGAGTCGCCCGTCGTGATCGGAGATCAGCGACGGGAGTGGCAGGAGGTAGGTATTCAGGAGCTTCGAGTACTCGCGCCACTCCTCGATCACCGGAACGAGGCCGTGCGCCTCCCGCAGTCCGCGTAGAACCCTGCTGTCGGTCGAATATCCGGTCTTTCCTTTCCTGCCGGGCTCGAGGCCGAGCTTCTCGAACAGGATGCGTGCTACCTGTTGTGTGGAGCCGAGCATGAACTCCTCGCCCGCGAGCTCCGTCGCCCGCGCCTCGAGCTCCTCCACCCTGTCACGGAGCCGCGCCGTGATCTCGCCCATGCGATAGGTGTCGATCCTGACACCGGTGTTCTCCATCGCGGCGAGCACGGCGGTCAGCGGAAGCTCGATCCGCTCGTACAGGTCGAGAGAGCCGCGCTCGGC
>SHVL01000089.1 GCA_009694305.1 Thermoleophilia bacterium
GACGACGCGATCGAGTGGCAGCAGGCGCAGGGCCTCCCTCACGGCGGGACGTATCGCGGCCTCGCCGAGGTCAGGGCGAACGTGTTCGACCCACTCGACCGTGACTGGTAGTCGGAGTTCTCCGCCGTGCCTGTCGAATTCCTGGATGCCGGCGACGAGGTTGTCGTGCTCGGGCGCTACCGGGGTGTGGCGAAGGAAACCGGCAAGCTCCTCGACGTCCCGTTCGTCCACATCTGGGCGCTCCGAGACGGCAAGGCATGGCGTTTCCGGCAGTTCCTCGACACCGCTGGCTGGGTCGAGGCGCTCTCGCGCGATTCCTGAACGAACGACGTACAGGTTGACATGTCACCCGCCTGATTGCTTGGCTCCTACCGTCCCGGTGTGCGGACGCCCCGCAAGGGACTACGACGCGCGCAACAACTTTCCAAAACCGACGTCCAATCATTACGCACACTCGTCAAGGACTCATCAAGGAGGAGTAAAGGAATGAAACGACGTGGAATGTCGGCTATCGCTGCCGTCGCCGTTGTGGCCGCAGCGCTCGCCTCAACCGCGAGCGCCGGATTGACGGTAGCCGCAAAGACCCAGGCAGTGAGCTGCAAGAGCACGCTCAAGATCGGCTTCACGGCACCGTTCACCGGTGGCGCAGGTTTCCTCGGCAACGAGCAGCTCAGCTGGGCAAAGTACGCGGTCAAGACGCTGGCACCCAAGTACGGTCTGAAGATCAAGATCATCACGGGTGACACTCCCGTCGAGCTGGGTCCCGCCATCGCCCAGACGGTCGCGCAGAAGTTCATCGCGGACAAGACGGTCGTTGCGGTGTTCGGACCGTCGACGTCGGGCAACGTCGTGGCGTCGAGTAAGGCGTTCTTCGATGCCGGTCTCGCGCACATCTCGGCGTCGGCCACTCGTACGGCACTGACGAAGGGCCTGACGAAGTCGGCCACACCGGCGTTCTTCCGCGTCGTCCCCGGCGACTACATCCAGGGACCCCATGACGCCCACTTCATGATCAAGAAGGGCGCCAAGAACGTGGTTCTGTTCGACTTCCAGGAGCCGTACTCGCAGGGTCTCGCAGACGCGGCACAGCTCGTCCTGAAGGCGAAAGGCGTCTCGACGACGCGCCTCTCCGTGGCCAACACGGTGACGGACTTCTCGTCGTTTGTGACGAAGGTCGCGAGTGACGCGGACTTCGTCTTCTTCCCCACGCAGAAGCCGGCCGACGCGCAGAACTTCGCGCAACAGCTGATCGAGCAGGGCAAGAAGGCGAAGGTATTCGGCGCCGACGGTGCGAACGACTCTACGGCGTTCAAGGTGGCGGGATCGTTCGTCTCGAACTTTGCCCCGGACATCAGCCAGTTCTCCTACAACAAGTCGATCATCGACGGCTGGAAGAAAGACAATCCCAAGGAGACTCTCGGCTCGTTCGGTCCTCCGGCCTACCTCGCCGCTCAGGTCGCACTCAATGCGATCAAGAGGGCATGCGATCAGGGCGGTGGATCGATCAAGGATCGTCGTGACGTCGTTCGTAACATCAAGAGGATCTTGGTGAAGAACTCGATTCTCGGTGGTATCTTCCGCTTCTCGACGAAGTCGAACGACCCGTTGAACGCAGGGTTCTACATCTTCGAGATTCAGCGTGACGGCCGGTACAAGCTCGTCGGCTAGCCGACGGATGACAGGCGGGGCGGTCGAGCCATCAGGCTCGGCCGCCTTTTTTTTGTCGTGACAACGCGTCCCCGGTAAAGTCGGTACCACGTGGACACTTTCATCCAACTCACCCTCAATGGTCTCACTCTCGGCAGCGTGTACGCCCTGATCGCTCTCGGATACTCGCTCGTCTACGGGATCCTCAAGCTGCTCAACTTTGCCCACGGCGACGTCTTCATGGTCGGCACGTTCATCGGTTTCGGTGCGATCCAGCTGCTCGGCGGAACGGTCAACCCGATCGTGCCGGTCTGGACACTCCTCATCCTCATCACGCTGGCAGCGATGGCCGGTTGTGCCGTGCTTGGGGTCGTGATCGAGCGCTTCGCCTACCGACCACTTCGCGACGCGCCGCGCATTGCGCCTCTGATCAGCGCACTCGGAGTCTCGTTCTTCATCGCCTACTCGATGCAACTGCTGTTCGGCTCGGAGCTGAGGAACTACGACACGTTCTCGCTCGACGGCGGTGCGCTGTACCTCGAGGGTTTCGACATCGGCAACGTCCGGGTCCCGATGATCCGGATCATCACCATCGTCTCGGCCTTCGTGATGATGATCCTCCTCTGGCTCCTTGTGTCACGCACGCGCGTCGGCAAGGCGATGCGCGCGACATCATTCGACCGCGAGGCCGCCGCGATGATGGGAATCGATATCGACAAGGTGATCGTCTTCGCCTTCGTCCTCGGCTCGGCCCTCGCCGGCGCGGCTGGTGTGCTCTTCGCGCTCCGCATTCCGACCTACGCGACGATCGGCTTCCTGATCGGGCTCAAGGGATTCACCGCCGCCGTGATCGGTGGTATCGGCTCGATCCCGGGCGCAATGGCCGGCGGACTCGTTCTCGGCTTCGCCGAGTCGTACGCGCAGGGCTATATCTCGACACGTTGGTCGGACCTGCTCGTCTTCGTGATCCTCATCCTCTTCCTCGTGTTCCGCCCCCAGGGCATCCTCGGCAAAGCGGATATCCGGAAGGTCTGATGTGAGCGGCGGCTACGACGACGAGCTCTCCCGGCCGCTCGAAGGCGCACTCGAGGCCTCGACGTCGGAAGGACCGACGAGTCCGGCCGTGGGCCGCGACGAGTGGGTCGCGCGCCACGGCGACAACCGGACGCGCCGGGGCGGTTTGCTCGGCACGGTCGAAGCGCGCCTGCGCGTCGTTCCGTGGTGGGCCTGGCTGGCGACGTTCGTCGCCCTGTTCTGCCTTCTGCCGGTCGCCTCCGACAGCGGCTACGTCCGGCGAGTGGCGTTCGACATCGCCATTTACATGCTGCTCGCGCTGGGCCTCAACGTCGTCGTCGGCTGGGGCGGCCTGCTCGACCTCGGGTACATCGCGTTCTTCGGAATCGGCGCCTACGCGTACGCATTCCTCAGCTCGGATCACTACGGCATCCACCTGCCGAGCTTCGTCTCGATCCCGCTCGTCGTCGTGATCGGCGCGACCACCGGCTTCCTCGTTGGCCTGCCGTCGCGACGCCTCACCGGCGACTATCTCGCAATCGTCACGCTCTTCTTCCTTCTGCTCTTCCTCACAGTGACGACCAACGGCGACGACCTGTTCGGTCACAACGTCACCGGTGGAGCGAACGGGCTGCTCAACGCAGACCCGCTCAGCCTCTTCGGGCACGAATTGCCTCCCACTCTCGAAGGCGGGTTGTTCAACCCGGCCTACATGTACGTCGTCCTGGCCGTGTTCGTGGTCGTCTACGTGGCCCTGCGCTTTGTCAATCTCTCGAGGACGGGCCGCGCCTGGCGGTCGCTCCGGGAAGATCCCCTTGCCGCCGAGGTGATGGGCATGCCCGTCAACTCGCTGAAGCTGATGAGCTTCGCCTTCGGTGCCGCGATCGCAGCCCTGAGCGGGACGTTTGTCACCATGCTGAGCGCCAGCGTTTTCCCGCTCTCGTTCTCGTTCCCGCTCCTGATCATCATTTACACGATGGTCATCCTCGGCGGCTCCGGGAGCCAGCCGGGAGTCGTCCTCGGTGCGGTGCTGATCGGGACATTGCTCGAGCTGCTGCGTGATCCGGGCGACTCCCGTGTTCTCTTTTATGCGGCGATCGTCCTCGGCGTCCTCGGCGCCTTCCGGTTCTCCGTGAAGCTCGCAGTCGTCGTCGCAGGAACGTTCGTCTTCGGGTTCGTCGCCCACTCGATCGCGGGCGCGAGCGACAACGCATGGGTCAACGGCAGCGGCGGCGAGGGCGGCGGGGTCGCAGATTTTGCTGCGAACTGGGTGATCGTCCCCGTCCACGTGGCTGCCTGGGTCGCGCCCGTCTCCTACGTCTCGCTCGTTGCTCTGGCGCTCGTCTTGACGCTCCTGCATGGCTGGGCGCGGATCGCGCTGCTCATCCCGGTGCTCTATCTCGCCGCATTCGTCTGGGAGAACGTCATGATCGCGCAGCCGGAGCCGACGCGGTACATCATTCTCGGAGTCATCCTCATCGCGTTGATGATCTTCCGCCCGACGGGGCTTCTTGGCGAGAAGCGCGTGGAGATCATCTAGGTGGCCGAGAAGCTTCTCGAACTGCAGGGCATCTCGATGGCGTTTGGTGGCCTGAAGTGCATTCAGGCGCTTGACCTCGACGTCGGTGAAGGAGAGATCGTCAGCGTGATCGGTCCGAACGGTGCCGGCAAGACCACCTTGTTCAACCTCATCACGGGCGTCTACCAGCCGACCGGGGGCGACATCGTCTTCGCCGGCAAGAGCATCACCGGCCTCGAGCCACACCAGATCACGCGGCGCGGGATTGCGCGCACGTTTCAGACGCTGAGGCTGTTCCTCAACATGTCCGTGCGCGAGAACGTGATGGCGGCTGCCTACGGCCATACAAAGGCCGGCGTCTTCCGCTCGATGTTGCGCACGCCCGGAATGCGGCGCGAGGAACAGGAGATCCGTGAACTGGCCGAGAAGCGGCTCGCATTCTTCGGCGACCGGCTGATGGGATATCGCTGGGACCAGCCCGCCTACAGCCTCTCGTACGCGAACCGCCGACGCCTCGAGATCGCGCGCGCGACGGCGACGAACCCGAGGCTTCTCCTTCTCGATGAACCCGCGGCCGGGATGAACCCCAAGGAGACGCAGGAGATCACCGATCTGATTTCGCTGCTCCGCACCGAGGGCGGTTACACGATCCTCGTGATCGAGCACGACATGCATGTCGTCGAGGGCATCTCCGACCGCGTGATTGCGCTCAACCACGGCATCAAGATCGCGGAGGGCTCCTTCGACGAGGTCGCCACTTCACCACAGGTGGTCGAGGCCTACCTCGGCACGGGCGGGATGGCGAAGAAATGAGCGCGAACGGCACGCCGATGCTGGAGCTCGAGGGGATCAACACCTACTACGGGCAGATTCACATCCTCCAGGACGAGAACATCGTCGTCAATGAAGGTGAGCTCGTCTGCCTGCTCGGCGGCAATGCGTCGGGGAAGTCTACGACGCTGAAGACGATCCTCGGGCTCGTGCGACCTCGTACCGGCACGGTGCGCCTCGCCGGCGAGGACGTGACACAGCTGCCAACGGCGCACCGCATCAAGCGTGGTCTTGCGATCGTGCCGGAAAACCGGCGGCTGTTCGGGCCGATGACCGTGCTCGAGAATCTCGAGATGGGCGCCTACCTGCGCCCGAAGGCCGACCTGAAGGCGGAGTTCGAGCGCGTCTACGAGCTGTTCCCGCTGCTCTATGAGCGCCGCACGCAGCTTGCGGGGACGATGTCGGGCGGCGAGCAGCAGATGGTCGCGATGGGTCGGGCTTTGATGTCGCAGCCGAAGATGCTGCTGATGGACGAGCCGTCGATGGGCCTTGCCCCGATTCTCGTCGAGAAGAGCTTCGAGATCATCAAGCACGTGAACGAATCGGGCGTCGGGATGCTCGTCGTCGAGCAGAACGCGAACGTCTCGCTCTCGATCGCCGACCGCGGCTACGTCCTCTCGACCGGGCGCGTCGTTCTCGAAGGCAAGGCTGCCGATCTGCTCCAGAACGAGGAGCTTCGCAAGGCCTACCTCGGCCGCTGATGGGTGTCGTACAAGCAGACGGCAACGTTGCGCCGCAGAAGGGGTCGGAGCTTGCACTCGAGACGGTGCACCTCGGGTCGGGAGAGGCGCGCGAGGTGGGTGACGAGGGCCACGACGTGCTGCTCTTCGTCTTTGTCGGTAGCGCCTCGCTCGAGGGCGAGGAGGTGGCCGCCGGTTCGGCAGCGTTGCTCGTCCAGGGAGAGGGGGCTGTGATCGAGGCAGGGGTAGACGGAGCCTCCTTCGTCCGTGCCACGCTTGGAGCCGCAACCGACCTGCACGCACCGATGGGGCCGCGCGAGCGGATCGTCAGGATCGATCAGGTCGAACCGGGCAAGGCGACCGGAAGCCGCTCCTTCCAGTTGCTCTTCGGCCCCCACAACGGCTGTACTCGCGCCACCATGTTCGTCGGCTACGTGCCACCCGGCAAGGCTCCGTGGCACTACCATCTTTACGATGAGATCGTCTGGATCTGGCGTGGCCCCGGTCGCTACCACCTCGGCGACGGCCTCGAGGTGATAGAGAACGGGTCTGCCTTCCGGATCACACCGCGCGAGGTGCACATCGTGGAGAACACGAGCGCGGATCACGAGTTGGCGATCCTCGGCATCTTTACGCCTGCCGGAAGCCCGTCGTCGGCGTACCTGATGCCGGATGTTGCGGCGAGCTACGCGATGGGGCCGTCGTGAGCTCCGGCCCGGTGGAAAGGATGAAGCCGGCGGCCGGAGGCGTCGGCGAGGCGATCCGCGGCGAGTTCCCGATCCTCGCGCACGCGATCTACCTCAACGCCTGCTCGCAGGGTGCGCTGTCGCATCGTGTGCGAGCAGCCTATGAGGAGTATCTCGCGGGCTGGGACGTGAACGGCGCCGAATGGGAGTTCTGGATCGAGCGCGCCGAGACGGCGCGTACAGGGTTCGCGGAGCTACTCCACGGCCAGCCCGATGAGGTCGCAGTGACGACGTCGGTCTCGCAGGGGGTCAGTGGGATCGTCTCTGCACTGCCGTTCGAGCGCGGTGGGCGGAACAGGATCGTGATCAGCGAGTACGAGTTCCCCACGGTCGGCCAGATCGCCCACGCGCAAGAGCTGCGCGGCGCGGAGGTCGTGCACGTGCACCCCGAGGCCGACGGCTCGATCCCACC
>SHVL01000090.1 GCA_009694305.1 Thermoleophilia bacterium
CATGCTGGCGGACGCCGTCCAGGTGCTTCTCGAGAACGAGGGCGCTCGTGGCCGGATGTCTGTGGCCGCCGCAAACGACGCACGAAGCCGGTTCGCGCACGCGGCCCACGTCGACGCCTACCTTCGGGTCTACGAGTCCGCGATCGCGTCGCATGCCGACCACTCACGCTCCAGCAGGGCACTCCCTGGATGTTGACGATCTTCTCCATCCCAAAGCCGTTCATCGGGAAGACCGCCGAGAACCAGCAGACCGCTGTGACGAGCTGGTGCCAACTCGCGCCGGACGTGCAGGTCGTACTCGTCGGCGACGATGTGGGCGTCGCGGAGACGGCGCGCTCGGCGGGTGCACAACACGTTGGAGGCGTCGAGTGCAGCTCACGCGGAACGCCGTATATCGATGACGCGTTCTCGCGCGTCGCCGAGATAGCAGAGCACTCTCTGGGGTGCTTCGTCAACGGTGACATCGTTCTCCTCGACGACCTTGTTTCGGCCATCCGGTCGTCCGCGTCCGTCGGACCGGAGTTTCTCCTCGTGGGTCAGAACCGGGATCTCCCAGGCGTCGATCAAAGCGATCTCGGTACGCCCGACAGTCTCGCTCACCTGCGTCGCCGGGCCGTTCGTGAGGGCGTTCTTCGCGGGCCAACGGCGATCGACTACTTCGTCTTCTCGGTCGGCCTGTTCGATCCGATGCCGCGGTTCGCAGTCGGTCGAGCTGGCTTCGACAACTGGATGATCTGGAAGGCTCGGCAGCTTGGGCCGGTGGTCGATCTCACCGACGCGGTGGTCGCGATTCACCAGTCTCACGGCTATGGGCATCTCGACGGCGGTAAAGCCGAGGCGTACGCCGGCGAGGAAGCCGCGAGGAACATCGATCTTGCGGGAGGTCGTCGTCGCATCTACACGCTCCACGACGCGAGCCACAGGATGCGTGCTGACGGCAGCATCGTTAGGAACTACGGTTCGATCCTGCGCTCCCGCGAGACCGCCCGAAAGATCGCGTGGAAGCTGGGTCGTCGATGACACGCGTCGTCGTGGTCTCTCCCGAGCCGACGCCCTACAGGGCGCCGCTCTTCGACCGAGTCGCAGCACGCGACGACATCGAACTCACCGTCGTCTACGCCGCCCGCTCGGTCGTCGGGAGAGACTGGCAGGTTCCGATCCACCACGAGGCACGGTTCCTGCGTGGCCTCCGACTTCCGGGTGCAGCGCGCGTCGTCCGTCACGACTACCCGATCACGCCGGGCATCGTTTCCGCGCTCCGTGCGTGCCGACCGGACGTCGTTGTCGTCTCGGGCTGGAGCACGTTCGCCTCTCAGGTTGCCCTCGCCTGGTGTCGGGTTCACCGCATCCCGTACGTTCTGCTCGTCGAGAGCCACGACCGTGGGTCACGGGCCGGTTGGCGACGGGCGGTCAAGGACGCTGTCGTGCCCCGTCTCGTCCGTCGAGCTTCGGGGGTGCTCGCGGTTGGCAGCCTCGCGCGCGAATCGATGCTCGCTCGCGGCGCGCGCCCCGACAGGGTTGGGATATTCGCGAACACGATCGACGTCGGCGCGTTCGCGCAACGGGCCGCTGAGCTCGCTTCGCGACGCTCTGAGATCAGGGAGGAATTCGGGCTCGAGTCGGGCGACGTCGTTGTCGTTTGCCTCGCCCGCCTCGTACCGGAGAAGGGGCTCGATACCCTCATCCGCGCCGTCGCGACGGCGGGTCGTCCCGTCGCACTCCTCCTCGCCGGAAGCGGAGCGGAGCGATCGAGCCTCGAGCGGCTTGCACGCGATCTCGACGTTCCGGTCACGTTCGCGGGCGACCTGCCCTGGACACGAATCATCGAGGCCTACGTCGCGAGCGACATCTTTGCGCTGCTCTCGCTACGTGAGACATGGGGAGTGGTGGTCAACGAGGCGGCGGCGTGCGGTCTCCCTCTCGTTCTCTCGGATCAGGTGGGAGCAGCGCCCGACCTGCTCCGAGACGGCGAGAACGGCCTCCTCGTAGCGGCGGGGGACTCGGTCGCGGCGGCCGCTGCCCTCGCAGCGATCGCGCGTGACGCGGGTTTCCGGCGAAGACTCGGAGAGCGTTCGCGCCAGATCATCGAGCCCTGGGGCTACGAGTCGAGCGTCGCGAGCTTCGTCGAGGTCGTGAACGCTGCTGCCGCTGATCGGAACTAGCGACCGCCCGGCGGATCAGGGTCGTACCTTCGTAGCACGACGAGTGCCGGTCGGTAGACGCGTGCCGCGTCGCCGCGCTCAGCGAGACCCCACGCAACGCGGTACGTCGGTGCCAGGATTCCCGACGCATACCGCTCGGGAAAGGCCTCGCCGGAGAACGTCAGGCGCGTCGAGAGCCCAATTGCGACGAGGCCAATGACGGCGAAGACCGTGGCGTACGCGACCGCCGCGGTTCGCCAGCGACCTGCGGCAATCACCGCGTAGCCGAGTAGAAACGGGAAGAGGGGGAGCAGGAACCGCACCGAGTCCGAGGGCCACAGATAGAGGACGACGAGTGAGCCCAGCACCCATCCGTCCACCGGCCCTAGCCTGCGTCTGCGGATGACCACGGCTCCCACGACCGCGAGCAACGCGGCTCCTCCGATCGCGACGAGGACGGCCGACACCGAACCGATCTTCGACTCGGGGACGTTAGCGGTTGCCGCTCCGAGAATCGTGAGCAGGCTTCGCCCCTCGTCCACGGCCGTTTGCATCAATCCCGGCTTCCACCCGTTCGAGAACTCCGTGAGGTAGCGGGGCGTTGCAACGACGACAACGGCGGCTCCCGTGCAGACGCCGATCGCGGAGATGATTCGAGCCCGACGCGTCGCAAAGGCGAGGACGATGGCGGGAACGAGCGCGACGCCCGCAGTGCGGACAGAGCAGGCTGCGGCTGCAAGAGCGATGCCTCCAAGGAGGAGCGCCACGTTCCCCTTGGCTGCGGAAAGCGTGAGCATGGCGAGCGAGGCCGCCACAAGGCCGTAGAAGACGATCTCGGACAGCGGCATGACAGCGGATTTCGCCATCGCCGAGGACAGAAGCGTCAGCGCACAGATGGTTCCTGTGGCTGCTTCTCCGAGGGCGAGTCCTCGACGCAGAACGATCCAGAGCGATGCAGTTGCGAGGGCGAGGAACGCGAGGTTGAGCGCGACGATCGTCCAGGGAACAGCAAGGCCGAGGTGATCGAGCGCAGCGACGAGGAATGGATACCCGGGCGGGAACGACGGGGTGCCGCGCGGTTGCATTCCGTGCCCATCCGCGATCGACGACGCAATCTGGAGGTACGAAGCCGAGTCCGTGTCGAGCCGCAGAGGACTTGCGAGCTGCACGATATAGAGCGCCGCGAGAGTGGCCAGCGCGGCCGGAAGAGCGCGCGACCTGGCGGATATGCTTGAAATCCGCACGACCCGAAGATTCTACGCGGGCGTACGGTCGCGGACGACCTCGTCATAGACCGTCTTCTGCAGCTCGACCACGCGCTGCCACGGCCACGCATCAGCGACGCCTCTCGCCCCTTCTCCAAGTCTCGTGCGGAGTGCGGGATCCGCGAGCAGGAGCCCGAGCCCCTGGCGAACCGCGTCCGCGTCGAAGGGGACGATGAGGGCACCGTCGGGGCCGAGGAGCTCGGCGACTCCACAGCGATCCGTGAGCAGGATCGCTCTTCCCGCCGACGCTGCCTCGGCGGCGACCATCCCGAAGTTTTCGTGCGCCGAGGCGAGCGCCAGGACGTCCGCGTCGGCAAGCGCCACCAGGACACGGCCGTGCTCGAGCTCTCCCAGCAGGTGCACCCGGTCGGCCACGTCGAGTCGGGACGCCAGTTGCCGGAGCTCGGCCGAGGTGCCGTGGCCGTCGTCGGGCCCGACCATCGCAAGGTGGGCGCCACGGCTCTCGGCAACGGCTCGAACGAGGAGATCGAGCCCCTTCCCGTTTGCGACTCGACCGACGGCGAGGACGAGCGGTGCGTCGTTCGAGATGCCGAGACGCGAGCGGAGGGCACCCGGCTCCGATCGGGGAATCCGGGGGAAGCCGTTCGGGCGAACCGCGATGCGGTCGGGTGCGACCCCACCGGCGATGTATTCGTCTCTCTCGAGTGCCGAGCAGGCGATGAGACGCGCGGCTCCCGAGGGAACGTGGCGGAAGAGGCTGACATCGAGAGCCCGCTTTAGCCAGACCTTCCGGAGTTTCGGCCGGAACATGCCGAGTGCTTCGAAGACGTATGGGATCTTACGGGCGCGACACCAACCTGCGACCGTCGAACCGAGCGGGTCGCGGAAACCGAACACGTGCACGACGTCGGGCCGCGGCCTGCGCTCGAGCCAAAGGGGTACCGTTGGGCCGAGGCCCATCCACCGGTAGTTGAGAGGTGTTGCCGTGTAGAGAATTGTCAGTCCCTCGTGCTCCTCGATGCGTGTCCGCCGTGAGCGTGGGCCGTTGACCGACGTCAGTGATGTGGTCACGACGTCGACGGTGCAGCCGGTTCCCACGAGCCCGGCTGCAAGCTCGCGCATCACCGGGATGGGGCCACCGAACGCCGTCGCGGGCCAGTACGCGGGAGCGGCAAAGAGCACGTGCAGCGGCTTTCCCGGTTCGTTCACGAGCTAGACGTTAGCCTTAGCGCGTGTCGTCGCCAACACAGCGCCGCCCACGGCTGCTCGTCCTGAACCAGTACTACTGGCCCGGAGTCGAGGCGACAGCCAACCTGCTCACCGAGCTCTGCGAGGGGCTCGCCTCCACGTATGACGTCGAGATCCTGACCGGCGTGTTGCACGAGCACGAGCACGATCCTCGCGTGCTCGAACGAAACGGCGTCGCAATTCGTCGCGTCCGCTCGACCGCGTACGACCGCACCGGGCTTGCTGCTCGCGCCGCCAACTACTTCACCTACATCGGCAGTGCGCTCGCCCGCGGCCTGTTCGTCAAGCCGCCAGATCTCGTGCTCTGCATGACGGATCCACCGATGGTCGGGGCGGTCGGGCTCGGCGTCGCCCATCGGTTCAGCGTCCCGCTCGTCGTCGTGTGCCAGGACGTGTTCCCGGAGACGGCTGTACAACTCGGACGACTGACGAACCCCGTGGCCGTCGCCGTTCTGAGGAAGGTCGTCAGCTCGTACCTGCGTCGGGCCGACCGTGTGGTCTCGATCGGCGAGACGATGAGCCGTAGGCTCGTCGCGAAGGGCGCCCCGGCGAATCGCGTCGTCGTGATTCCGAACTGGGTCGATTTCGACGAGATCACGCCGCAGCCCCGGGACAACGCCTGGGCCCGCGAGCATGAGCTCGTTGGGCATTTCGTCGTGATGCACTCGGGCAACGTCGGACACGCGCAGGACCTCGAGACGCTCGTGCGTGCTGCCGCGCTGGTGCAAGACCTCGAGCGAGCGGAGATCGTGATCGTCGGCTTTGGCGCCCGGCACCGCGCGTTGTCCGAGCTTGCCGGGGAACTCGGCGCTGCAAACATCCGCTTCCTCCCGTATCAGCCGCGCGAGGTCCTGTCGGAATCGCTCTCGACTGCGGATGTCCACTTCGTCGGGCTCGCGCGTGGTCTTGCCGGCTATGTCGTCCCGAGTCGCATCAACGGCGTCCTCTCCGCCGGGCGACCAGTCATCGTCGCAGCGGATGCCGAGAGCGAGACGGCGCAGCTCGTCGGGGCTGCCGGGTGCGGGATTGTGGTGCCACCAGGCGACGCGGCCGCAGTGGCGCACGCCATCCGTTGTGCGTACAAGGGTGACCTCGATCTCGGCGCGCTCGGCTCCGCAGGGAGGATCTGGATCGAAGCAAACCGCGGGCGTGATGCGGCAATCGATCGATATCGAAGGCTGCTCGACGAACTCCGCGTGGCCGGGAGTGGACGGGGCGAGTGACCCGGAGGGAACGTCGCCGGTTTGCCCTCCAGGAACGGTTGGCGCGGCCGGGCAAGTACCCTTCCTCGCCATGACGGTCGTCCTCTTCACCTGCGCTGGGCAGCGCGTGGACATCGTGACTGCGTTCGGCCGGGCGGGGGCCACCACCGTTGCCTCCGACGTGGACGCGCTTGCTCCCGCGCTCTACCACGCCGATCACATGGCCCTCGTTCCCAGAGTCGGCGACCCCGGATACGTCACGGCTCTCGCCGACGTTGTCTCGGAGCACGACGTGCGCCTCGTCGTCCCGTTGACCGATCTCGACCAGGGCATCCTGTCGCTCAATCGGGAGGCTCTTGCGCCGGCGCTCGTTCTTGCCCCGCCCCCGAACGTGTGCGAGACGATGGGCGACAAGTTCCTGGCACACCTCTTTTTCGAGGAGCGCAGCATCGCAAGTCCACGAACGTGGCTTCCGGCGGATCTCCCGGCGGATCCTCCGTTTCCCCTGCTCGTCAAGATCCGCGAGGGCTTCGGCTCCCGACACATCTACCGCGCCGACGACGCGGGTGAGCTCGCGTTCTTCCTCGCTCATACCTCTGTGGACTCGATGGTGCAGGAGCTGTGCCTCGGCGAGGAGTTCTCGATCGACGTCTTCTGCGATCTCGACGGCCGTTGCCTCAACGCGATCCCCCGCACGATGATCCAGTCGAAGGGCGGCGAGTCGATCAAGGGTATGTCGATCCAGGATCCGGAGCTCATCGCGCACGGTGCCCGTGTCGCCGAGGCGATAGGCATCGTCGGCCCCGCCTGCATCCAGTGCTTCCGCGAGGCGGACGGCACGCTCCCGGTGACCGATGTGAACCCTCGCTTCGGCGGCGGATTTCCACTCCCGCTCGCTGCGGGCAGCCGCTACCCGGAGCTTGCCCTCGCGCTCGCGCGTGGTGAGCGTCCCGAACCACGGCTCGGTGACTTCCGCGCCGGCGTCGTGATGACGCGCTTCTTCTCGGACGTCTGCCTCGTCGAGG
>SHVL01000091.1 GCA_009694305.1 Thermoleophilia bacterium
TGTCTAAAGAGATCCTCGTCGTGCTCTGCGTAGGACTCGGCATCACCGTCGGCGCGCTGGCTCGCCGCTGGACGCTGCGCGGCTCCGGCGGTGGCAGCGAAAGCGACTGCAAGCAGGAGATCGATCGCCTGAGCGAATCGCTCGCCTTCGTCGGTGGCGCTCTCGGATCATCCTCGGCCTCCTTCTTGTCTCCGCGTCCCAGCACTTCGAGGCCGCGAGGGTCGCCGCGCGTGCCGAGGCCGGCGACGCGGTCATCCTGTTTCATGGGGTCGGGCCCTACCCGGCTGTGCAGAGGGACGGCGTTCGACGCGCGGTGATCTGTATGATGCGCTCGACGGTCAACGACGACTGGGCTGCCGCCAGGGCACGCGATCTGACCGGGGCAGAGACCACCACTGCCTGGGCCGCACGCGTGCAGGCCGGCGTCGAGGGCCTCTCGCAGAACACCGACACCCGGGCGTCCAACCACTACTTCGTGACACAGGCTTCCCTCTATCTCGATCGCGACCGGCAACTCCGGCAGTCCCTGGGCCTGGCCGAGATACCCCTGTCTATCTGGCTCGTCATCGCCGTCGGGATATTCGTCTTCATAGCTCTCCTGGAGTTCCACCTGGCCTCCAGCCCGCGGATGCGTCTCGTAGCGGTCGTCGCAGTCACGCTCGTGCTGCTGGCCATCGTGGCGGCTCTCGACGAGCTAGACCGCCCCTTCTCCGGCGACTTCGCCCTAGTCCAGCCGCAGGCACTCGAGGCGTCCCTCCAGCAGTTGGAGAACGGCTTTCCCGGGGTCATCTGGCGGCCATGCCCCGTGCTCGCGGTATCGGTACGCGACTGATGCCCGCATGCGCTCGGGCATCGAACGGCCTCGGGGAGAGATCCAGCCTCGGGTCTGAACGACGCGGATACGCCGGGTCGAGACCGGATCGCGCCGGTACGGCCTCGCACACCGAGGACGATGCCGGAGTCAGACGCTAGGAGAGCTGCTCGATTCGGTCAACGAGCGAGGAAAGGACTGCGAAGGCATCCTCGACCGGTGCCGGCGAGGTGAGATCGACACCCGCGAGGCGAAGTGCGTCGAGTGAGTAGAGAGAGTCTCCCGTGGAAAGAAATGCGAGGTAGCTCTCGACGGCACCCTTCTCCCCCGCAAGCACACCGCCCGCGAGGGCGTGCGCCGCCGAGATTCCGGTCGCATACTGAAAGACGTAGAACGGCTCGTAGAGATGCCCAAACTGGGCCCAGGTGATGCCCAGCCGTTCCCGATCGATCTCGACATCGGGTCCGAACCCCTCCGCGAACAGGTCGGCCGTACGCTCGCCGAGCAGTTCCGCCGTCAGGCCTTCACCGCTCGCAACCCGATCGTGGATCTCGCGTTCGAGGCGTGCGAGCGTTGGCATGACGAAGAAGTAGCGATGGAAGTTCGCCATCGCCTCGTCGAGCACCGCTACCTCGATCACGGGGTCGGCGACCGTCTCGAGCATGTGGGCACGCAGCAGCGCCTGATGGAAGTTCGAGGCGACCTCTGCAACGAACGTCGAGTAGTAGGTGGAGACCTGCGGTTGGGACTGCCAGGTCAGGTACGAGTGCATCGAGTGGCCCAGTTCGTGCGCGAGCGTCCCGAGGCTGACCGCCGTCCCGTCGAAGTTCATCATGATGAAGGGTGCAGTTCCGGGTGCGCCCGCGGAGAATGCGTTCCCCATCTTGCCGACGGTCGGGTAGACATCCACCCACCGCTCCTCGAGGCAGCCACGCCTGACCGTCTCGACGTAGGAGGTGCCGAGCGGTGCGAGAGAGTCGCAGACCCATTCGACACACTGCTCGTAGGAGAACACGGGCGATGTGAGCCCGAGGGGGGCCGCGACGTCGTAGGGCGCAAGCCGCTCGACGCCGAGTGCGTCGCGGCGAAGCCGCCAGTACCGATGCCACGTCGGCAGGTTCGCCTCGAAGATCGCGATGAGATTGTCCAGAACCTCGATCGGGATGTTCGAGACCGAGAGCGCGGCCGAGAGCGGCGAGGTATGTCGGCGTACACGCGACGAGAACACGGTCTGCTTGACGGTCGTGGCAAGCGTTGCAGCGAGGACGTGACGCACTCCGAGGTACCCGTCGGCGTAGCTCTCCCAGCCGCTTCGCCGCAACGAGCGGTCTGGCTGCGAGAGAATGGCATCGATCGTTCCCTGCGTGACCTCGAGGAAGTCGCCGTCTTCCCCGATGGCCGGTGTGAAACAGAGATCGCTGTCCACGAGAGCGCTGTAGATGGAGTACGGGCCAGAGAACGCATCGCTCGCGAGCCCGAGAACCTCCTCGACCTCCACGGAGCGCGTGTGAGCCTCACGGCGGAAGAGATCGTCGAGGTGGTGCTCGTAGGGAACGAGCGCCGGCTCCGTGACAGCCCACGACGCAAGGAGTCCTCGATCGAGGGCAAGCACCTCCGGGTCGATGAACGCCGTTGCAGCGTCCACCTCGGCTACGAGCGACCGGGCACGGGCATAGCGCGCCACGGCCCGTGCGTCAGAGGTCTCGACGGAGTAGCCGAGATCTGCATAGGTGACGATCTGGCCCACCCGCCGCGCGACCGCGTCGATGGCGTGAAGCGCCTCGACGAGCAATGCGGCGCTCTCACCGACCCGGCCCCGAAACGCTGTGACCGCGGGCAGGCTCGCCCGCACTGCCTCGAGCTCCGCCTCCCAGTCTGCCGTGGTCGAGAAGACGCTCTCCGCGCCCCATCTGCGATCCGCCGGAATCGCGTCGCGGGCCGCCGTCATAACGGGATGTTGCCGTGCTTGCGCTTCGGCGCCGGCTCGCGTTTGGCAAGATGTATTTCGAGCGCCCGGATCAGGTACGGGCGCGTGAACCGTGGCTCGATGACATCGTCCACGTAGCCGCGCTCCGCCGCCGAGTAGGGGTTCGCGAAGCGCTCCTTGTAGTCGGCTATCAGCTCGGCCCGCCGCACCTCGGGCTCGGGTGCATCGGCTAGCTCTCCACGGAAGATGATGTTGACCGCGCCCTCGGGGCCCATCACGGCTACCTCGGCCGTGGGCCAGGCCACGTTGACATCGGACCGGATGTGCTTGGAGCTCATCACGTCGTACGCCCCGCCGTATGCCTTGCGCGTGATCACGGTCAGCTTGGGCACGGTCGCCTCGGCATAGGCGTAGAGGAGCTTCGCGCCGTGCCGGATGATCCCACCCCACTCCTGCTCGGTTCCCGGCAGGAATCCGGGCACGTCAACGAAGGTGACGAGCGGAATGTTGAACGCGTCGCACGTCCGCACGAATCGCGCGGCCTTGACCGACGCGTCGATGTCGAGCACGCCGGCGAGTGCGTTCGGCTGGTTCGCGACGATCCCGACCGCATGGCCTCCGAGCCGCGCGAAGCCACACACGATGTTCTGCGCATACTCGGCCTGCAGCTCGAGGAAGTCGGTGTCGTCTACCACGGCACGGATCACGCTCTTGATGTCGTACGGCCTGTTCGGCGAGTCCGGCACGAGAGTGTCGAGCTCGGGCGCCTCGCGATCGACGGGATCGGCCGGGGCCGCGTAGGGGGGCGGCTCGAGGTTGTTCTGCGGCAGGAACGAGAGCAGATACCGCGCGTCCTCGATCACCGCCTCCTCGCCCGCCGCGACGAGGTGTGCGACGCCCGACTTCGCTGCGTGCGTCGCTGCACCGCCGAGCTCCTCCTGGGTGACGTCCTCGCCGGTCACGGCCTTCACCACGTCGGGGCCCGTGATGAACATGTACGACGTCCCCTCGGCCATCAGCACGAAGTCGGTGATCGCCGGGGAGTAGACCGCACCGCCGGCGCACGGCCCGAGGACGAGAGAGATCTGCGGCACCACGCCCGACGCCTGGACGTTGCGCCAGAAGATCTCCGCATATCCGGCGAGCGAGACGACACCCTCCTGGATTCGCGCTCCGCCAGAGTCGTTGATTCCGATTACAGGGCAGCCGACCTTCACGGCCATGTCCATCACCTTGCAGATCTTCTCGGCGAAGACCTCGCTCAACGAGCCACCAAACACGGTGAAGTCCTGAGAGAACACGCAGACCGGCCGCCCGAGCACCGTCCCGTACCCCGTCACGACGGCATCACCGAGAGGGCGCCTGTCGTGCATCCCGAACTCGGTCTCGCGGTGGCGCACGAAGCGGTCGAGCTCCACGAACGACCCCGGGTCGAGCAGCAGGTCGAGGCGCTCGCGGGCAAGGAGCTTGCCTCTCTCGTGCTGGCGGGCGACAGCGGCCTCGTTGCCGGCGTGTGCCGCGGCATCGCGCAACTCCACGAGCCAGGCAAGCTTCGCCTCGGTCGTGTCGTGCGTTATCCTGGAGCCCTCGTCGGTAGCCATCGTCCTGTGAGACTATCGCCCCTCGCGGGCTTCGCGCTCCCAGACGACGGGAAACAGGGGGTGCTCCAGAGGCGCGCCGGCCTCCAGCTCCTCGGAGAGGCCCGGGAAGTCGGGCGACGTCGTCCACGCGCGTGGCGCGTGTGTCACGTCGTCACCGAGGAACCGCAGCGACAGCGCCCGCCGCCGCTGCGGCCCCTCGACGCCGCCGGCGCAGTGCAGCGTCAACATGTTGAAGAACACTGCGTCGCCCGGGTCGAGCTCCCAGCCGATGATCTCGAATCCCGAGCGGTCGTTCTCGATGTCGGGTAGCTCGTCGAGCGCTCCGTCCGGGAACCACTTCGCCTGGTTGTCCATGAACGTGCGCGGCATCAGCCACGGGCCGAGGTGCGAGCCGGCAACGAACTCCAGGGTCGAGACACGCGGGACAGGATCGACCGGCAGCCACACCGAGCACGTCTGCGCTCCGTTCACGTTGTAGTAGGGCTGATCCTGGTGCCAGGGCGTGCGCTGCACCGTTCCCGGCTCCTTGACGAGGACATGATCGTGATAGAACCGCACCCGCTGCGCACCCATCAGCTCGCCGGCAATCGCCGACGCGGGCGACGTTCGGACGATGGCCTCGATCTGGGGCAGCCGCTGCCAGTTGCAGAAGTCCTCGAAGAAGCGGCCCGGGTCGTCGGGACGGCTCGCGATGAGTGCGCGTTCACCGGGCGAGGCCAGGTTCTGCTCGATCGCCTGCTCTACCTGCGCGAGGTCTCCGGAGGAGAAGGCGCCGCGCACACAGACGGCCCCGTCACGGCGGAAAGCCTCGATCAGGCCATCCGCGACCTCGCGTTGTTGCCCCATGCGGCGAGTGTAGAAGACTGCGAGACCGCTCATCTATCCGCGGTAGAGTCGTGGCGTGTCCGCTCCCCTCGACCGCTCTGCAAGCTGGCCCTACGACACGGCGGGCGATCCCGCCTCGTACGTGTACGCGCGGGACGAGCAACCCAACGCCGTCTCCGTCGAGAACAGGATCGGCGCGCTCGAGGGGGGACGGTCGCTCCTCTTCCCTTCCGGCATGGGCGCGGTCACGGCCGTCGTGCTGACGATGTTGCCTCCGGGTGGCACGATCGCGGTGGCCGAGGGAGCCTATTACGGCCACAGGGAACTCTTCGACCACCTGCGCCCGTGGGGTGTCAACGCGGTCGAGTACGACCAGACGGGGGCCCCTCCCGACGATGCCGACCTGATCGTGATCGAGGCTCCGTCGAACCCGATGCTGACCATGCCCGACTTCGAGGCGGCCTCCGCACATCGCGCGGCCGTCATCTGCGATGCGACGCTCGCCTCGCCCCTTCGCCTGCGCCCCCTCGAGTTCGGCTGTGACGTCTCGCTGCACAGCGCCACGAAGGTTCTCGCGGGACACGACGACCTGCTCGCAGGAGTCGCGAGCGTCACGGACGACGCCCTCTACGACCGCCTCCATACGACCCGCCACCTGACGGGCCTCGTCGCCTCGGCCGACACAGCGTGGCTCCTCGAGCGGGGACTCCAGACGGTCGAGGTGCGGATCGACCGGATGGAGGCAACCGCGCGGGTCCTTGCCGGGCACCTCGCCGAACACCCGGCGGTGACGACGGCCCGTTACCCCGGCCTCGGATTCGTCATCTCCTTCGATGTCGCCGACGGGGCGGCCGCCCGCCGCGTCGAGACGGCGACGAAGACGATCAGGAACGCAACGAGCCTCGGCAGTGTGCACACGAAGGTGGAATCGCGGCACCGCTGGGAGGGCGACCGCTGCCCGGAGGGGCTGTTGCGACTTTCGGTCGGTCTCGAGGACGTCGAAACGCTCTGGGCCGACCTCGAGCAGGCGCTTGCACGGGTCTGACGGCTCCGGCCCTGTCCGAACGTGAACATTGCTCTACGACCATGGTCGTTGGATAACGATTGTCCGCGGCTCCCTCCCGCCCCGGCCGTCGAACGACTCACCCTCCGTCGCTACACTCGGGACATGCTGTTCACACGCACCTCCCACGACAGGCCCGCCCCCGAGGACACGTTCCCCGGCCGCCCGGGCGCCATGCCGATCACCGAGCGGCACGTCGTGCTCGGCACCTCGATCGAGCCGCCGTTTCCCGACGGAACCGAGACGGCGATCTTCGGGATGGGCTGCTTCTGGGGGGCCGAGCGGCTCTTCTGGCAGCTTCCCGGCGTCTACACGACCGCTGTCGGCTATGCCGGTGGCACGACGCCCGACCCGAGCTACGAGGAGACGTGCTCGGGAAGCACAGGCCATACCGAGGCCGTTCTCGTCGCCTACGACCCCGCGCAGATCTCCTACGACGACCTGCTGAGGACTTTCTGGGAGGGCCACAACCCAACGCAGGGGATGCGGCAGGGAAATGACCGAGGCTCGCAGTATCGCTCCGCGCTCTACTGGACGACGGCGGCGCAGCAGGAGGCGGCGCTCGCATCGAAGGCTCGGTACTCGATGGCGCT
>SHVL01000026.1 GCA_009694305.1 Thermoleophilia bacterium
GCCGGCCTGGCGCATCAGCCGCTCAACCGCGCACTTGGCCACCTGGTGCCCTTCGGCTTTCAGCTGTCGCCGAACCTTACGGGCACCGTACTTGCCGCGGCCCGGGCCGAAATAGACATGCTTGATCTCGGCCAGCAGCTCGACGTCGCGCAGCGCGCGCACACTCGCCGGCCTCGACTTGTAGGCGTAGTAGCTGCTCGGAGCGATCCCCACCCCGTGCCCGCAGAGCACACGGCAGACCGGCACGACCCCGAACCGGTGTTTGTGAGAGTCGATCAACTCGACTACCACGGCAGTCGCGAGTCGAGCTCCCGCGCGAAGAAACTCGAGGCCGCCAACAGAATCTCGTTGGCGCGCTTCAACTCGCGCACCTCCCGCTCCAACTCCCGCACCCGTGCCAACTCGTCCGTCGAGCGGCCCGGCACCTCACCCGCGTCGACCCGGGCCTGCTTCACCCAGCCGCGCAACGTGTCCGGAACGACCCCGACCCGCGGGCCGATCCGCAACACCGCCTGACTCAACGACAGCTCAGGCGATTCCGCCTGCGCCTCCGCGACCATCCGCACCGACCGCTCCCGCAACTCCCGCGGATACCTCCTGCCCTGCGCCATAGCCCTCTCCCTTCGTGAACCCGAAGTGTCCACGAAACCCGGGGCGATTCAGCCTACCGTTGTCGGCCTCAACTTGCCCGACGTGAATCACCCGTTCCCCGTCACGTCAAGCGTACGAAGATCGCGATGTACGGGTCAACCGGCGAGATCGGTCGCCAGATCCTTGCGGATGCCCTCGACCGTGTGCAGGACGTGACCGCAATCATGCGGGATCCCAAGTCTCTCGATCTCGTCCGAATGCGCCTCGGTAGGCCAGCCGGACGACGTGAGAGAGCTCGATCATATGGCCCAGGACGTCGCCGGCCACGACGCCGTCATCGCTTCCGTGAGTGGGCTGCGCACGGCGACGACAACCTCAGCGCCGACGCAGCCGGGTCTCTCAGCTAGGCCATGCGCAGAGCCGGAGTCGCCCGGATCACCTACGCCGGCGCTGCTGGAACACTGGAAGGCGCCCCCAGGGCTACAGCGGATGGACACGCCGGACTTCCCCGAGGGGCTCAAAGGTGAAGCCGCCGCACAGCGTGCGGCACTCACCTTGATCTCAGATGCCGGGCACGAACCAGAAGACGCGGCGCATCCGGGCATGAGCCTGGTGCACCGCGGCGCACTGCACTTCGAGCCGCGCCCACGAGATGGCGAGCCTCGCGGTGGCGTTGGTGAGCCGCCCCGTCGCCGCCTCTGCCTTCATCAGTTGGCGGTCGATCCGGAGCGAGGCCGCACTGACGCGATCGACCTCCGACGTCAGAGCCGCGCCGCCGCGCTTCAGATCGCGGTAGAACTGGAAGCCACGGAGCGCGGCATATGCTGCCCCACCGGCGACCGCGCCGAGGAGCACACCGAGGGCGACCCAGATCATCACAGCCCCAAAACTACCAGGGAGTACCGGCCGAACGAGACAGTGCTACGATGGTCGCTGCGTCGCGGGGTGGAGCAGTCAGGTAGCTCGCCGGGCTCATAACCCGGAGGTCGCAGGTTCAAATCCTGCCCCCGCTATGGAAAGGCCCCGGAAAGCGGGGCTTTTTCTTTGCTCAGTTTGTCTCGGCCAGCGAACTTTTGCCCGAACACCTTGGCGCAGAGGTGATCGTCGCCTCGCTGTGCGGCACCCGGGAACAGCACCTGGGTCTGGGTCTGGATCCAGGGCCGAGCGGACACGAGACTCGCTGCCCGTCTTCGGGTGCTCTGACGGCCGGCACGCACCGCCCTCGCTCGGATCAGGCCTCGAGTCGGCGACGCGCCCGCTGGCCCGCGGTCGGGAGCCGCACGTTCCACGCGAGACCGACCTTTTCGAGCGAGCGGATCGTGATCCAGGCGATGTCGAGCTGGAGGCGGTCGAGCCCGTGGCGGGCCGATGCCGGAAACGCATGATGGTTGTTGTGCCAGCCCTCGCCGAAAGTGAACGCTGCCACAACCCAGTTGTTGCGGCTCTCGTCCCGTGAGCGGTAGCTGCGCCGCCCGAACATGTGGCAGATCGAGTTCACCGAGAACGTCGCGTGCTGGTAGGCGAAGATCCTGATCAGGCCGCCCCAGATGAGTACCTCGACGCCGAGCTTCCAGCTCGCCCCACCGACCGCATACCCGATCGCGAACGGAATCATGAAGGTCAGGACAACCCACAGGAAGTACATCCGGTCGATGCGGCGGATGAGGCTATCGGCGTAGAGATCCTTGCCGTAGTGCTCGCCGCGCTCCATCCCCTTGAGGTGGAACAGCCAGCCCATGTGCGCGTGGAGGAAGCCCAGCATCGCACCGCGGGCGTTCGGCGTGAAGCCCGCGTGCGGGGAGTGCGGGTCGCCCTCCTCGTCGGAGAGTGCGTGATGCTTCCTGTGGTCGGTCACCCACTGGGTCACGGGTCCCTGCAACGTCATCGACCCGAGAATCGCGAACGCGGCACGCACCGTCTTCGTCGTCTCGAAGCTGCGATGCGTGAAGAGCCGGTGGAAGCCGACGGTCGTGCCGAGGCCCGTCAGGACGTACAGCGTCAGGAAGACGGCGACGTCGATCCACGAGAGCGCGATGCCCCAGAGACCCACGGCCGCGGCGATGATCCCGAGCGGTGGGACGACGATTGCGATCATCGTGACGGCCTGGCTCGCCCGCGACGTGTGCTCGCGCACCGTGGCAGTTTCCACCTGGGGCGCGGTGAGGACGACTGCCTCAGACATGATCCGTCACATAGTGGAATGGTTTCGGACGAATCACCGTTGAGATGACGATAGCGATCATCGGTACCGGCGTGGCCGGACTGGGGGCGGCATATGCGCTCTCACGGCTCCACGACATCGAACTCTTTGAGGCAAGCGCCTCCCCCGGGGGCCACGTCAACACGGTACCACACGGCGATCTCGGCCTCGACACCGGGTTCATCGTCCACAACGAGAAGAACTATCCGAATCTGACCCGCCTGTTCCGTGAGATCGGCGTCGAGACCCAACCGGCGGAGATGTCCTTCTCCATGGCGTGTGGGTGCGGGCTCGAGTGGTCGAGCCGTCGGCCCTGGCGCGCCGGGCCAAAGCTCCTCCGCGAGATCCTCCGGTTCCTGCGAACGGCCGGGGAGGCCGACGTGGCAGGAAAGTCGTTCGACCGTTTCGTGCGTGACGAGGGGTATACGGATGCGTTCCGCTGGCACTACCTCGTGCCGATGACGGCGGCGCTCTGGTCTACCGCTCCGGGGGACGCGCTCGAGTTCCCGGCCTCGGCCGGGATCGAGTTCTTCCGCAACCACTCGATGCTCGGCCTCCGACGGAGTCGCTGGCGGACAGTCAGCGGTGGAAGCCGCACCTATGTGGAGGCACTCCTCCACCGTCTCGAGGCGCAGGTGCACCTGGGGTCGCCGGTGACGTCGCTTGCGCGTACGGCGACGGGAGTGGAGATTCGCTGTGCAGACGGGATGCTGCGCTCCTACGACGGGGTCGTCGTGGCGACGAGTGCGCCGCGTGCTCTCGCCCTCCTCGAGGATCCGTCGGGTGACGAGCGGCGGATGCTGTCGGCGTTCGAGGTGACGGCCAACGAGACGGTGCTGCACACGGACGCGCGCTTTCTGCCCCGGCGACGGTCAGACCGCTCCTCGTGGAACTACCAGTCTCCCGGGTGCGGTGTGCTTGCCGACGCACCCTCGCTGACGTACTCGCTCAACCGCCTGCAGAAGCTCGACGCGGGCGTCGAGTACTGCGTCACCCTCAACCGAACGGACGAGATCGACGAGACTACCGTGATCCGCGTGATCGACTACGAGCATCCAAAGACGACGTTCGCGAGCCTTGCTGCGGCCGGGTACGCCCGTTCGTTCGGGGTCGTGCGCCGGACAGCGTTCGCGGGAGCGTGGCAGGGAAACGGCTTTCACGAGGACGGCCTCGACTCGGGACTTCGTGCCGCCGCGGCCTTCGGAGCGAGCGCGTGAAGAGCGCGCTCTACACCGGGACGGTCATGCATGCGCGCCGGTCGCCGCACGACAACGTCTTCAGCTACCCGGTCTACATGGCGCTGCTCGACCTCGACGAGTTACCGACACTCGACGGTCGTCTGCGTCTCTTTGGCTGGAATCGCCGGGCGGTGACGAGCTTCTACGATGCCGACCACATCGATATTCGTGGGCTTCTGGCCGAGAGTGGCGTTGATCTCGGTGCGGACGGCTCGATCCAGGTGCTCACGAACCTGCGTGTGCTCGGGTACGTCTTCAACCCCGTCTCGTTCTGGTGGTGCAGGCGAGGCGACGGATCTGTCGCGTGCATCGTGGCCGAGGTGAACAACACCTTCGGAGAGAGACACGCCTACGTGCTCCATCCCTCGGAGGGCAGCAAGGCGGGGGGCAGAGCCGTTTTCGAGACCGACAAGCTCCTGCACGTCTCACCGTTCATGCCCATGGATCAGGCCTACACCTGGTGGCTCTCCGAGCCAGAGCAGCACCTCAGCGTTCGGATGGACGTGCGCGAGGCCGGCAGTCTCGACTTTCACGCCACCCTGACGGCGCGGCGAGTGCCCCTCACCTCAGCATCCCTGCGTTTCGCACTCTGCCGGTACCCGCTGATGCCTGCCCGGGTTCTCGCCCTGATCCACTGGCAGGCGGTGCGTCTGTGGTTGAAGCGGACACCCTTCTACCGCAAGCCGCCTCACGTGCCGGGGCAAGGCTCGGTGCGTGGGTGAGAATCGCTGCCGATGTTGCCCGCCGGCTTGCGTTCCGGGCGCTCTCCGCGGTCGAGGGAGGCGAGGTCGTCCTGCGCTACCCCGACGGGCGAGGACGTCGTTTTGGTGATGCGAAGGGGCAGTCGATCACCGTGGAGCTCAGGAGGCCCGACGCTTTCTGGCGCAAGCTCGGCACCCGTACGCGCGTCGGGTTCGGAGAGTCGTACGTGGAGGGCGACTGGGAGTGCGACGATCTCGTGGGGCTCTTTTCGTTGCTCGGCCGCAACCTCGAGACGAGCGCCGAGCACCCGACGTTGAAGCGTCTCTACCGGCTGCAGGAGCTGCGCCCCGACCGGCGGCCACGGCAGACGCCCGCCGCGGCGAAGAACAACATCCATGCGCACTACGACCTCGGAAACGACCTCTTCGAGCTGATGCTCGATCCGACGATGGCGTACTCGTGCGCATACTGGGAGCGTCCCGGAATGACGCTCGAGGAGGCGCAGAGAGCCAAGGCGCGGCACATCTGCGAGAAGCTCCGGCTGGGCCCCGACGACGAGGTGCTCGAGATCGGCTGCGGCTGGGGTGGGTTTGCGATCCAGGCCGCTACGGAGGCCGGCTGCAGGGTCACCGGTCTGACCCTGTCACCGAGCCAGGCGACGTTTACCCGGGAGCGCGTCGAGGCTGCCGGGCTCACGGGCCGCGTCGAGATCCGCGAGCAGGACTACCGCGTCACCGGGGGACGCTTCACGAAGATCGTCTCGATCGAGATGTTCGAGGCTATCGGTCTTGCCGAGTACGGCAACTACTTCTCGGCGATCGACCGGCTGCTCACCCGCGGCGGTCTCGCGTGCATCCAGACGATCGGCGTGCCCGACTGGCGGTTCGAGAGATTCCGCCGCCGCCCCGACTGGCTCCAGCAGACCATCTTCCCCGGCTCGCTGATCCCGTCGCTCGGGGCGATCGCAAAGGCCGTCGGAGGGACGCAGTTGCAGATCTACGGTGTCGAGGAGATCGGCTTCGGATACGCGCGCACGTTGCGCGAGTGGCGTGGGAACGTCGAGCAGAACATCGAGCGGATCCGCGCGCTCGGCTACGACGAACGATTCCTGCGAATCTGGGCGTTCTACCTCGCCTACTGCGAGGCAGGATTCGCTATCCGTTCGCTGCGCGACATGCAGATCGTGCTGAGTCATTCCGCGAACGACGCGCTCCCCGAGTTTCCGCGTGTCAGGCCGGGATATTGAGCTACGAGGCCTACCGGCGCTCGCTGGCGCCGATCGTGCGCGCGGTCTACCGCCTCGAGGTACGCGGGGTCGAGCACGTGCCGGCAGACGGAGCTCTCGTCATAGCCGGCAATCACGAATCCATGCTCGATCCCTTCGTGATGTCCTCTGCGATCTCGCGGCCGATCCGCTACCTCGCGAAGTCCGATCTCTGGGAGGTACCGCTGCTTTCCTTCTGGCTCAAGAGCGTCGAGGCGATCTCGGTGAAGCGGGGAGGGAGCGACGTTGCGGCGATTGCAGCGGCAGTCGCTGCACTTGAGGTGGGCGAGGCCGTGGGTCTCTTTCCCGAGGGCGGCGTCAAGCGCGAGGGGCCGTGGATGCGTGGTGCGGCGCGGCTTGCGCTTGCAGCGGGCGCACCGATCCTGCCGGTGCGGCTCCTCGAGACACGCAAGGCTCTCGGGAAGAACAGCTTCGGCTTTCCCCGGATCGTGGCGCTCATCGGGGAACCTCTTGCCGTGGAGCAGACGACCCCGACGCCGGAGCTTGCCCGGGCGCTCACCGATCGCCTCCAGGCGGCCGTCGAGGAGCTCGGCACGTGAGTGGATGGCCTGGTTCAACAAGATGACCCGTCCCGCCCGTCCGTCGCGTGCCGCGAGCCTGCGTTCGTCACGCGCCGCGGTGCGGCAGGCACTCTAGAACCATGGCCGGTCGCCGCTTTGGAGGAGAAAACGCCGCCGAGCCGCCGAAGCGGCCTGCCGACCCGGCGGTGCGCAGCGCCAACCTGCGCCGGATCTTCCCGCTCTTTCGCTCGTACCGCCCGCAGCTCGCGGTCGTCTTCACGCTGATCATCTTCTCCGCGGCCCTCGGCGTGATCCCGTCGTTCCTGCTCGTCCGTGTCCTCGATACCGCGATCCCCGACAACAACGTGCGCCTCCTTACGTTGCTCGTCGCCGGGATGGTCCTGATTCCCGTTGTCACCGGCGCGATCGGCGTCTACCAGACGCTGCTCTCGAACCGCGTCGGCCAGGCCGTCATGCACGACCTGCGGACATCCGTCTACCAGCACCTGCAGCGGCTCTCGCTCGCGTTCTTCACCCGCACCCGCACGGGTGACGTGCAGAGCAGGATTGCCAACGACATCGGCGGCATCGACACCGTTGTCACCACCACGGCGACGTCGGTGCTCTCGAACGTGACCACCGTCATCGCCACGGTCGTCGCGATGATGCTGCTCGACTGGCGTCTCGCCGTCTTCGCGTTGATTCTCCTGCCGTTCTTCGTCTGGCTGACAAAGCGCGTGGGTGCCCAGCGCAAGAAGGTGACCGCGGAGCGGCAGGTCTCGCTCGCCGACGTCTCGTCGATCGTGCAGGAGTCGCTCTCCGTCTCGGGCATCCTCCTCGGCAAGACGATGGGGCGTTCCGGCGACCTCGCGGAGCGGTTCTCGGCCGAGTCGTTGAGGCTCGCCGACCTCGAGGTGCGCAGCCGGATGACAGGCCGCTGGATGATGGCGGCGATCCAGATGACCTTCGCGGTGATGCCGGCTCTCGTCTACTGGTTCGCAGGGTGGTCGCAGGCGCGCGGCAGCTCCGTGATCAGCATCGGGGTGCTCGTCGCGTTCACCACGTTGCAGACGCGGCTCTTCTTCCCGATCGGCAGCCTGCTGGGTGTCCAGCTCGAGGTGCAGAGCTCCCTCGCGCTCTTCGACCGCATCTTCGAGTATCTCGACCAGCCGATCGACATCGTCGAGGGCACGCGGACACTCGAGCGCCCCCGGGGGGACGTCATCTTCGACCGCGTTTGCTTCCGCTACGACGAGGATGCCTGGACGCTCGAGGACGTGTCGTTCAGCGTCCCGGCCGGCACGAAGACGGCGCTCGTCGGAGAAACGGGTTCGGGTAAGACGACCTGCGGCTACCTCGTGGCGCGGCTGTACGACGCGACGCGGGGCACCATCTCGATCGACGGCATCGACATCCGTGACCTCACCTTCGAGTCGCTCGCCGCAGCCGTCGGCGTCGTCTCGCAGGAGACCTACCTGTTCCACTCGACCGTGCGCGAGAATCTCCGCTTCGCACACCCCGAGGCAAGCGACGAGGACGTCGAGGAGGCGGCGCGGGCGGCACAGATCCACGATCTGATCGCATCACTTCCCGACGGCTACGAGACCGTCGTCGGCGAGCGCGGCTACCGGTTCTCGGGCGGCGAGCGGCAGCGTATGGCGATCGCGCGGACGGTTCTGCGGAATCCTCCGATTCTCGTGCTCGACGAGGCCACCTCGGCGCTCGACACGCAGACCGAGAGGCTCGTGCAGGAGGCGCTCGAACGCCTCGCCGAGGGACGTACGACGATCACGATTGCGCACCGCCTCTCGACGGTGCGGGACGCCGAGCAGATCGTGGTTCTCGACCGTGGCACCGTGGCCGAGACAGGCACACACGAGGAGCTGCTCGCCGCCCGTGGGCGCTATGCGCTGCTCGTCGCGCGGGACGAGAACGTCGAGCCGGAGTCCCGGGGCACCGTCGTCGGCATCGCCTGACCGCCGGTGCGGGCACGCGAAAGGACACGTTTGCGAGAGACGTCGCACGTGGGGGGGCGGCCCACGAGGATCGCGTCACGAGATAGGATGAGCGGCTTGCGCGAACGTCCGCTACGTTGCACCCCGAATCGAGTTTTCCGGTTGACGTGTCCCCTGGAGGCACTGCGATGGCGATGACCATAACCCGAACGTACGACACCCTCGTCCACCACGGCGTCGAGCCGGCGGGCACCGTGTGCTGGCATCCGTCCACGGCCCTGCTCTACGAGCACGCGCTCGGGCGCGGCGACGGCCGGATCGCGGAGGGCGGCCCTCTCGCCGTTGACACCGGCGCGTTCACGGGCCGGTCGCCGAAGGACAAGTTCGTCGTCGTCGAGCCGGGCTCCGAGGACAGGATCTGGTGGGGCGACATCAACCACCGACTGTCGGAGGAGCATTTCGACGGGCTGCGGGCAAGGGTCGTAGCGCACCTGGAGGCGCAGAGCCCGCTCTACGTCGTCGATGCGTTCGCGGGTGCCGACCCGGCTCACCGGGTCGCGGTCAGGGTGCTCACGGGCAGCCCCTATCACGCGCTCTTCTCGAAGACGATGTTCATCGACCCCGACCCCTCCGAGCTTCTCGAGTTCCAGCCGCAGGCTCTCGTGCTGCACGCGCCCGAGGTCGAAGCCGTTCCCGCCGAGGACGGCACGCGCACGGGGACGTTCGTCGCCTTCCACCCCACGAGAACCGAGGTGATCGTCGGCGGCACCTTCTACGCCGGTGAGATCAAGAAGTCGATCTTCACGGTGATGAACGATCGTCTTCCGCTCGACGGTGTCCTCCCGATGCACTGCTCGGCGAACGTCGGCGACGACGGCAAGGTCGCCGTCTTCTTCGGGCTTTCCGGCACCGGCAAGACGACGTTGTCGGCCGATCCGAACCGCTCGCTGATCGGCGATGACGAACACGGGTGGGGCCCGACAGGCGTGTTCAACATCGAGGGCGGGTGCTACGCCAAGGTCATCTGCCTCTCCGCCGAGGTGGAGCCGGAGATCTTCCTGGCGGCACAGTCCTACGGCACGGTGCTCGAGAACGTCGTCATCGACGAGCGTGGCGTCGTCGATCTCACAAGCGACGCGAAGACCGAGAACACCCGTGCCGCCTACAAGCTCGAGCGGATCGCAAACGCGCTGCCGGCGAAGCGTGCCGGCCATCCGAGCGCGGTCGTGATGTTGACCGCAGACGCCTTCGGGATCCTGCCGCCGATCGCGCGGCTGACGCGTGACCAGGCGCTCTTCTACTTCCTCTCGGGCTTCACCGCCAAGCTTGCGGGTACCGAGATCGGGGTCAAGGAGCCGCAGCCGACGTTCTCGACGTGCTTTGGTGCGCCGTTTCTTCCGCAGCCCCCGGCCGTGTACGCGAGGATGCTGGGCCAGAAGCTCGACGAGCACGGCTCGGCAGTCTGGCTCGTGAACACGGGCTGGACGGGCGGCTCCTATGGTGAGGGCCACCGTATGCCGATCCAGGCGACCCGTCGGCTGTTGCACGCCGCGCTCTCGGGTGAGCTCGCGGGAGCCGACTACCGCGTTGACGGCGTCTTCGGCTTCGACGTGCCGACCGAGGTGCCCGGTGTCGATTCCGCGCTGCTCGACCCACGCTCGACCTGGGGCGACCCGGCGGCCTACGACACGAAGGCGCTGGAGCTGGCCGCGATGTTCACCGCAAACTTCGAGAAGTTCGCCGCCGACGCAGGCCCTGCGGTCACCGCCGCCGGGCCACAGGCCTGAGCACCGGGTAACCGTTGTGCGCGGGGGGCATCGCGCCGCTCTAGCGTCGGCGAGTCAGGCCGTCATCTGGAGGTAGGGCACCGTGTCCCGACGATCGCCTGAACCTGGAGGGACGGTTCCAGGGCGCAGCGGAATCACCATTCGGTAGGTTTAGGAGCGTGGAACCCACCTACGATGTCCTCGTTGTCGGTGCCGGGTGCGCCGGGATGCGTGCCGCTATCGAGGCCCATGATCGGGGTGCGAGCGTCGGTGTGATCTCGAAGTTGCACCCGACCCGGAGCCATTCGGGCGCCGCCGAGGGGGGTATCAACGCCGCGCTCGGCAACACGGCAGAGGACAGCCCCGAGATGCACGCGTTCGACACCGTCAAGGGCTCCGATTACCTCGGCGACCAGGATGCGATCGAGATCCTCGCGGCCGAGGCGCCGGGCGACATCTACCAGCTCGAGCACTGGGGCGCCGTGTTCTCTCGCAACGGTGAAGGCCGACTCGATCAGCGCCCCTTCGGAGCGGCGGGGTCGCCGCGCACCGTGTACGCCGCGGACATCACCGGCCACGTCCTGATCCAGGTGCTCTACGAGCAGCTGCAGCGGCGGATGACTCAGGGGATGAAGGTGTACGAGGAGTTCTTTGCCTTCCGCCTGCTCGTCGAGGACGGACGCTGCACCGGTGTCATCTCCTGGGATCTGATGAACGGTGGCGTCACGCTGATCAGGGGCAAGTCGGTGATTCTCGCCACGGGCGGTGTCGGACGGCTGTACCGGGCGACCACGAACGCCTACGCCTGCACCGGCGACGGCATGTCGATGGCGCTGCGTGAAGGACTGCCGTTGAAGGACATCGAGTTCATGCAGTTTCACCCGACCACCATGTACCCGAGCGGAATCCTGATCACCGAGGGCTGCCGTGGCGAGGGTGGCTACCTGATCAACAAGGACGGCGAGCGCTTCATGCAGCGCTACGCCCCGAACGCGCTCGAACTGGCGTCCCGCGATGTCGTCTCGCGGTCGGAGACGACCGAGATCGAGGCAGGCCGCGGTGTCAACGGGTCGGTCTACCTCGACCTCCGTCATCTCGGGCCGGAGAAGATCCTGACGAAGTTGCCCGGTTCGCGCGAGCTCGCGATGACCTACGCCGGGGTTGACCCGATCTACGCGCCGATCCCCGTTCGACCCGGTGCGCACTATCACATGGGTGGCGTGGAGACCGACAACCAGGGCCTCACAGGGATCGAGGGGCTGTACGCCGCCGGAGAGGTCGCCTGTGTGTCCGTGCACGGCGCCAACCGGCTCGGTGGTAACTCGTTGATGGAGACGATCACCTTCGGCCGTCGTTCGGGACACGCTGCAGCGGAGTACGCGCTCGGCGCTCCGGCGGTCGGCAACGGAGGCGAGGCCGCACGGGCCGACGCCGAGACGTGGATCAAGTCGCTGCTCGGGAACACGCAGGGGGAGCGTCCCTGGTCGATTCGGGACGAGCTGGGACAGACGATGCTCGACAACTTCGGCGTGTTCCGGCGACCCGAGAAGATGGAGCAACAGGTCGAGGTGATCGCCGGGCTGCGTGAGCGCTACGACCGAGGCGTCGTGATCGAGGACAAGGGCGACGTCTTCAACACCGACCTCACACAGGTGATCGAGCTCGGGTACCTGCTCGACATCGCCTCTTGCATGCTCCAGGCCGGGATCGCCCGCAAGGAGAGCCGGGGTGCGCACTCGAGGCCGTACGACTTCCCCGAACGCGACGACGCGAACTTCCTCAGACACTCGATCTCGCACTGGAAGGGCGACGGCCCCGAGCTCACCTATGGAGAGGTCAGGATGACGAAGTGGGAGCCCATGGAGAGGACGTACTGATGCAGGTTGGACTGAAGATCTGGAGATACGACTCGAAGACGGGCGACCGTGCGCTCCGCGAGTACGAGATCGACGCGCCCGAGGAGGCGACCCTGCTCGACTGCCTCGACATCGTCAAGGACAAGCACGATGGATCGCTCGCCTTTCGCAAGAGCTGCCGGATGATGATCTGCGGCTCGTGCGGGATGCGGATGGACGGCGGCGCGGTGCTCGCCTGCAAGGTGCGGATGTACGACATCGCACAGGAAGGCCGTGTGCCCGTCATCGCGGCGATGGGCAACCTCCCGATCGTCAAGGATCTCGTCGTGGACATGGATCCCTTCTGGGAGAAGATGCGCGCCGTTGACCCGTACCTGAAACCGCGCTACGACCAGGCGCAGGAGCGCGAGAACGTGATTCCGGCGCCGCAGATGAGCGTTATCCACAAGGAGTCGCTCTGCATCAACTGTGGCTGCTGCGTCTCGGAGTGCAACTCGATGGAGGTGGATCCCGACTTCCTCGGTCCGGCGGCGCTTGCCAAGGGGATGCGCTTTGTCGGCGACCCGCGCGACGGCGCCACGATCGAGCGGCTCGAGAAGTACTCGGAGCCTCACGGGCTGTGGGACTGCACGCGCTGCTACTTCTGTAGCGAGCGTTGCCCGAAGGGTGTTGACCCTCGCGATGCGATCGCGAAACTCGGCGCAGAGGCGATGAAGAACGGGATCGACCGCGACATGGGCGCGAAGCACGCCCGCTGGTTTGTCACCTCCGCGAAGACGACGGGCTGGCTGCGCGAGACCGAGCTCGTCCCGAAGACACAGGGCATCGTCTCGTCGATCCGGGAGATGAAGTTTGCGATGGGCCTTGCCGTCAAAGGCAAGGTGCCGCCGCCGTTTCCGCCGCACGTGGCAGCGGAGGTGCACGAGTCGCGTGCACTCTTCGACCTCGTCAAGAGCCAGGACCGCAACGGTGCCGCCGGCATCGTCCAGGGCGAGAAGGCGCTTGGCCGGATCGAGTCGCACCACGACGCATCCCGGGGACGCGATCCGTATACGGAGGCCGACTCTGCGCCACGGCCCTACCTGCCCAGTGAGCGCGAAGAGACCGAGGGGGTCACACCGTGAAGAAACTTGCCTACTACAAGGGATGTCTCGCCTCGCTGTCGGCGAAGGAGCTCGACACCTCGACCCGGGCACTCGCGCCGAAGGTCGGCTACGAGCTGATCGAGCTCGACTCGGTGACCTGCTGCGGTGCCGGCGACATCCACGAGGCCGAGCCCGACTACTACCTCCACCTGAACGCGCGGATCCTCTCCTACGCGGAGGCAACCGGCTGCGACACGCTGATGACGGTGTGCAACGTCTGCACGCTCAACCTGCGTCAGGCGAACTACCAGCTGCAGATCGACGGCGACCTGCGGCAGCGGATCAACGACAACCTCGAGCAGGTCGGGGTGCCGCCGTACTCCGGCGGCGTCGAGGTGAAGCACTTCCTCTGGCTCATTGCCGGCGAGTCGTTCGACAAGCTGCAGGAGGTGGCACACAAGGGACTGAAGGGTCTCAAGGTAGCCCCGTTCTACGGCTGTCAGATCCTCCGCCCGTCGAAGCTGATGGGGTTCGAGGATCCCGACAAGCCCAGCTCACTCGAGCGGATCATCGAGGCCTGCGGCGGAGAGGCGGTGGACTACCCCGCCAAGATCAAGTGCTGCGGCTTCCCGATCATCCAGGCGCGGGAAGAGACTGCGCTCGCCGAGCTGATCCAGCCGATCGAGCAGGCGATGGAGGCGGGCGCGGACGCGATGGTGACGCCGTGCCCGCTCTGCCATCTCTCGCTCGACGCGTGGCAGTCGAAGCTGAAGAAGCAGACGGGACGGGATTTCGCGATGCCGATCCTGCATCTCTCCCAACTCGTCGGCGTCGCCGCCGGCCTGACCGACTCGGAGCTGAAGTTCCGGCGCCACGTCGTCTCCGTCGATCCGGTAATTGAAAAACTGTCGGTCTGAGTTCGACTCCGGCCGGTGACAGGCTTCAGCCTGTCTCCTGGGTCTCGCGGCCCCCGTAGCATCGCAGCATGATCTGGATCGCCGCCCTCGCAGTCCTCGCCCTCGCGCTTCTCGCGTGGGGCGTTTTCGAGGCCGGCTGGCTGCGCTGCCGGGTGCTCGACGTCGAGATCGACGGCTTGCCATCGGAGCTGGACGGCCTGCGGATCGCGCATCTCTCGGACCTCCACCTCGGGGTGCGCTCGCGCGGTCTGGGCGCGAGCGAGAAGGCCGTCGCGTGGGTCGCGAGCCGCAGGCCCGATCTCGTGTGCATCACCGGCGACCTCGCCTCGAGCCCGAAGGGAGTGCCTTTGCTCGTGGAGCTACTCGGGACACTCGACCGCCCCTACGTGATCCTCGGCAACCACGACGTCGCCGCGACGAGAGATCCGTTCTCGCAACCGGCGGATCTTGCACAGCTCGGCGATGCCGCGATTCTGCTTCGCGACGCGGCCGCCACGATCGAGAAGGCAGGCAAGCGGGTTCAGCTCGTCGGAGTTGACCCGAAGAGCTACTCGGCCGGTACAGCGAGGCCCTGGCAGCTCACCGATCCCACAGCGGATTTCCGGATCCTGCTCTGCCACTTTCCCGGCATCGAACGGGCTCTCCAGCCCGGGACGTTCGGCCTCGTTCTCACGGGCCATCTCCACGCGGGTCAGATCGTCGTGCCCTATCCGGGCGGGAGGGTGTCGCTCGCCCACCCCGGAGTGCGCTCCGTCTCGGGCCTGCACCCGGTGAGGGGAGGCGTGATGCACATCTCGCCGGGCACCGGGACGACGTTCGTGCCGTTCCGGTTCTTTGCCCGGCCCGAGGTGACCGAGCTCGTTCTGCACCCGGCGGTGCCGGGGGTGCGACACTCTCCGTGATGGAAGGGCGCACACCTGTCGTCACAGATGTCCCTGCGTGCCCGGCGCCTGCCACAGACGACGTCGCGGGCGATGCCAACGGCCTGCTGCGGGAAGGCCGGTAGAGCAGTGCCGGCCCGGGTGACAGGGCTCACGCGCGGCACCCTTGCGACGGCACCCTCGGTCTGTCACGACTGCGTCTGGTGGCAGTCACGAGGCAACAGAACCGCGTCGAAGGAGCGCTGGATCGAGCGTTTTGAGGAGGAATCGGGCGCGTGGGGAACGATCTACTACGACGACGACGGGTCGGTGCTGGGGTCGATGCAGTACGGCCCGGCGGGTTTCTTCCCGCGTGGCGCAGACCTCCCCGCAGGGCCGGCTTCGGACGATGCAGTGCTCGTCACCTGCGCGTATCTCACCGGAGGCGGGGCCGAGTGGGTCGAGAAGTCACTTCTCCTTGCTGCGATCGGAGAGGCGCGTGACGGGGGTGCGAAGGCAATCGAGGCATTTGCCTACAGCATCCCGGAGCGCGACCGGACGGCGGAGCGCTCTATCGTCCACCGAACGGTGTTTCCCCGCGAGTTCCTCGAGGACTTCGGGTTCGTCACGGTGCGCACGCAGGGGAGAGTCGAGTTGTGCCGACTCGAGTTGACCGGCCTTGCTCCGGTCGAGGAGGGACGCCGTGCGAAGGTGCTGCGCCGCGTTCACGAGGTGCTCGTCCCGGAGGGGGCGCCCGTTCTGGAGCCCTGAACGGTGCCGAACGCGCCCCGCTCAGCGGCATCGAGCGGTGCCGGCGTCGCTGAACGAACCATCGCTCACCGGCAGGAACTTCCAGTCGTAGGCCGTCGGGCGTAACGTGAGCCTGAGCACGCCGTAGGTGTCGCTGTTACGCACGACGCTTCCCGGCCGTGGCAGGAGCGTGGGATAGTGACTCTTGCCTCCGGTGCCGACGACGAAGGAGCGGATGCTCCTGAGTGGCGCGAATCGCTCGTAGTGGTGGTCGTGGCCCTGGAGGACGACGTCCGCCTTTGCCCGTGCGAGAAGCTCCCAGAAGGGGGCGTAGGCGGTGTCGGAGCCGTGGAATCCCGAGCTGAACCGCGGGTGGTGCCAGTAGGCGAGCGTGCAGCGGTTGTGGTGCGCCGCAAGGTCGGCCTGGAGCCAGCGCCACTGGGGTGAGCCCCGCTCGCAGCCACCGATCTTCCAGCAGTTCGAGTTCAACACGATCACATGCCATGCGCCGATGGAGTAGCTGTACCAGCCGTTTGCAGGCAGCTTGAAGAGGTCGATCGCGGCCGCCGCTCCGTCGGCGACGTACTCGCGGTTGCCGAGCGCCGCCCGGATCCGAGGGAGGAAACGGCCCCACGGTGGCAGAAAGCAGCGGGATAGCTCCTCGCGAGTCCCGCTCTCGTAGGCGATGTCGCCGAGCACGGCGATCGGCCCCGGGAGCGTGTTGACGAGCGCCGCCGTCTGTTCGTCTCCGTCCGACGAGCATGACGCGATGTCGCCGACTGCGGTCAGGGTCGGTGGCCGGGTGGCAGTGCCGACGGCGCCCGCAAGGAGAAGGGCTGCCATGAGCCCCGCACCGGTTGCGCGCGCTGTTCTACGCGGTAGCGACACCGGCGAGCAACACCTCGGCGATCTGGATCGCGTTCAGCGCCGCCCCCTTGCGGAGGTTGTCGCAGGCGAGGAAGAGGGCGAGGCCGTTGATCGACCCCTCGTCCTTGCGGATCCGGCCGACCAGCACCTCGTCGCCGCCCGCGGCGTCCCTCGGAGTCGGGAACTCGGGTAGTCGCAGGACCCGAACGCTTGGTGCTTCGCTGAGAATTGCGGTTGCGTCCCCGGGAGAGAGTGGCTCCTCGAACTCGACCCAGATCGCTTCCGAGTGGCCGACGAGCACCGGTACGCGCACGCAGGTGGCACTGATCGCGAGATCGGGCAGCTCGAGGATCTTCCGTGTCTCCGCCCGGAGCTTCGACTCCTCGTCCGACTCGTCTCCCTCCCACGACCAGTCCATCACCAGATTGTGGTCGGCGGAGGGCTCTCCGCGGAGCTGCTCCATTCGCTTGGCGCCCGCGCCCGAGACGGATTGGTAGGTAGCGACGTGGACGCGTTTCAGCGGCACGACGTCGTGAAGCGGCTTCAGCACGCAGGTGAGCGGGATCGTGCAGCAGTTCGGGTTTGCGACGATCCGGTGGCTCTCGAGCGCTTCGACGGCGCGATTCGCGTTCACCTCGGGCACGACGAGTGGATAGCCTTCCACGAGGCGGTAGGCGGAAGACTTGTCGATGCAGATCGCGCCGGCCGCCGAGGCGATCGGCACGAGCTCGCGGCTCGCGTCGGTGCCGACCGAGAAGAGGAAGAGGTCGATGTCGCCTGCACGCAGTGCGTCTGGCGTCGCCTCCTCGACGGGGATTTCGTCGCTGCCAAACGGCAACCTCGATCCGGCCGAGCGCGCCGAGGCGAACGCGCGCACGTCGTAGCCGCGCTCGGCTAGGAGCTCCAGCGTGATCGTGCCGACCGCGCCCGTCGCGCCGACAACACCGATGCGTGGTGTGGACATGGCCTCAGGATACCGGCGAAACTACGCTGGGCGACGGCCCGAAAGAGCGCGTCCGAGCGTCACCTCGTCGGCGTACTCGAGGTCTCCGCCGACAGGGAGTCCGCTCGCAAGCCGGGTCACGCGAACGCGGTCGCGGAGGCGGTCGGCGAGGTAGGCGGCAGTCGCTTCGCCCGTCATGTTCGGATTCGTTGCGAGCACGACCTCTTCGATTCCACCCTGCTCGACCCGGTGCAGCAACTGGCCGATGCGGAGGTCTGACGGCTCGACGCCGTCGAGCGGGGACAGCGAGCCGCCGAGGACGTGGTAGAGCCCTCGATACTCGTGCGTCCGTTCGAGCGAGACGACATCGACGGGCTGTTCGACGACGCAGACGATCGTGCGGTCGCGCCGCGGGTCGGAGCAGACGGTGCAGAGCTCATCCTCGGTGAGGTTGCCGCAGTCCCGACAGAAGCCGACGCGCTCCTTCATCTCGGCGATCGCCTCGCCGAGCGCGAGCGCCTCCTCCGGCGACACGGAGAGCAGATGGAAGGTGAGTCGCTGCGCGGTGCGGGTGCCGATCCCGGGGAGGCGGGTCAGCTGTGCGACGAGGTTGTCAACGGCAGGACTCAGCATCGTAGGAGGGTACTAGTCCGTCTCGGACGTGCCTGCTGCGTACATGGCCGCTTCGGACAGCCGGTCGAGCCGGCGCTCGACGATCTGGACGAACGCGTGGGCCGCCGGCGAGAGCGGTGCGTCGGCTCTGGTGATGAACGCGAAGGTGTCGTAGAGCGGCTCGGCGAACGACGCAAAGTGCATTCCTCGCATCCCCTGGCGGCTGATCGCGGCGCGTGGGACGATCGTGTCGCCGAGACCGCGGCGTGCCAGGCCGACGGCTGCTTCGATTCCCTCGACCTCGATCACCGGCCGCAGCGTCACTCCGGCCCGCTGGGCGCGATCGAGCAGCTGTCGGCGCATCGGGTCGAGGGCGCCGTACTGGGCGTCGTAGAGAATCAGAGGCGCATCGGCAAGCGCCTCGATCGTGACCGGCGCATCGAGGCGTGACGTCTCGCGGCTGATGACGACGAGCTCCTCGAGTCGTGCGACGCGAACATCGAGCCCTGCGTCGTCCACGGGGAGGACGACGAGACCGGCTTCCAGGGTCGCGTTCCGCACCTGGTCGGCCACTTCCGACGAGTTCAGGCCGACGAGCTTCAGGCGGACATCAGGGTGTTTCCGACGAAAATCAGTGGCAAGATCGGCGATCAGATACGCCGAGGCGGTTCCGAACATCCCGAAGCCGAGGGTGCCGCCACGGAGATCACGCACCGCGGCGACCGCGTCGCGCGCCCGCTCCACGTCGGCAAGCACGCGCTCGGCCTCGGGCCGGAATTTCTTCCCTGCCTCGGTGAGGACGAGCCCGCGGCCCGCGCGGGCAAAGAGAGCGATGCCGAGCTCCCCCTCTAGCTGACGGATCTGCTCCGAGATCGACGGTTGGGTGAGGAAGAGGGAGCGGGCAGCCCCGCTGAACGAGCCGTGCTCGACGGTGGCCAGGAAGTAGGTGAGTTGGTGAATCGTCATAGAGGAAAAACCTTTATACAGAGAAGATAACTCAGGGAAGGCTTTTTGTTCAACCACCCGTACAGTGGACGTCATGGCTCGACTGCGCGCTCCCCATGTCCGTGGAACCCTCTTCTGCCTCGTCGCCGGGGTGGCGTTCTCGGTCTCCCCGGTGCTCATCCAGATCGCCTACGCCCACGGCGCCGCGGTCACAGGCCTTCTCGCGTGGCGGTATCTGGTGTCGGCCCTGCTGCTCCTCACGCTTGCCGGGCGCAGAATATTCGCCGTTCCGGCCAGGGCCGCTGTCGGCGCATTCGCCCTCGGGGCCGTCGTCTACGCGCTCGACTCCGCACTGTTCTACGGGTCACTCGAGCGGATCTCGGCACCGGTTGCGTCGCTCGTCCACTACGCCCACCTCATGCTGATCGTGGGTGTGGCGGCGATAATCGGACGGGAGCGACTCACGGGCCGCCGTGTCCTCGCACTCGCCGGAATCTTCGGTGGCGTCGCTCTCGTCGGTGGCGCCGCCACCAACCCAGACCTCGTGGGCGTTGGCATGGCGCTCGGCTCTGCTGCGGCCTACGCGGCCTACGTGATCTTCGCCGACAGGCTGCTGCGCGACGCAGACCCTCTTGCGCTTACCGCCTACCTGACGTTCGGGGCGACGGCGACCTTCTTCGTCGCGGCAGGTGTTGTCGGTTCGCTCGGCGCCGTCGGGGGGCCTACCGGCATGGCCTGCCTCGTTCTCGCGGCACTCGTCGGCTCGGTCTTCGCTGCCGTCGTGTTCCTCGAGGGCGTGCGGCTCGTCGGGCCCTCCACCGCCTCCCTTCTCGTAACGATCGAGGTTCCGGTCACGATCACCCTTGCGGCGGTCGTACTCGGGCAACACCTGGCACCGCCGCAACTCGCAGGTGCAGGTCTCGTCGTCGCGGCAATCGTGGCGATGCAGTTGCGGCGCCGGCCGAAGCTGCGACTCGTCGAACAGCCGCCGCCCGTGCCGCTCACACTCGAGTCTTCGGAGCAACGCGCAGCGTAGGGGCCGGGACCTGTCCCGCCCGGCCGTTCGCCTGCCGGGTGCGTCGGGTTCCGCCCGGTGCCGAACCGTCTTTTCGCCCGCCCGTGCGGGCGGGACAATTCCCGCCCCTACAGACCGAGGGCTCCGAGGTCGGGCATCTGGCCGCGAATCTTCGACTCCACGAGCTCGCTCGCAGACCGCAGCGCCTCGTTCGCTGCCGCCATCACGATGTCGGCGAGCATCTCCGGGTCGTCCGGGTCGATTGCCCTGGGGTCGATCACGATCTCGACGAGCTCACCGCCGCCGTTTGCCTTCACGGTGACCATGCCCCCGCCGGCAGACGCCTCGACGATCTCCTGCCGGGCCTGCTCCTGGGCCTCCATCATCTGGGTCTGCATCTGCTGGGCCTGCTTGAGCATCGCGTTCATGTCGAACTTCGCCATCAGCCTTCCTCAACTTCCTCTGCGTCGAAGGTTTCCTTGAGCAACGAGATCACGTCTTCCTCGGAGAGCTCCTGTGGGCCTTCCTGCTCGGTGGGGTCGGGTGCCGAGCCGACGGTCGTCTCGACCCTGAGACGGCGGCCCGTGACCTCGTAGAGCGCGTCGGCGAGCAGTGCAAGGTTCTTCGGCTCCTCTATCTGCGACCGGTGGAAGCCGGCGGCGGGTGAGAACTCGATCGTCAGCGTGTCTCCGCTGATCTCGACGGGACGTGCTTCGACGAGGAGCGTCGAGATCGGGATCGAGCGGTCTCTGACGGCGTCAACCACATTCCGCTGCCACGCGTCGCGGAGCTGGTCGAGCTCGAGAGGAGGCAGTGCCGGCACAGAAGCCGGAGCGCTGTCGACAACGGCACTATCGACGGCAGCAACAGCAACAGCCACGTGGCTAGCGGGGGCAGGGGCAGCAGTCGGTTGGGCGGGAGTCACCGGCTTCGGCAAGGCGGGGACTGTAGGAGCTGCCACCGGCTGCGCAGCGCGGGGGCTCTCGGTAGGGATGACTACAGCAGCACCCGGCGACCTCGATTCGAGCAGCTCCAGCCGGTGCGCGAGCGACTCGCGCGCCATGTCTGCCTGCGGGCGCGTCACCTTGATGAGGGCGAGCTCGAGCGGCAAGCGCGCGTCGCCGCCCTGACGCATGTCGTCCAGGGCAAGCGCGAGGAGGTCGATCAGGCGGAGAACGGTTGGCTCGGGCAGCTGGTTTGCCTGCTCGCGGAGCCGCACGCGGGTCTCTTCGGTGACAGGCAGTGACTCGGGAACGTGGCCGATGTGCTGCACGAGCAGGAGCTGCCGCAGGTGGTCGATCAGGTCAACCACGAGGCGGCCGATGTCCTGACCCTGTTCGGCGAGCTCCTCGACCTGGAGGAGGGCGCCGGCGGTGTCCCGGTCGATGATCATGTCGCAGAGCCTGAAGAGGGAGTCTTCCTCGATGCCGCCGACGAGCTGAAGTACGTCCTGCACGGAGACCGTGCTGCCGGTCGCAGCGGCGAGCTGATCGAGGGTCGAGACGGCATCACGGAACGACCCGTGCGCACCCTGGGCGATGAGCGCGAGAGCCGCATCGGTGGCGTCGATGCTCTCGCCCTCGCAGACGCGGCGCAGGACGGCGACGAGCTCCTGCAGGCGGGGACGCTGGAAGACGAACGTCTGACAGCGCGAGCGGACGGTGGGGAGCAGGCTCTCGAGCTCGGTCGTGCAGAACACGAAGACGAGGTGGGGTGGCGGTTCCTCGATCAGCTTCAACATCGCCTGCCAGGCTTGGCTCGTGAGCTGGTGGGCCTCGTCCACGATGTAGACCTTGTAGCCGCCTTCGACCGGCTGGAGGACGGCGCGCTCGCGGATCTCGCGGGCGTCGTCGATGCCACGATTGGAGGCACCGTCTATCTCGACGACGTCGAGAGAGCTGCCGTTCGCAATTGCCAGGGCGACGGGGTGGTTCGGGTCGAAGTTGGCGTCTGGCCCGCCTTCGGCGTTCAGAGCCTTCGCGAAGATTCGCGCCATCGACGTTTTGCCGGTTCCGCGTGGGCCCGCAAACAGGTATGCCTGCCGTACCTGGTCATGTTCGATCGCGTTGCGGAGCGTGCGCACGACCGCCTCCTGGCCGATCACATGGCCGAAGTCGAGTGGGCGGTATGTCCGGTACAGCGCGGCCATGCAGCGATCCTATTCGCTGCGGCCCGTAACAGTGCCCGGTCACGCGCTCCGTCGTCGAAACGGGCTTCCCCGGAGGAACCTGCGTCGCCGGCTCGGGCCGGGCGGAACCGCGGCACCTGGGAGGGAGTCCTTAGCGCTGCTTCCTTCCGGACCTGACGCGGTTCGAACGCTCCCAGTGCGCGGGACCCGACCTGTCAACACCTCGTGCGCAGACCAATCCCGATGAAACCGCCCCTCGGACGGCGTTCGGTCCCGCTGGAGCGGATTTCGGGTTCAGGGAACCGCTACCTCCCCACCTAGCGCGACCGGGCGGAAGAAGCGTAGCAGGGCACCTCGTCTGCCTGGTTGGCGTGGGTGATCACGAGGTGTTCTGCCGGGCGGGGGTGTTCCCGTGGGCATCGGGGCTCTCGCCGCCGTCAACTCCGTCTTCGCCGTCTCTCACAATCCGAGCAACAAACGCTGGTGTTCGGCAGCTACGGTTCGGGCGATTCTCTAGAGTTCTGACGATTCAGTTACGGATGTTCCACCGTGGTCCGTAGAAACCGACGTCGTCTTCGTCCCCAGCCAGCAACCGTCCTTGCCGCCACCGCACTCGTGGTCGCCGTTCTCGGCACGAGTCCTGTCGGTAACGCAGCATGGAACGCCCTCCTCCCGAAGGGGAGCGTCGGCACCATGTAACTCAAAAACAACGCCGTCACGACGGCAAAGGTCAAGAACGGCACTCTCCTGAGCACCGACTTCAAGCGAGGACAACTGCCAGCAGGCCCGGCAGGAGCAGCGGGAGCAGCGGGAGCAGCGGGAGCAGCGGGAGCAGCGGGAGCAGCGGGAGCAGCGGGAGCAGCGGGAGCAACAACTATCACGCGACGTGAAGGCAACACGGGATCGGCGGCCACGGGATCACTAGCGGCGATTGTGTACTGCGAGGGGAATGAAAAAGTCGTCGGCGGCGGAGCCTGGATCGAGGGGGCCAACATGGGTGACTATCTGCACAGCTCCTTCCCAATCTCTTCACCAAACAAAGGTTGGTACGCTGTAGCGTCCATTAACTCCTCCCTCAACAATCACACTCTCCATGCTTACGCCCTTTGCGCCGCTCCGTAGAGCGGAGGCCGGTCGCACACACGTCACCGCGAGGGCCCGCCACGGCGGGCCCTCCGTTGTTTCCCGGGTGCGTCGTGCCGGGCCATCCGGCGGGTCTGGCCGGCAGGAGCCCCGGGGCCGGCCGGGTTATCGTGCGTCGTCAGAAGCGCAACGGCGAAGGCCGCGCAAACCCGTCGGGTCGAGGTCTCGTTCCGGCGAGAGCTCTCGGCGCGAGCCGGGCTGAAGCCACATCGGGTCGTGCCGGTCGAGGAACGTCGCGCTGACACAGAGGTCACGCAGGAGCCCATCGTGGAGCCCGTAGATGAGGCCGTGCACGGTCAGCTCCTGATCGCGTGCCCAGACGTCTTCGACGATCGTTGTCTGGCAGATGTTCATCGCCTGCTCGATCACGTTCAGCTCGCAGAGCCGGTCGAGTCTTCGGGCCTCCGGGAGGGAGTCAACCTCGGCGGCGTGTTTCTCTTGCACGTCCATCACGTGGCGGAGCCAGTTGTCCACGAGCCCGTGGCGGGCCCCTTCGAGCGAGGCCTTCACGCCGCCGCAGCCGTAGTGGCCCGCGACGATCACGTGCTTGACGTGCAGGATGTCCACCGCGTACTGCAGCACCGAGAGGCAGTTGAGGTCGGTGTGGACGACGACGTTCGCGATGTTGCGGTGGACGAAGACCTCGCCCGGCGGAAGCCCCACGATCTCGTTCGCAGGAACGCGGCTGTCGGAGCAGCCGATCCAGAGGTATTTGGGCGTCTGCACCTCGATGAGGCTCTCGAAGAAGCGCGGATCGTCCTCGACCATCGCGGCTGCCCAGGCGCGGTTGTTCTCGAAGAGATCCGTGAGGTCTGCCATCGCCGCAGGCTATCCCGCGGAGGCATCACGCTGCTGCATGACCTGCCTTACATCCGGTCGATCATCGCCTGGCCGAAGGCAGAGCACGACACCTCGTTCGCGCCGTCCATCAGGCGCGCGAAGTCGTAGGTGACCTGCTTGTCCCCGATGGCCGCTTCGATCGACGAGACGATCAGGTCGGCAGCCTCCTTCCAGCCGAGATGGCGCAGCATCATCTCGGCCGAGAGGATCAACGAACCGGGGTTGACCTTGTCCTGGCCCGCGTACTTCGGTGCCGTCCCATGCGTTGCCTCGAACAGCGCCACCGTGTCGGACATGTTCGCGCCTGGAGCGATGCCGATCCCGCCGACCTGTGCCGCGAGCGCATCGGAGATGTAGTCGCCGTTCAGGTTCGTCGTCGCGATCACGTCGTACTCGCCGGGGCGCAGGAGGATCTGCTGCAGGAAAGCGTCGGCGATCACGTCCTTGACGACGATCTCTCGGCCCGTGTTCGGGTTCGTGAAGCTCATCCACGGCCCCCCGTCGAGCGGCTGTGCCCCGAACTCGCTCGCTGCGAGGGCGTAGCCCCAGTCGCGGAATGCGCCCTCGGTGAACTTCATGATGTTGCCCTTGTGCGTCAGCGTGACGGAGCGCCGATCATTGTCCACCGCGTACCTCAGAGCCTGGCGCACGAGCCGCTCTGTCCCTTCCCTCGAGATCGGCTTGATACCGATGCCGGACGTCTCCGGGAAGCGGATCTTCCGCACGCCCATCTCCTCCTGCAGGAACGCGATCACCTTGCGAGCACCCTCCGACTCCGCCTCCCACTCGATCCCCGCGTATATGTCCTCGGTGTTCTCGCGGAAGATCACCATGTCGGTCTGCGTCGGATCCCTGAGTGGGCTCGGCACGCCACGGAAGTAGCGCACAGGGCGCAGGCACACGTAGAGGTCGAGCTCCTGGCGGAGGGCTACGTTCAGCGAGCGAATCCCGCCGCCGACGGGTGTTGTCATCGGGCCCTTGATCGAGACCGCGTACTCGCGCATCGCGACGAGCGTCTCGGCCGGCAACCACACGTCGGCGCCGTAGAGACGGGTGGACTTCTCACCCGCGTAGACCTCCATCCAGTGGATCGATCGCGCGCCGCCGTACGCCCGTGCCACGGCCGCATCGACGACCGCCTGCATGACAGGCGTGATGTCCGCGCCGATGCCGTCGCCCTCGATGAAGGGGATGATCGGGTTGTCCGGCACGGGTTGTCCGGCAACGATTCTGGCTCCGCCCTCGGGCGCGACGATGAGTGATGTCTCGATCATTTCGGTATTCCTCGCTCGCTTGTGTGTGGCTGAAGTTTCCGTCAATCTACGGCATCTCCCAGTGCGCCCGCGCGCTTTACTACGCTTCACGTACGGTGGACGGCGATACGGAGACACGCGCGGACGAGATTGCTCGGCGGATTACCCGCGTTCTGATCGAGGGATTCGCCCGCCATTACGGGCTCTTTCGGGAAGCCAGCTCGGGTGCGAAGCACCGCTTCGAGGTCGCGGCCTGGACGGAGGTGCAGCAGGCGGTGCGCGAGCGAAACCGCTTCTACGACGACCGTGTCGAGGAATGCGTCGAGCGGCTGAACGGCGAGCTCGCAGCGGGCACGATCGACGATGCCACGTGGCGTCGGGCGAAGCTGCTCTATATAGACCTACTCGTTGACCACAAGCAGCCCGAGCTTGCCGAGACGTTCTTCAACTCGGTTGTCACCAGGGTGATCGGGCGCACCTACGTCCGCAATGACTTTGCTTTCGTGCGCGCTGCGGTCTCGACCGAGTACATCGAGTCGGATCCGCCGATCTACCGGAGCTACTACCCCGTCGAGACGGGCCTTCGGGTTGCCCTGCTCGCCATCTTCGCCGACTTCGGCTGGCGTCTGCCCTTCGCCGACCTCAAACGAGATGTCGGCTTCGTCTGGCAGACATTACTCGAGCATTTCGGCGGCGAGTGGCCGGCGCGCGAGCCGAACTACCAGGTACAGGTGCTCGGCTCGGCGTTCTACCGCAACAAGGGCGCCTACGTGATCGGCAAGATCGTGAACGGCAACGTCGAAACGCCCTTCGCCGTCTGCGTGCTCCATGACGCGGCCGGCCGGCTGGTGCTCGACACCATCCTGTGCGACTCGGAGAGCATCTCCGTGCTCTTCTCGCTCTCGCGGGCATACTTCATGGCCGACATGGACGTACCCTCGGGGTACGTGCAGTTCCTGCAGACGCTGATGCCCGCAAAGCCCCGCTCCGACCTGTACACGGTGGTCGGCCTCGCAAAACAGGGGAAGACGCTCTTCTTCCGCGACCTGCTGCATCACCTGCATCATTCGCAGGACGCGTTCGTCGAGGCGCCCGGGACGCGCGGCCTCGTGATGCACGTCTTCACCCTTCCCTCGTACCCCTACGTGATCAAGGTGATCAAGGACGAGTTCGGCCTCTCGAAACATTCCGACCGCGCAACGGTGAAGCGCAAGTTCCTGATGGTCAAGGAGATCGACCGCGTGGGTCGGATGGCCGACACGCTCGAGTTCAAGCACCTGGCTCTGCCTCGTTCCCGTTTTGCGCCCGAACTGCTTGCGCAGCTTCTCGACCTCGCTCCGTCAACGGTCGAGATCGACGGTGAGGATTTGATCGTCGGCCACTGCTACGTCGAGCGTCGTATGACGCCGCTCAATCTCTACCTCGAGACGGCGACGGCGGAGGAGGTCGAGCACGTCGTCCGCGAGTACGGAGACACGATCCGCGAACTCGCTATTGCGAACGTGTTTGCCGGGGACATGCTCTGGCGCAACTTCGGGGTCAACCGCCACGGCCGCGTCGTCTTCTACGACTACGACGAGATCGAGTACCTGACCGACTGCACGTTCCGTGCCGTCCCGCCTGCGCCGAACCCCGAGGCAGAGCTGTCGGCGGAGCCCTGGTACCCGGTTGGCCCACTCGACGTCTTCCCCGAGGAGTTCGAGACGTTCCTGCTCGGCAACCCCCGGGTACGCGGGGCGTTCCTGCGCTACCACGCCGAGCTCCTGCGGCCCATGTTCTGGCAGAACTGCCAGCAACAGGTGGCGCGCGGCGAGATCGTGGACTTCTTCCCCTACCCCGAGTCGATCCGTTTCTGCCGGCGCTACGACGTGCCGGTGTGAGTACCGGGCCGGGACGGATTCCGCGTTGGGTAGGGTCGGGATCTCACGTCAGATGCGTCACACCGGGAAACGGGGAATCTCATGACGAGCCTCAAGCTGCCTGAAGGAGATCCCGGGTTCGGTGGAGCGATCGAACCGCTCGCGACAGACTCGACGCCGTCGAAGCCGGAGATTCGACGGCCACCGGCAGGGGCGCCGAACGTGGTCGTTGTGATGCTCGACGACGTTGGCTTTGGCGCACCCGGCACGTTCGGGGGCCCGGTTCCGACCCCCGCTCTCGACCGGGTCGCTGCGCAGGGTGTGCGCTACAACCAGTTCCACACGACAGCCATGTGCTCACCGACGCGTGCGGCGCTCCTGACGGGGCGGAATCATCACAGCGCCCACATGGGTTGCATCGCAGAGATCGCCTATGGCTACCCCGGTTATGACGGCGTCATTCCTCGCAGCACGGCGACCGTTGCAGAGGTCCTGCGACTGAGTGGCTACAGCACTGCAATGTTCGGCAAGGCGCATTTCACTCCGACGTGGGAGATGAGCCCGTCGGGGCCGTTCGACCACTGGCCGACCGGTCTCGGCTTCGACCGCTTCTACGGCTTCCTCGGTGCCGAGGCGTCCCAGTACGAGCCGGCGCTCTACGACCAGACGACCCCGGTCGAGCCGTACGTCGGGGTCGAGGACTACCACCTGACGGAGGACCTGGTCGATCAGGCCGTTGCCTGGGTGCGCCAGCAGCGTGTCGGCACGCCCGACCTGCCCTTCTTCCTCTACTTCTCCCCCGGTGCGACGCATGCGCCACACCACGTGTGGCCCGAGTGGATCGAGAAGTTCCGCGGCCGCTTCGATGAGGGCTGGGACAGGCTTCGTGAGGAGATCCACGCCCGTCAGCTCGAGCTCGGCGTGATTCCACCCGGCACACGGCTGACCCCGAGACCCGACCAGCTTCCCGCCTGGAACGACTACGACGACCGCTACAAGCCGGTCGCCGCGCGGCTGATGGAGGTGTACGCGGCGTATCTTGCGCACACCGATGCGCAGGTCGGGCGCCTCATCGACGCATTCCAGGATCTCGACATCTGGGAGGACACGCTGTTCGTCTACGTGACGGGCGACAACGGTGCTTCCGCCGAGGGGACGCTACACGGCGTCTGGAGCGCACCGTCGTTCCAGAACGGGTTCCCGGAGGATCCTGAATGGCTTCTCGAGCACATGGGGGATTTCGGCTCGGCGCGGTGCGAGAATCACTTCAACGCAGCCTGGGCGTGGGCGCTCGACTCCCCGTTCCAGTGGACGAAGCAGGTCGCCTCCCACTTCGGGGGCACCCGTAACGGCCTGGCCGTCTCCTGGCCTTCGCGGATTGCCGCCCGCGGCGAGTTACGCAGCCAGTTCCACCACATCATCGACATCGTCCCGACCATCTACGAGGCGGCCGGGATACCCCAGCCGACCCACGTCAACGGCATCGAGCAGAAGCCCATCGACGGGGTGCCGATGAGCTACAGCTTCGACGAGGCAGACGCTCCGAGCACGCGCGTCACGCAGTACTTCGAGATCCTCGGCAATCGGGCTCTCTATCACGATGGCTGGATTGCCAGCTGTTTCCACGGCCGGGTGCCCTGGATGCGCAGTGAGGCGTTGCCGTTTGCAGCAGGTGACGAGAAATGGGAGCTGTACCGGATCACCGACGACTTCAGCCAGGCCGTCGATCTCGCCGCCGACCACCCCGACAAGCTTGCCGAGTTACAGAAGCTCTTCGACATCGAGGCCCGCAAGCACGACGTGTACCCGCTGAGCGACGCGACAACCATGCGGGCGCTTCCGCATAACCGGCCAAGCCACCTCGAGGGCCTCCGCACGTTCACGTTGTACCCCGAGAACGTCCGCATGTCCGAGTTCGCGAGCGTCAACCTCAAGAACGTGTCCTTCGACCTCACGGCCCACGTTGTCGTTCCCGACGGCGGAGCCCGGGGCGTCGTGATCTGTCAGGGCGGAGCGATGGCCGGCTGGTCGTTGTATCTCGACGTGGACGGCCGCCCGACGTATTTGTACAACTACTTCGGCAGGGAGCGCACGGTGCTCACCGGCCCCGATGCCGTGCCTGCCGGGCCCGCCCTGATAGGTGTTGTGTTCGACTATGACGGGAACGGACTCGGCAAGGGCGGTGACGCACGGCTGACCGTCAATGGCGCAACCGTCGCCGAGGGGCGTATCGAGCGGACGGTGCCCTTCGTCTTCTCGATGAGTGGCGAGACCCTCGATGTCGGAGTCGATACCGCCTCGCCCGTCGGGCCCTACGAGCCGCGGTTTGCCTTCACCGGCACGATCGACCGCGTCGTCGTCGATCTGCGGTCGCAGCTGCCCTCTGATGCGGCGAGAGACTTCGAGGATGGCCAGTTCCGCGGAGCGATCACACAGCACTGACACTGCCCGGGTGCCCCGCGGCCAGGGTCTCTTCGCAAGGGGTCTCCCGCCGGCGGCGGCATCAGGGGCCGGATGCAAAATGCCATGCACCCGATGGAGGTTCCTCGCTAAAGGCCGTTTGTCTACAAGCCGAAAACGTGTAAATCCGTGCGAGTCTGAAGCGGGGTGCTGCCGAGACCACCGGGGCGTGAACCTGTATAGGTTCCCGTGCCGCCGGTGACTGCCTTGTAGATACCCGTGCCGCCAACCACACTGATTGTCCCACCAAATACAGCTCCGCCGCCCTTGGTTGCAATTGTTGCCCCCGACATCACGCCCGAGATCGTCGATCCGTCGGAAAACGTCATGGTCATGGTGGCATTCCACGTGCCGTTCCCCGAGAGATAATTCACCAGGAACGTTGCATTCAACTTTGCGCGCACTCCGGTCAGACTCCCACCGACCCCTTCCAGGATGCCGCTGCCCTCCTGGACGGCTGTGCCGATGGTGTTCAGCGCATTCGGTCCAACTGTGACGATGTCTCGACTGGTCACGACGAGTTCTGCGGGGAGGACTATCCGCGTGCCTGTCACTGCCGCCCCGACAGGTGTGGAGAGTCCGGCTCCCTCGCTGAGGAGTGCTGCAGTGATCAGGGTTGTTTTCTTGTTTGTGTTGTTGCTTGCCCAGTGGACAAGACTTGATGTTTCGACAACCGAGTCGCCTTTACGCAGAATGGTCGTCGTAGATTTGAGCTTCTCTACGGCTCCACTAGCACGGGTAAGCATCGCCGTCCCGGCATTGACTCGATAGGTGAGTGCACCAGACTCCACACGAAAAATCTGAGTTCCTTCGTGGTAGTGCACAGAGCCTTTGGCCTTTGGCGCATATGTCACGCGAGTCAGATAGAGCACCTGGCCAGGTGCGTTGAAAGGCTGCGTAACCGCCAGCACTTTTCTGGTCAGGCCATTTGCCGATACAACACTTCCGACTTTGGGGGTTGGAGTGCCAGCGGTCGTACCGCGTGTTCCGGTTGCCCGAGCGCTACTCGCCGATACGGCGGCCGAAATCGCACCGAGGAAAAGGGCGAAGACAGCAAGAAGAGCAGCAATCTGCCTCGGGCTCGAATGCACTGGAGTCCTCCATTGGGAGTATAGGGCGAAAGCCAGGGCTAAAGGTAACAGCAGTGTGGTGTCAGTGTGGTGTCAGGTCTCGCATTCACGCACTCCGCTCGCTCCTCAGGAGCCGCCCAGTGTGGTGTCAGGTCTCGCGTTGCCGCACGCCGAGTCCAGGGTCGCAGCGGGTGTCAGGTCTCGCGTTGCCGCACGCCGGGTCCAGGAGTCCGTCGGCAAGCGCCAGCAGATGGAACGAAGAAGACCTGACCCCGGTCTCACCCGGTATCAGCGCGGGATCAGCTAGCACGGAGGGCGCAAAAACCGCACGCATAAGCGGTTCGTCGTCACGGGCCGGAGGATCGGTGCAAGGCTGAGCGTGCGAAATGCGGCCAACAAGTGCGATCCCGCGTGCTGCCGGTCAAGGAGTGCGGGGGTGGTATGTTCGCCGGGCCACAACTCCCTCGGAGGAAGAATATGCCGCGTGATCCTCGATTCGACCTCCTCTTCGAGCCTGTTCGCATCGGGCCGGTGACGGCCCCGAACCGCTTCTACCAGGTGCCCCACTGCACGGGCATGGGATACCGGCGGCCTCAGACACTCGCCGGGATGCGCGAGGTGAAGGCGGAGGGTGGCTGGGGTACGGTGTGCACCGAGTACTGCTCGATTCACCCCTCTTCCGACGACGAGCCGTTCCCCTCCGCCTCTCTCTGGGATGACGGGGACATCGACCGGCACGCGCTGATGGTCGAGAAGGTTCACGCCCACGGAGCCCTTGCCGGCGTCGAGCTCTGGCACGGAGGTGCAGCGAGCGCAAACCACTACTCGCGCGAAGCCCCGCTCGGTCCAGCGAGTATCCCGGCCGGCGTCTACGACCCCGTGCAGACCCGGGCGATGGACAAGACCGATATCCGCGAGTTCAAGCGCTGGCACGTCGAGGCGGCGCGACGCGCCCAGAAGGCCGGGTTCGACATCGTCTACGTCTACGCGGCCCACTGGTATCTGATCCAGCAGTTCCTGCTGCCCTCGAACCAGCGTTCCGACGAGTACGGCGGCTCCCTCGAGAACCGGGCTCGGCTACTCCGCGAGCTGATCGTAGAAACGAAGGAGGCCGTCGGGGACACGTGCGCGGTGGCGGTGCGCTTCTCGGCGAGCACAGGTGGTGACGACGACGATCAGGACACGGCGGAGCCCCGGGAGATGCTGGAGCTGATGGCGGATCTGCCGGATCTGTGGGACATCACGGTGCACGACTACAGCTACGAGATGGGAACGTCGCGGTTCATCCCGGAGGCCGCGCTCGAGGCGACGATGTCATGGGTCAAGAGCGTGACGGACAAGCCCGTCGTCAGCGTGGGGAGGTTCACGTCGCCGGAGACGATGCTGCGGCTCGTCCGTGACGGCGTCATCGATCTCGTGGGGGCAGCCCGTCCTTCGATCGCTGATCCCTTCCTGCCCCAGAAGATCGCGGAGGGACGTGAGGACGAAATCCGCGAGTGCATCGGCTGCAACATCTGTTACACCGGCGACCAGACCGGGACGCCGATTCGTTGCACCCAGAACCCCACGATGGGAGAGGAGTGGCGGAAGGGTTGGCATCCAGAGCAGATTCCGGCGAAGGGGTCGGACGCGAGGATCCTGATCGTCGGTGGAGGTCCCGCCGGTCTCGAAGCGGCGGTGTCGCTCGGCAAGCGTGGCTACGACGTGGCCCTGGCCGAGGCCCGCAGAGTGCTGGGGGGTCGGGTCGCGCTCGAGTCGTCATTGCCGGGGCTCGGCCAGTGGGCGCGCGTACGTGACTGGCGTCTCAACCAGATCGAGAAGCTCCCGAACGTCGAGGTCTACCTCGAGAGCATGGTTGACGAGGAGCAGATCCTCGACTTCGGCGCCGATCGCGTCGTCGTCGCAACCGGCGCGCGGTGGCGAAGAGACGGCACGGGCCGCTGGCATACGTCAGCGATACCGGGTTCGGAGTCTCCATCGATCCTCACGCCGGACGACGTCATGGCAGGGGCGATGCCGAGCGGCCCCGTGGTCGTGTTCGACGACGACCACTACTACATGGGTGGGGTGATCGCCGAAGCCCTGCGGCACGCCGGACTCGAGGTCACCCTGGTGACGCCCGCGAATGAGGTCTCGACGTGGACGACCCACACCGACGAGCAGCATCGAATCCAGTCGAGGATCCTCGGGCTCGGCATCGCAGTCGAGACGGGGGCGGCCCTCGTCCGTGTGAACGAGGGCTCGGTGATCCTCGAGTCCGTCCACACCGAAGCGACCAGGGAGGTCGAGGCTCCGAGCGTCGTGATGGTCACATCCCGCGAGCCGCTGGACAGCCTCTACTACGCATTGAGCGATCGCATTCCCATCCAGCGCATCGGTGATTGTCTTGCTCCGGGAACGATCGCGACCGCGGTCTACTCGGGGCACCGCTACGCCCGCGAGGCGGATGCCGAAGTGGCTACCGACGTAGCGTTCTCTCGCGAGTAGAAGCCCCGCGTTCGCTCGCCCGTTTGCAATCAGGAGAGGAGGCGTTCGCCGGCCGGGTCGAGGAGCGGCTGGTCGGAGAGGAGTGTGGCGAGTGTGGTGTCAGGTCTCGCATTCACGCACTCCGCTCGCTCCTCAGGAGCCGCCTGCTGACGGTCGAGTAGTGGCAGCCGAGATGACCGCCGATCTCCCCGAGCGTGTAGCCATACCGGCGGTAGGCGACGGCGATCGGGTCGGCCTCGGCCCG
>SHVL01000092.1 GCA_009694305.1 Thermoleophilia bacterium
CTCGCGACGAGCAGGCCGAGGTCAACGCCCGTGAAATCGCACTCCTCCACGAACGTCACAGCAGGAATCTCGCGATGGGTGCGCTCGACCTGCTCGACGATTGCGCGCCGGATCCCGCGCACCGGAATCCGGCGACCCTCCGGCGGATCAACAGCCGTACGGATGTCGGCCTCGGTCACGGTTCCGCCAGGGCCGGTGCCCCGCACGGACGAGAAGTCCACGCCGAGATCGCGGGCCAGCCGGTGGAGAGCGAGTCCCTCGAGAGGCTCGGAGCCGACGGCCGCGATGACGGGATCCCCCGGCGGCTCGTCTGCGGGCAGGGATGTGACCGAATGGAGAAGCTGCTCGCCCGCTGCACCGATCATCGCGAGGGTGGCACCAACGGCGGCGCGCTCACCTTCGCGGACGACGATCCGCAGGACGATCCCGGCCGCCGGCGCTCCGACCTCGACGGTCGCCTTCTCGGTGTGGATCTCGACGACCGGCTGATCCTCGACGACCGCATCACCCTCCGAGACGAGCCAGCGTGTGATCTCTCCCTCGGCGAGTCCCTCGCCCAGATCCGGCAGTGTAAACGCGTGTGCCATGGCCAGCAGCGTAGTGGGCAGAGGCCCCTCCCGCGAAATCGCTGCTCGAGTGACGAGCCCTAGACGAGAACGGTCAGCGCGTCGCGCCAGGCGATGATCTCCGCCTCGACGAGGTCGCCGATGTCCTCACCATCTGCCTGCGCCGGCATTGGTATGTCACAGCGAATCAGGATCCGGTCGAGATCGTGGCCGACGAGAACGTTGGCCGCACCGTGTTTCCCGCGGAGAGCCCGCACGGCGAGCCTCGGGATAGCCCTCACTCGCACCTCGCGCGGCGCCACGATGTCCAGCCCTCCCTCGAACGATGCGTCGGGGGCGACACGCAACCCGAGGTGCCCCGCGTAGGTGTAGGGGGAGCAGTTCGCGACAAGTGCGAATGCGGCACGGCCGAGTCCCTCGACCTCGAGCACCGGTTCGTAATGGAGCCGGTGGTCAACGAGCGTCCGGACCACCGCCAGGCCAAATGCGAGATCGCCGGGGCGCTTGCCGTCAGATCTGCGACCGAGGCCGTCTACCTTCCGGACGAGGTCGGCATCGAATCCGACTCCGGCATTGAAGGCAAACTTGCGGCCGTTGATGATCCCGAGTGAGATCCGCCTCGGCCGGCCGCGCGCGATCTGTGCGGCTGCCCTCACCGGGTCGCGCGCGAGGCCGAGCGCTCGCGGAAGGACGCTCGTGCCCCCTCCGGGAATGAATCCGAGTGGAACATCTGCCTGGATGCCGTTGATCACCTCGTTGTAGGTTCCGTCGCCCGAGAACACGTAGATCGCCTCGGCACGCGGCGACCACTCGCGGGCGAGCTCCGTCGCATCACCCTGCGCCTGCGTCAGAATGGTTTCGGTACCGGAGGGCAAAGCCGCCTGCACGGCAGCAAGCCTGCGCTCGTTGACGCCACTCGCAAACGGGTTGACGATCAGGACTCTCGACACGCCCGCCGTCATCTGGGCTGCACCGTCGGCTGCCGCATCACGAGGACGGTCTCCGATCCCGGCGCTATCTCGGTGAGGCCACCGTCTCTGACGACTGCCTCCGCGGAAACGGCAAGCTCGGCCCATCTCGCGCGGCCTTCCCCGGCGACGCGAAGGTCGAGCCCCCTGTCAGCCCCGAGATCGAGATCGGTCATCAGCGCAGCATGACCGATCTGGGCGATGGCCTTTCCCGAGCTCATTCCGAGATCCGTCGCGACGACGAGCGTCAGGTCGCCGATATCGCCCGGATCGAACCCCGGCAGTGGGCCGGCCTCCTCGCTCAGCGTCTGCATCCTGACGAGAACACGGTCGCGCCGGGATCGACGCACGGGGGGCAGACACGCTACGTCACCGACCCGTTCGTGATCGAGCGCGCGCAGGTCGTCCCACTCGCGCGACTCGGCCCGAAGGCAGACCTTCCGGAACGAATGGTGCCACCAGTCCTCGAAGCCGTCGCGCCAGCGGTCGTCGTCTTGGAACCGATATGCACAACGGCGCGTCACAAGCGCGGCCGCTGTCGCCAGATCGGCGAACGGCCTCGTCGTCCGCCGCCGGACGACGAGATACATCACGAGCGCATCGTCGTCGGTCTCCACCCGGGCAGCGTACGGAACACGGGACTAGCGCAGGAGGAATCCTTCGCCGAGCGGGTCGTCCGGATCGACGACGAACGACGACGCAGCCGGTGAACGCGGAGCCGACGATCGAGAATCGTGGTGCCCTCCGGCACCCCTGCACCGCCGACGACGATCCGGAACGGCTCGCCCCCCGTGTGGTAGTCGATGGTGCGGATTCCGGTCAAGGGGTCACCCGCACTACTCGTCCGAGAAGCTCGGGTACCGCTGGGTCAGCAGGAAGAAATAGCCACAGGCCTGTGCGTTGTAGCGCAGCCAGTAGGCGAGAACATCCCGCAGCGCCGGGTGCAGCTTGCCGGCGAACACTGCGTAGAACCAGGCGAGGAAGGCCACCATCTGGCCCACGTAGCCGAGGAAATACAACACGATGTAAGCCGGGATACCGATGATCATCCTGAAGAGGATGGTGAGCCGGCTCTGTGGTACAGCCGGCGCGATCACGACGTCCACCGGGTACCCCGCGTTTCCCGAGAACGACGGATACGGATCTGCCGCGATCGAGAAGTACGCGTAGACGTGCGTCTCGTACCGGACGTAGCCGGAGATGAAGCCATGGAGACCCTGTGGCACACGACCGGCAAAGATGCCGATCAACCAGGCTGCGAGCACACAAAACCCGACCGCGATACCCCACAGGGAGAGCCAGATCAGGTGTGGGATCACGAGCAGCAAACGGAAGAACACCGTCAGCCGGCTCCGGTCGAGATCATCGGTGACGACCAGGTGGATCGGATGCTGCACCGGTGCAACGGCGACAGGGACGGCCTCTTGATCCGACATCGACGCTCCTTCTTAGGCGCCCGTGAAGTTCGGGGGTCTCTTCTCGAGGAATGCGGCTACTCCTTCGGCGAAGTCGGCCGTGCCCACGGCCTGCTGCTGTACCTCTGCCTCGAGCGCGAACTGCTCCTCGAGGGATGCGGCGTGCACCTGCTCGAACAGGCCCTTCGTCATCGCGACGGCGAGTGTGGGACGTGCGGCCCACGTTGCGGCAAGCTCGGCTACACGGACGTCGAAGTCCTCGGCCGTGATCACCTCGGAGACGAGTCCCCAGGCGAGCGCCTCCTCGGCGCCGAGCTTGCGGTTCGAGGTCGTCCATTCGAAGGCGCGGGTGAACCCGAGCAGCCGGTGCAGAAACCAGGTGCCACCCGAGTCGGGCACAAGGCCGATCCCGACGAAGCCGGGGACGAACACGGCTGCCGAGGATGCGACCCGGATGTCACAGGCGGCAGCGAGCGACAAACCGGCACCCGCCGCAGCACCGTTGACAGCCGCGATCACCGGCTTCTCGAGTCCACGGATGAGGCGGATGTTGACGTGGTACGTCTCCTCGAGCGCCACCTGCACCGAGCCAGAGATGTCGGCGAACTCGCTCATGTCCTGACCGGCGCAGAAGCCCCGCCCCGCGCCCGTGACAACGACACAGCGGACGGCAGGATCGGCAGCCTCCTCCAGTGCAGCACGAAACGCCACGTGGAGTGACCTGTTGAAGGCGTTGAAGACCTCCGGGCGGTTGAGCGTGATCGTCAGAACCGCCCCGTCGCGCGCTGTCAGGACATCACTCATCGCGTAATCCTACTACCTCGCTATCGGCCCCGGAACGCCTTCCGCGCCGACAGGTACCGTCACGTGCGTGAACTCGACCCCCGTCGCCGCCTCGATCGCGTTCATCGCAGGCCTCGCCGGAGCCGTCCAGATCTCCATCCAGGCACGACTCGGCGAGCGGGTCGGGAGCCTCGAGGCGATCGCGTGTACCTTCGTCGTCGCCAGTATCACGGCGCTCGCCGTCCTCGTCGTCGTGCGTCGAAACCTCGACGGCCCGCGTGCGGGCTGTTCGGCCCCCGGTGGTTGCTGCTCGGCGGGCTGATGGGCGTGGTCATCGTTCTCGCCTTCACGGTTGCCGGGCCGCGAATCGGGGTCGTCACGACCACCGCATTCTACATCCTGGGCCAGTTCGCGCTCGCAACGGTGATCGACCGTCGCGGCTGGTTCGGCTTCGAGGAGATCGCTCTCACCTGGCCGCGCGCCTGGCTGGCGCTCTGGATCGTCTACAGCCCGATGATCTCGTCGGGTCGAACCGGAATGCGCGTGAGGGGCCTACCCGTTGCGGCGCGCATCGCAGCCACGACCGCAGCCGAGGCGACGACGGTCGGTGCCTCCCCGACGCCCTTCACGCCGTAGGGCGCAGACGGCTCGGGCGCCTCGATCAGGGCACTGTCAACGCGGTACGGCCCGACCGCAAAGCAGGCTGCGTTCGAAGCGGAGGCGGCCGAGGTCGAGGCATAGGCGCCACCGTCGAGGAGAATCCTCGTCCTGACGTTGACCAGTTTGCCGTCCCGGGTCGCGCGGTACCCACGCTCCTTCCCGTCAATCGACAGGGCTTCTAACCCTTGGGGCTACCCTCGACTCCCTTGACGAGCCAGTCGAACGAGAGGATCTGCGGCAACGTCATCCTCTTGCCCTTGGCGACCCGCACCTTTCCACTCTGGTCGTAGAGGGGACCCTGGAACTCGTAGTACTTGCCAGAGATGATCGCCGCACGCTTCGCGGCAATCAGCGCCTTCGTCTTTGGCGCAACTTTCGGCCCGTACGGCTCGAGAACTGCGAACCCGTCCTTGAGCGAACCGTAGTAGCTCCCCGACTTCCAGGTTCCGTTGGCTGCCGCCTTCGTGCGGTCGAGGTAGTAGGGACCCCAGTTGTACCCACCTGCCGTGAGCCACGACGTAGGCGCGACCTTGATGGCAGTCGCCCTGCTGCCAACCCACGGAATGCCCTTCGACTGCGCATACTGGCCGGTAGCCCCACCGTCAACGCCCTGGCCGATCACGTCAACGCCTGCTGCGACAAGGCTCTCTGCCGCCTTCTTCTCCCTGGCCAGGTCGAGCCACGCCTTGATCCACACGAGTTTGATCGTTGCTCCCGGGTGGGTCGTCTGGACACCCAGGGCAAATGCGTTCACATGCCTGATGGTCTCCGGAATGGCGACGGGAACGACCATGCCGACCTTGCCGTTCTTCGTGGCCGCACCGGCCGCCATACCGGACAGGTACATCACGTCTTCGAAAGCACCGAAGTAGTTCGCAAGGTTTCTGGACGACTTGTAGCCCGTCGCGTGCTCGAAGTAGACATCCGGATACTTCTTCGCCGCCGCCACCATCACGTCCATGTAGGCGAACGATGTCGCGAAGATGATCTTGTTGCCGGCGCGTACGAGGCTATCGATCACCTTGGCAGCCTGTGGGCCCTCGGGAACGTTATCCTTATAGGTCGTGATCACGTTGGCGCCAAGCTTCTGCTGGACGTAGACCCGGCCCCGGTCGTGTGCCTGCGACCAGCCATCATCCTTGCGCAGGCAGCCGTAGATCCACGCGGCCTTGATCGGCGCCTGCGTTGCACCGGGTGCTGCCGAGGCACCTGTCGCGACAGCCAGCGTTGCACCCACGATCATCAGGACGGATACGCCCAGTCCCACCCCTAGCTTGCGCACCTGATCTCCTTCTCGTCTGGAGCGAGCCGCCAGCCGGAACCCCTTCCATCAACGACTGCAACCCTCCCCTCGTCATGCCGGAGGACCCTGCTAGGACATGCTACTCGTTGACCAACCCGACCGACGCACGCTGCGGCCAGTAGGTGGACACTCGACCAGACTGCCGTCAGCGATCACCGTGGTGCTCCCTACGCGTATCCGCACCACCGTGCCACGCACCGGAAGCCCGGGAAACGCGGTGTGACGGGGCCAGTAGAGCAGGCCGCTGCCTGGCACACGGGCCGGGCAGTCAAGAGAGAGGACGAACGGACCCTGCTGACCGGCGGAAGCCTGTCCACATCACGTGCTCAGACGAAATCGAGCCGCACGGGTTCGGGAAACACGCCGATCTCCTCGCCCCGCCGGAGTAGTTCGGCAACCGCCGACCGACCCTCGTCACCGTAGTCCTCGGTCAACTCGTTCACGTACATCTCGATGAAGCGATCTGCCACCGCCTCGTCGATGCCGCGGCCGAACTGGAGCGCGTACTCGAGTGCGTCATCACGATTCTCGAGGCCACACCTGATCCCCTCGGCGAGCACCTCCGACAGATCGTCGAGGCGCTCGATGTCGCGTCG
>SHVL01000093.1 GCA_009694305.1 Thermoleophilia bacterium
GGTTGGGAGTTGGTCGAGTCGTTCGCGGTCTCGCCGTCCGGCCGCTGGCTCGCGGCCAATGCCTCTCGGTTTGGGTTCGCGATGAGCTATCCGCCGGGTGGGGAGCCGATCACCGGCTACATCTATGAGCCGTGGCACTTCCGCTACATCGGCGTGGCGGCCGCGCAGGAGTGGCGCGCTTCCGGCAAGACGCTGATCGAGTACCTCGAGGCGCTGAAGGCGCGCAGGTAGCGGGGGAGGCCGGAGATGCGCATCGGGGTGTCGCTGTCGAGTTCACATCGCACGGACGATGCGCGCGAGGGCGCTCGCTGGATGGTCGAGCGGACGCGCGCGGCAAACGCGGCGGGACTGGACTCGCTGTTCGTCGGCGACCACCACAGCACGGGGCCGGGGAAGTACTACCAGAACTCGCCGATCCTCGGACGACTGCTGGCGGAGTGGGACGAGCGCCCGGCGGGTGCGCTCTATCTACTGCCACTGTGGCATCCGGTGCTGCTCGCGGAGCAGGTGGGCACGCTCGCGAGCATCGCGCAGGGGCGGTTCATCATGCAGTGCGCGGTGGGCGCCGAGGACGACCCGGCGTTCGATGCGCTCGGCGTGAAGCCCTCGCAGCGGCCGTCGCGCTTCGAGGAGTGCCTAGAGACAGTGCGAGCGCTGTGGGCGGGCGAGAGCATCGAGGGGAACGGGCGGCGGTATCCGTTCCGCACGGCGCGCGTGGCGCCGGTGCCGAGCGAACCCATCGAGGTGTGGATCGGCGGGTCGGTGCCCACGACGATCGACCGCGCGGCACGCCTCGGCGATGCGTGGCTCGCGGACCCCGGCCTGACGCCGGTAGTCGCGCGCGAGCACGCCGCGATGTACCTCAACCGTTCGGTCGTACACGGGCGGAAGCCGAAGGCGGTCGCCATTCGGCGCGACATCTACGTGGGCGCAGACCCGGAGGAGCCCCGGCGGACCGTCGCGCCGATCCTCGCGCGGGGATATCGCGGGTTCGACCCATCAGCCCTCGTGTGGGGCTCCGTGGAGCAGGTGGCGGGGCAGTTCCGGACGCTCGCGGATCACAGGGTACACTGACGTGATCATTCGCGACTTGGTGACCGACCCGGCGCTCGTCCTCGAATCTGTGGGACGGCTCGGCGAAGTGCGGCGACTGGTGGCAGACGCCGACGGCCCTGCCCCAGGAGAACGTAGCCCGGAGGCCCGCCTCGGACGTAGAGTACGTATCCGAGCGTACTCGACCGAGACGCGACGGCATCGAGGATCCCTGTGACGACAGTCGCCGACAGCACGAACCGCAGCCGGAAGGCCGAGCAGGCTGACCGCACGCGCGCGAATCTGATGGTCGTGGCGCGCTCGCTCTTCGCGGAGCGCGGCTATGGAGCGACGGCGACCGAGGAGATCGTGCAGCAGGCGGGAGTGACCCGCGGCGCGCTGTACCACCACTTCCGCGACAAGCGTGACCTCTTCGAGGCGGTGTTCATCGAGGTGCAGGCGGAGATGCGTGAGCGCATCGGCAACGCATCGCGCAACGCTGCCGGCGAACCCTGGGACAAGTTCCGCGCGGGGTTCGATGTGTATCTGGACCACTCGATGGACCCGACGGTGCGGCGGATCCTGCTGCTCGATGCGCCGAGCGTGCTCGGCTGGGAGCGCTGGCGCGAGGTGGACGCGAGCCTGGCGATGCTGCGCAACGGTCTGACGGGACTCCTCAACTCCGGCCACCTCGACCCCAGCATGGGCATCGAAGAGATTGCGCACCTGCTCCGTGGTGTGGCGAGCGAGGCGGCGCACATGATCGCGCTGGCCTCGGATGCAGCGGGGACGCGTCGTGTAGTGGGTGACGCGGTCGACCGGCTGCTGCAGTCGGTGCGCGCGTAAGGGCGTAGCCCTCGGTTCCACCTCGGTTGTTTCGGGTACCGCGATGTTGGCCGCGACTGCTCTGTGGTTCGAGTGAGCCGCTCTGCTGCGCCTGCGACGCAGGCAGCCTTCTACCTCGCTCCGGTCTACCTCGGCTATCGCGCGTCTAAACCGTCGAGGAACTCCCTGACTGCCCGCTTGGACTTGAGCACGTGAAGGGCCACATGCTGTCCATGCTGCGAAATGACCTCGTGTGCGCGCTCGGGCTCTGAGCGGCGCTTCCGCCAAGCGACGACAGCCATACGGCACACCCATCGCGCAATTGTCGCTAGGCCGACTGTTCGCACCCTTCGGGCAGCTCGCCCGGCTTCCGCAGGCCGCGTCGGAACGCGCGTCCCGAGCACACCCACTAGGGCGTCTCGAGAAACACAACGGTGTCGGCGAGTTCGAGGCGGAGATCGAGTGTCTCGTTGTAGTTGCCATCGGCGATCCACGCGTCGCCGGCGAGCAGGCCACTTTGCTTCTCGCGCCACTCGTCCTCCGGCGGTGCAACCCAGCCGGGCTTCCAGAAGTGGAGATCGAGATGGATGAGCGGCAACCCAGTCCTCGCGGCAAGCAAGCGCGAGAACGTGCTCTTCCCCGACCCCGTTAATCCGGTGACGAGGACGCGGTGACCTATCCCAGCGGCGGCATCACCCATGGTGCAAGTATCCCTCATCGTGCCGTCAGGAGCAGGTGGAAGAGTTGTGCACTTCCCTCCCAAGGAGGATGGGGAACCTAATCAGCGATAGGACACGACACGTCGCAACGGCGTCGCGTTGGGTAGGTGCGCGTGCCCTCGCACTGGTCGCGCTACGAGGCGGGTTCGGGGGCTTTGGTGGGCTTCGGGAGGAAGACGAGGAAGAGCGATCCGAGGCCGGCGAGTACGGCGAGGATCGTGAACGACATCGTGTAGGAGCCGGTCGCGTCGTAGGCCCACGCGGCGACGACGGGGGCGATGACGCCGCCCAGCGTGACCACCAGCGATGAGACGCCCATGATCGCGCCGAACGACTTCGCGCCGAAGTATTCGGCACGCATCGAGACGACGACGGGGACGCGCGCGCCCCATGCGAGGCCGTTGAGCAGCGCGAAGGCGATGACCATCCAACCGTCCTCGGCGTAGGCGAGCAGCAGCAGCGCGGTGGCGTGGCCGAGCATCGCGACGGCGGTGACGAGCCTCGAACTGGTACGGTCGGCGAGCCAGCCACCGAGGGGGCGGCCGATGAGGTTGGTGATGGTCTGCAGCGTGACGATGCCAGCGGCCGCGCTCAAGGAGTAGCCGAGGTCGGTGGTCGCATACGCTACGAAGTGCACCATCACAACGGAGACCACAAGCACCGAGGCGGTATGCGAGAGCGAGATGAACCAGAAGGCGCGCGTCCGCATCGCGTCGCGGGTGGTGAACGAGGCCTGCTCCAGCCGCGGTGTCGGAGAGCCCTCGACGCCATCGACGGACGAGAGGGTGTCGGGAGCGCGCCCGTCAGGGAGCAGGCCGTACTGCTCGGGCTTGTGACGGACGATCTGCACGAACGGCAGGCCTACGACGAGAATGATGGCACCGGAGATGTTGGCCATCGCGCGCCAGCCCCACGACTCGAGGCCGAGGACGACCAGCGGCAGCAAGAGCCCGCCGACGGCGGTGCCCAGCAGCGCGATGCCCATCGCGACGGAACGTTTGCGGTCGAACCAGTTCACGATGGCGGTGGTGACCGACAGGAACCCCGCGAGGGACGCACCGATGGCCATGATCATGAAGGCGGCGTAGAACCCTGCAACTGAGTTGATCTGGGCGAAGACGAAGAAGCCCCCAGCAAAGATCACATTGCCGACGCGCATGACGGTGCGCGGGCCGAAGCGGTCGAGCATCCAGCCTTGCAAAGGGCCGAGGAGGCCCTCCTCCATCCGCACGACAGAGAAGGCACCGAACAGCGTCGTACGGCTCCACCCGAACTCGCGTTCGAGGAGGACGACGTAGGCACCGTAGGCCTGCTGGAGGAGCCCAGCGGGCAGCGCCTGAAGTACGACGGCCGCGCCGACGATCCACCAGCCGTAGAACGGACGGGTCAGTTTGCGGCGCACAGCCACCCCGGTCATCTGATGTGTGATGAAACCGGAGTCTACTGGTGAGGTTCCGCAGGGGCGAGGCGAAGCGGGAGACCGAGGGCTAGGCGGGACCCTCGTTCTGTGGGAGGTCATCGAAGGCCGGGATGATGCCCATCTGCACCGGCCCGGTGAAAGCCTCTGAATAGATCCGGACGCGCTCCACGAGGAAGCCGCTCATCAGCATCACCATGACAATGGCGAACTTCACGGGCCGGCCGGTCGGCGGGAACCCGCGTAGGGGGCCCAGATGCGAGCCCTGCCCGTCGAGGACGATGCAGACTTTTGGGCCGTCCACGATGACGTCTTCGAGCGTGACGGTGGCGTCCGGAAACGCGACGGCCATCTCCTCGATGCGAGCGCGGAGGCCCTCGAGGTCCCTGGCGCCCATCCCGCTCTCGACCATGAGGGACGGTGCGACGATTTCGTCAAACAGGCCGACTTCGTCGACACGACGCATCCAGTGGTCCGCCAAGGCCCGGTAGTCGAGGTTCATGGGACGCGTATCGAAGCCAGGATCAACGTCGCGTAGCGACGGAAGCAGGGAGCCACTGCTCGGACCAGCTCGCGAGCGCCTGAATCACCGGCGCCAGATCTTCGCCGCGAGCGGTGAGGCGGTATTCGACACGCACCGGAGTCTCGGGGTGGACGGCACGGACGACGATCTCCTCCGCTTCGAGTTCCTTGAGGCGCTCGGAGAGCAGGCGGTCGCTGAGGCCGGGGATCGTCTGTGCGATGTCGGTGAAGCGGGAATGGCCGGAGAGCAGTGCGCGGAGGATCGCGCCGGTCCAACGACGACCGATCACTTCCACCGCATGGTGGTAGCGCGGACAGAACGGCGCGAGGACTTCCGGGTCGCCCATGGCCGGACTATACGCTGAAACCCCTGCGCCGACGCGCACGTCCCCCACGCTGGTGCGCCACCAATGCGGTGATCGCCAGCACCGCGAGGCGCGTCGCCACGGCCCACGCGAGACGTCGAGGGCGGGCGGAAGCGCGACTCCCCGCTTGGGTGTCACCGTCGTCGGCGGCCTTCCGACGACGACGGCCCCAGCGATGGTGCTCGCCACGCCTCCGGCCGTACTGCCGCGCCGAGATTCCGCGGAGGCGGTCTCGCAGCGCGGCCAGGTGTTCGTGGACTTCGTCCGGCCAAACGGAGGGGTCAGTCCCGTCCTCGAACAGACTGTCGAGGTCGAAGCGGCGGGCGGAACCTCGGCGGCTTCGGCGCGGAGCGTACTCGCCCTCGTCGGTTGCGCGGTCGAGGTAGTTGGTAATCCATGCCACGACATCGTCGACGAGTTCACCGCGGTCAGCGCGCGGCCCGGACCGCGTGTGCTGATGCCAGGAGGCTGCCTCGAAATCGGTGATGAACTGATGAACTGCTGCCAGTCGTATCGGGATCGGGGCATGGGAATGCTCCTTGGGTGGTGAATTGCCTCGAAGGGTGTGGGACTAGAAGCCGCGGAGAGCGGCGGCGGCGATGCGGGCGCTGGTCTCGATGGAGCGGGCGCCTTGGAGGTCGCGGTCGAACTCGCGGTATGTGGGGGTGCCCGGGCGGGTCGAGCGCAGGAGGCGGAGGTAGGCGGCGTTGGCAGGGATGCGAGTCACTTCGAGGCTCTCTTTCATCGTTGTGACGTCATTATGACGTCAACAGTCATCGCTGCCAACCATGAAGCACCGGAATCCAGACTTTTCAGCGAAGATCGCCGCATGAGAGCCGTCGTCTGTCACCAGTGGGCCGAGGTTGATGTCTTGCGGGTCGAGGAGATCGCGCCGCCCGCGCTGACCCCGGACGGCGTCCTGATCGAGGTACACGCGGCAGGGGTGAACTTCGCCGACACGCTCATCGTGAAGGGCAAGTATCAGACGCGGCCGGCGTTCCCCTTCTCCCCCGGCATGGAGGTCGCCGGCATCGTCACCCAGGTCGGCGAGCAGGTGCGCAGCCTGCAACCTGGCCAACGCGTCCTCGCCTTCCTCGACTACGGCGGGTTTGCGGAAGAGGTCGTC